>JASIAO010000208.1 GCA_030041955.1 Acidobacteriaceae bacterium | reverse complement strand
CGGGCGCCACCGACAGGTCAGACGTCAACGCGGCGATTCTCTTCCGCGGCCTGCTGCTGACCCGGGTGCCGAACGTGCCGCTGAAGATCATCCCCGGCGGCGGCCACCAGGCCAGCGTCTGGCGCGCCGCGCTCGGGCCCATGCTCGACTGGATGACCCCGCAACTGGCCGCCAACGCCGCGCGGGCTGACGCCAATCGCGCCGCCGCCGCCAAGAAGGCCGCCGCCGAAAGGGCCGCCGAGGCGAAGAAGAAGGCTCACACCCGGCCCCAGCCCGCCCGCACGCCCGCCCGGCGCGGAAAGTAGCGGTCGCGCCCAGGGCGCAAGCCAGCGCGATCGTGGCGGAGGATAAGAGATTCGAACTCTTGAGGGGTTGCCCCCAACACGCTTTCCAATTCTATTGCTGGCCCTTCGGCGGCGGTCGGGGGCGTGCGTGACCAGGCACGGCGGAATTGAGCGGACGGTCCCGAACGACCTCGAACGCCAGCGAATGAGACGGAAATTGAGACGGACGGGTCGCTTCTTACCAAGCATGTCGAGAAGGACCGAACGTCTGCTTATGAAATCGAAACGTATCGGTCAACCTGCTACTGAGCGGCGTAGGCAGATCTGCGGCCGGGCCGGATGCCAGCTGTCGAGGCTGAATGTGTCGTCGCGGGCGCAGGTTTGCAGGCCGACGAGGTGATCTGGCAGACGACCAGCCCACCCTAGCACCACCAGGTCACAGTCCGGTAAGGGGCGCTCGCGGTCATCCGGCCGAGTGCGGACTTCAAGTCTGGCCCAGAAATGTCGGTGGGCCGACATACCATGCCGTTAGCAGATATGCACGGAGGGTGCTATGGGGTCTGATCTGGACGAAGGGGTGGCGAGCGGACTCAGCGTCTACGAGCCTTCGTTCGCCTCCCGCGTCGGAGCGTTCCTTCGGTTCAGTCCGGTGATTGAGGCCGTACAGGCCGCACGTCGGCGGGACTGGCCAGATGACACGTACGACATCGTGACTCTGACCCTAACGGCGATCGATCTTATCGTGTCCAGGCAGGGCTTCGAGGCCGAGGTGACGCGCGCGGAAGTGGTCACTGCCCTAGCCGAGCTGGCACAGCTCGCAGCCCCCGACAGGTCCGGTGACGAGCATCGGGATGTCGCGGCTTTCGTGCTGGACTTCCTGCTGAACCGGCAGAGCCATCAGGCTCCGTTCCGCTACATCACCAGCGACTACTCAAGCACGCAGGATGGGCACCGGCAACGTGAAGTGCCGTTCTCTCTGGTCGTCGAGCACGATCACCCAGCGCTGGACGAGAACGTGCTGCGCGCGACCAAGGACGCTATCAACGCCCTGATCGGCGGGTTGGACTTCGACGTCGAGGACGAGCAGGTCGCCACCGAGCTGGTACTGGAGCGGCAGCTTGCCCGGCACGCGTTCGATGCTGCGCTGCGGTCAGCCGAGCGAGCCCGGCTGCTGTCGGTGCGCCTCGCCGAGGACCTGGATCAGCTCATCAAGCAAACCCGCCGTGACCTGCGTGTCGTGACGGACCAGTGGGCAAACACGGTCCCTGGCCGACTGCGCGATGCCCGTGAGCACATCCGTGATCGGCTCAACGCCGAGCGGCAGCTGCTCGCGAAGGCCAGGGACGCGCTGACCAGTGAGGAGCCGCGACTTGTTGCCGCGGCCCGGCGGATTGCGCAGCTGCTTGAGGAGTGCCAGCACCGCCACGAGTCCCTTCACCAGCGGGTGATCACCACGCGTGGCGTGTTCCTCGATGAGCAGGAGCGCCAGGCGTTCCGGCCACCTGCCGCGGTCACTATTCCAGACCCGCATCAGCAGGTATTCCTGCCGCTGCTTGAGCTGAGCCTGGCCAGCGCCGTCGGCCTGGCCGAGTCGTTCGCTACAGACATGCTCGGGCCCCGAGCGCCTCGGCTGCCCCGCCTCTACCGTCTGGTCAACGACCTCTGGTCCAATCACGGCCGCGCGGATGACGACGGCCGGGACCTAGAGGAGCCCGAGTTCGCCGACCAGCCCGCGCCATTGCTTCGGACCGAGGTCATCGACGTCGCGGTCCGGGCAGTAGCCTCGGTCGGGCTTCCCGCCCGCCTCTCCACGCTGCTTACCGCCTGTTATCTCGATGAGCAGGCCGCCGCTGACGCGATCCGCGAAGAGGCAGCGGAAGCGCTGAACCTGGCCGCGCTATGGGCGTTCTCGCCCGAGGACGCCGATGACGACGGCGGGCGCGTTGCCGAGGACCTGATGGTACGCGTGCTAGGCGAACGTGCCGTGGCCGATGCGGACGGCATACCTCTGGACATGCCCGGCTGGGACGGCGACGACATCATCGTGGCTCCCGACGCCGACGCCCTGGCCATAGGCGCCCTGGCTGGCGGGATCGGGGAATCACGGGCGTGAGCCTTACCGACAACGATCACACCGACATCGGCACGCTAGTGGCATGGGCGATACGGCCAGCGCAGCGCCCGGGCCGCAACCCCGAGTACCAGCGGGTGCTGAGCCGTTATCGCACCGAGCTGAATTTCAAGACCGCCACTATCGCCGTACTCCATGGCCTGGGCGCCCAGGTGCTCTCCGACGGAGACTTCGGGCTCATCATCGGAGTTGCTCCCGAGTCGCCTCTGGCGTTCCGCCTATCGGACCTGCCCAACGTAACTAAGCAGGAGCACAAGATCCTCGTCGGCCTGATCCTTACCGGGCTGGTCGCTTTCGCGTTTCCCAGCGCCGACGAACTCGAAGACGACCGGGTAAGGCGCGTCCCCGCCCGCGATGTCGAGGCATGGCTTCGCGATCTGTGCGAACGGCTCAGGGCACAAGACGCCGCTGGGGAAGTCATCCCCGAAGAGGGACTGGACGCGGCCTGGCGGATCTACCTGGCCATGCCAGCTGTCCTGATCGGCGAGCACGGCCGGGGCACCGGCAGGTTCTCCGCAAAATGCACGCGCTACTGGATCAGCTCGGTTCTAACCTGGCTGACCACCCAGGGCATGGCGCGCGCTGACAGCTCCGAGGACGACACCTGGACCCTGACCGAACGGTTCCGGGTGCACGCGCGCGAACTCGCCCTCGAACGCGCGTATAGCTACATAGCCGACCTTGGCCGCCAGACCGACGATCCCAGCGGGGAGGCGCAATGACCTACCAGCTCGCCGCGCTGAGGTTCCGGTCGGTCGGGGAGCGCTCCGCACGTTTCACTGATCTGACCATCGACCTGACCGCGCCCGCCCCTGATGGTCCTGTTCCACAGGACTCCGTCATCTGGCTGCGGAATGGTGGCGGCAAGTCCAGCATCTTGTCGCTACTGTATGCACTGCTTCTGCCGCACGCGAATGATTTCATGGGCAGGGCGGTCAAACGCAGCCTGACCGACTACGTCGACTCGGGTGACACTTCGCATGTGGTCGCGGTCTGGCTGCCCGGTCCAGGCTCGCCGCGGCCACACGAACCTCTGATAACCGGCGTAGTGCACGAATGGACTGACCTGCGCCGCCCGGCCCAGCCCAGCGAATCTCGTGACCGCCTACTGACCTCGTTCTATGCATCCCATGTGGTGCCGGGTCAACTTGACCTGGTCACCCTGCCATTCAGCGACGCTTTCGGTCGTCCACTGCGGCTTACCCGCTTCCTCGAAGCGCTTCGTGAGCAGGCACGCCCAGTGTTTCAGCAGACGGGCCTCGTGATCACTGATAAGCAGCACGGGTGGACAACCGCTCTGCGCGACCGCCACCTCGATCCGGAGATCTTCCGAACCCAGAAGCAGATGAATCACGTTGAAGGCGGAGTGGAGGATCTGTTTCGGTTTGCCGCCGCCAAGGATTTCATCGACTTCCTCTTGGACCTGACGACGCAGCCGGAGGCTCCGGCGAGTGTCGCCAAGCGGCTCGGTGACGTGGCGGCGCTCCTGGCGGCCAAGCCTGCGAAGCTCAGCGAGCAGGATTTCTGCATCGCCGCGGCGACAGAACTGGATACCGTAGGTGCACAGCATCAAGAGGCAGAAGTCGCTGCGGCTGAGCTCACCGTCGCCAGCGCGGCGGCCGCCGAGCTCGCGGCGGCTTTCGCGTCAGCGATCGTCGTGGCGGAGACTGCACACGAGAATCTCGCAAAAGAGCGCGAGGCCGTTGCGTTGGCACGGACCACTGCCAGCAACGAGCGATCACAGGCGGGCGACCTTCAGTACCT
The DNA here is from genome assembly GCA_030041955.1 of Acidobacteriaceae bacterium. Lineage (GTDB taxonomy): Bacteria > Acidobacteriota > Terriglobia > Terriglobales > Acidobacteriaceae > Palsa-343. The sequence goes on along the minus strand of JASIAO010000208.1, from coordinate 226 downwards.
CTACAGGAGGGAGGCTGCACGGCTGCGCCTGGGGGACGCGGAACGGGCCGAACAGGAAGCCATAAAGCAGACCGCCCAGACCAGTGCACTGGCACGTGCCTGGGAGGTGGCCCAGCAGCTAGCGGTACTCGCCGAAGAAAGAAGCGCACTGGAATTGGCGACGCAGGCGGCCGCCGCCGAGGAATCCGAGCTCGCACCGCTGCGCGCGGATCACGCACGCCACGCG
>JASIAO010000207.1 GCA_030041955.1 Acidobacteriaceae bacterium | reverse complement strand
TCCTTCACCCCGAACTCCCGGCTTCCGTACTCCATGTCCCGAATCGGCCTCACGATATCAGCCCGCGCCGCCTGCGCCCGCGCATACGCCGCGTCGGCATCGGGAACCACCACATAGGCGCTGCGCGTCTCCACTCCGCCTAGTTCTTTCGGCGATTTGAACGCCCGCCCATAGTCATCGTCTTTCTCCGATCCCAGCATGATCATCCCCCCGCCCAGCGTCAGCTCGGCATGGCCCACCGTCCCGTTCGGGCCCGGATACACCGCCTTGCGCTCGAACCCAAGCACGTTGCACAGCCAGTCGATCGCGGCCGGCGCGTCCTTATACCGCAGCGCCGGCATAATCGTCGAATGCGAATGTGTCTTTTCCATGGCGAACCCTCCTCAAGATTCACGTTCTCCCTTGAGTCTGTCCCGCCGCCCCGCCTGTGTCTTGGAAAAATCGGAAATCACCCGACTCGCAGGTGATTCACCCATCTCTTCTCCGGAACCGCCGTGTACCCCGTAGGCGAAATCCCGGAGAACGCGCGAAACTCATTCGCCAGATGCGACTGGTCGTAGAATCCGCACTCCAGCGCCAGCTCTGGCCACGTTACCTCATCGCCCCGGTGCAGTTGCCGCACCACTCGCTGGAAACGCTGAATCCTGCACCACACCTTCGGCGAAAATCCAACCTCTTCGCGAAAGATCTGCGAGAAGCGCCGCTCGCTCCACCCCGTCTCCCACGCAACCTCGCGCACCCTCGCCATCGACGGCGCTCGCCCGAATTCTTCCAGCGCGAACTCCACCGCCGGATGCAGCGTGGTTCCCCATCGCTCCGCCAACCTCTCCCGCAGAAAACACTCCAGGCAGCGCAGCTTCTCGTACGGACCGCTGGCATCCTGCAACCGCTCCCTCAGCCCTCGTCCGCTACGGCACACGTCCTCCAGCGCCACATGGCAATTGGTCACCCGATCCGCGGCGTCCGCCAGGAATACCGGCAGCGCGCCCGGTGCAAACACAATCCCGATCAGGTCCGCCATATCGGCGGTGTCCGCAATCTCGTAGATCGACCGCTGCCCCGCCACCAGCGCCGGAGCCATCCGCGAATCCGGCTGCCCCTCCTGGCAATCCGCGATGAAATCCCGCGCCAGACTCACGAGAATCTGCGCGTGCCCGGTCGGCAGAATGCGCTCCCGCTGGAACGCACAGTCCGTCGCCCGCGCATACCACAGCATGCGCACCCACGGCCGCAATTCCGCTCCGGGCTGGCGCTCCCAGTAGATCATCGCCTGCACACCGTAATATCACGGCCGCCCAGCCACTCACCATCGCCCTATAGGGCCGCCGCAAATATCCCACAAATCTCTTCCACGCCCCGCCGAAACTCCCCCTCCGGCCCAAGCAGACTCACCACCAGCCACCCATCCCCACCGAATCCGAAGAAGTACCCTGGGTGCACGCTCACCCCGCAGTCCGCCACCAGCCGCACCGCCAGCTCTTCATCGCTGCCCAAGTCCGGGATCTCCGACACGCCTTCAGTTGGCATGCCGCGGTGGATCGCCGGAACCCGCAGCACCGCGTACCACCCCGCCTCCACCTTCAGCCGCGTAATCGCAGGATGTCCCGTCAGCACCTCATCCAGCGCCCGCAGATTCCTGGCCGTCCTCGCTCGAATCTGTCTCTGCATCGACTCCGCGCTTCTCAGCCACACCGGCAGCGCGCACTGCACCGGCGCGTTCATTGAGAGAAACGTATCGGCAACAACCTCCAGCCGCTCCAGCGTCTCATGCCGTTCTCGCTCCGGCCCAAACACGCAAATCCAGGCCGCCTTCATCTGCGGCAGAGCCGCAATCTTGCTGATCCCGCTCAGCACAAACGTCAGGCACGGATGCTCCCCCGTCGCAAAGCTCTGCCCTCCTCCGAAAAGTTCGCTCTCCGCGCAGGAGTCCATTCCAAAATCCAGAAACACTTCATCCACCACTAGCGCCAGCCCATGCTCCGCGCAGATCCCTTCCAGCTCAGCGCGTTCCCTCGTCCAGTGCCCTGTGGGATTGTTCGGATGCACCACCGCAATCGCCTTCGTCCGCGGCGTGATGCGCTGCCGCAATCCGTCCAGATCGATCTGCCAGCCGTAGTCGTAGATCAGTGGATACGGCGCCAGCCGCACATCGTCCAGCTGCGCCAGAAAGTCGAACAGCGGATAGCTCGGCTGCGCAATCAGCACCTCGTCCCCCGCATCGCACAGCAGCCGGAAGACCCAGCTATACGCCTCGCTCGTGCTCGTGGTCAGAAAAACTTGCTCCGGCGTCACCTTCGGGCCGCGCTCAGTGTAATACCCGCACACCGCCTCCCGCGCGCTCCGCATCCCCCGCGGATCGGGGTCGTACCTCATCGCCCTCTGGTCGCCCAGCGCAGCCAGGATCCCCGCTTCGTCGTACCGGAACCCGCACTGGGTCAGATTCGACGCCGTCAGATCGATCAGCGGCTCGCCACGCTCCCGGCGCTCGCGCAGCGCCCGTGCCAGCCGCGTCTCCCGAACATCCCACGCCGTCCTCGAAGAAAAAGCCGAAAATCGCACGTCCTCATCTTTTCACACGGCACACTAACCGCCCTCTCGCCAACCACTTCTCCACAGTCGCAGCATGGAATCCCTGTGTCTGGACGGCCAGCCCTCTGCACGCTGTACGCTGCACCCTGTACGCTGTTCTTAATGATCCGCGCCGTCCTCTTCGACTACGGCATGGTCCTCTGTACTCAGGATCCCGATGCCCGCCGCAATCTCCTCGCGCTCACCGGCCTCGATGACGCCGCATTCGAGCGTTATTACTGGATCGATCGCCGCGACCTCGACCTCGCCCGCTTCGGCGGCGCCGAATACTGGACGCGCTTCGCCCGCCACGCCGGCCTTACCTTCACGCCCGATCAAATCGCCGCCCTCGTCGAAAACGACGTCCTGCTCTGGACCAACCTATCCGAGCCCATGCTCGCCTGGGCCGCCGCGCTTCAGGATGCCGGCCTTGCCACCGCCATCGTCTCCAACATGGTCCCCGGCCTGCTCCGCTACATGCGCCAGGAATTCGCCTGGCTCGCTCACTTCGACCAGCTCACCTGGTCCTGCGAGCTGGGGCTGGCCAAGCCCGATGCAGCCATCTACACGCACACCTGCGAGCGGCTCAACGTCCGCCCCGAAGAATGTTTGTTTCTCGATGACAAGCCGGAGAATGTTCGCGGCGCCGAAGCCGTCGGCATGCACGCTTTGCCCTTCACCACCGTCGATCAGCTTCGCAGCGCTCTCCAGTCTCGCAACTGGCTCCAGGATGCCCCGCAACCCGGCAGCAGAAACAATCCGCCCGACGAAGAGATTTACGCGCTGCAAGCCTCGTTAAAGTAAATCGCCGCCGGCGAACCCAGCTCGGCGGGGTGCCGGATGCTGAGTTTTCTGATCACTGTTCACTGATCACTGTTTTCACTGATCACTGACTCCTGATCGCTGTCTCTTCCGGAATCCCCACCTGCTCCACGATCTCCACGCTGAAGCCCTCCAGCGCCGGCACCCGCGTCGGAGTGTTGCTCAGCAGCCGGATGCGGTGAATACCAAGGTCCGCCAATATCTGCCCGCCCAGCCCCACCTCGCGCAAAATTCGCTGCTGCCGGTCCTCATGCCGCTCCCGCGCCCGCGCCTCGCGATGAAATACGATCCGCCCTGGCGAAATCGTGCGGTCGATCTCAAATCCCCGGCTCGCGTTGTGCAGATAAATCAGCGCGCCGCGCCCTTCCTTCGCAATCGCCTTCAGGCTCTCGCGCATCGTCCGCTGGCAATCGCACAGCGTCGTCCCAAACACCTCGCCTGCCAGACAATGCGAATGCACTCGAACCAGAACTGGCTGCGCGCCTCCCGCGTCCTGCCGCACGTCGCCCATGGTCAACGCCACATGGCTCTCGCCGCCGTTCACTTCGCTCTCATAGGCGATCATGCGGAACTCGCCCCACTCGGTCGGCAGCGCGCTTTCCGCCACGCGCACAATGTAGCGCTCGTGTTGCAGCCGGTACCGGATCACCTCCGCCACCGTCAGCATCTTCAGCCCATGCTCCCGGCAAAACTCCACCAGGTCCGGCACCCGCGCCATGGTGCCGTCGTCCTTCATCACCTCGCAGATCACGCCCGCCGGAATCAGCCCCGCCAGCCGCGCCAGATCCACCGATGCCTCCGTCTGCCCGGCCCGCACCAGCACTCCGCCCTTGCGCGCCCGCAGCGGAAACACATGCCCCGGCCGCGCCAGATCGTGCGCCGTCGACCTCGGATCGATCGCCACCTTAATCGTGTGCGCCCGGTCGTACGCCGAAATCCCCGTCGTCACGCCCTCTCGCGCCTCAATCGTCTCCGTAAACGCCGTCCCGAACCGCGACGAATTCTGCTGCGTCATCGGTCCCAGCCGCAGATAATCCGCGCGCTCCTCGGTCAGCGCCAGGCAAACCAGCCCGCGCCCATGCTTCGCCATAAAGTTGATGGCTTCCGGAGTCACATGCTCGGCGGCCAGCGTCAGGTCGCCCTCGTTCTCGCGGTTCTCGTCGTCGACCACGACGATCATCCGCCCCGCCTGGATCTCCGCGATCGCTCCCGGCACATCGGTCATCGCATCGTTCGTGGCTGCCTTCTCTTGCATAGCCCTATTCTCCGCCATTTCCCGCCATTCGCCATCGGGAAACCATTCGCGCCGGCAACCGTGGTAACCCCGTCACCGCGCTGCGCGGAGCATCGGCTTCCCCCGCCTTCCGCATCCATTTCTGTATGATCCGCAAACTCAAATCCGGCGAATATCGTCTCTATTCCCGCAAAAAGAACCCATCCACCGGCAAGCGCCGCAATCTCGGCACCTTCTCCTCGCGCGAAAGGGCCGAGAAACATGAGCGCGCCGTCCAGTACTTCAAGAGGCACTGACTCTCATGCCCAGCCACTCGCGCACTTCCTCCAAATCTTCGAAGAAGCGTACCGCCCCGCGCACCACGCGCAAACCCAGCTCGAAATCTGCGGCCAAGAAGTCCTCAACCAAAAAATCCGCCGCCAAAAAGTCCCCCGGCAAGCGCTGGGTCCGCACCGTCAACACCGACTCCACGCATCCCCAGGAAGGCCTCTTTAAGAAAAGCACGTCCGAAATCGTCCGCTCGCTCGCCTCGAAGAAAGTCTCGCCCAAAGGCCCCGCGTCCGGCATGCGCATGCTCACCTACTTCATCAACCGCGCCGGCAAAGGCCTCAGCGCCTCGCGCAAAAAAGAACTGGAACGCGCCAAAAGACTTCTTCACACCCGCATCGAGAAGGAAAAGCAAAAGCGAGCATCCTGAGAACCCGAACTGCCGCAGGCCGCTCACTGATCACTGACTATCACTGTTCACTGATTGCTCGCCATCAACTCCGCCCGTTTCCTTTTCCCAATCGCGAAAGTCGCCGCGCCCGCGCCCACCAGCACCGACGTCGAAATCAGCACCTTCGCCACAGCCACCGCCTTGTGCGGCTCTTCCTCCGCCGGAAACACCGACAGCACAATCGTGCCCGCCGTTGTTACAAATCCCACCGCGGCCAGCGCCAGTGCCACTGGCCGCCCTCCCGGCACCCGCCGCGCTTCCGGCCCCGACGGCTGTCTTTGCGCCCGCGCCATCGCGGCAAACAGCGCCAGATACGGCAGGAAGTACGTGATGATGCCCATGCTCACCAGCACGTCGTAAGCGCCGCGCACCGTCGTCCCCGCCTGGCCCAGCGCCGCCACCACCATGCCCGCCAGTCCATACACCCCGATCGCCACCCACGGCGTCCGGAACCGCGGATGAATCCTCCCGAACACCGGCGGCAGATACAAATCCAGTCCCGCCACAAACGGCAGCCGCGATGTCGACGACAGAAACGCCGCCGTTCCCCCCACTGCATTCAACACCAGAAGAAGCGCCATCGCCGCCGCCAGCCAACCCAGTCCGAAGCGCCCGCACAACACAGCCGCACCCCGCATCAGGCCGTCAACGCCGGACACCTGCCCTGCCGGCAGCGCGGTCAGCAGCGCCGTGGTTCCCAGCAGATACCCCAGCACCATCACCGTCCCGCCCGCCAGCAGCGCCCACGGAATCGTCCGCCGCGGGTTTTCAATCTCCTCCCCCATGAACGACCCGCTCTCGCACCCCGCAAACGCGAAAAAGATCGTCGACCAGAACACCGCGTCCTTCCATGAGAGCCGCGGTGTCATCGTTGCGACATCGAAATGCGTCGCCACGCCGAACCGCCGCGCTGAAGCCGCCGCCAGCACGATCAGGATCGCAATCGGCGCCCAGCTTCCCACCGAGCCCACGTTGTTCAGCCACTTCCCCGCGTCCAGCCCCACGATGTTCACGGCCGTAATGATCGAAAGCCAGATCACCGCGAATGCCATGAAGTACACCGGGCTCGCCGACAGCGCGCGGCCCCGCCCCCCGGCAAGAAACAGCGCCGATCCGGCCCCGAAATACAGGAATGACGCGAAGTACGGCAGATTCGACATCCAGTACATCCACGCCGTCAGAAATCCTGCCCCATCCCCGAACGCCTCGCGCGTCCACACATACAGCCCGCCCTCCTGCGGGTAGCGCGACGACAGCTCCATCACGCTCGCGGCCAGCGGCACAAAAAAGCCGAGCAGCGCGAAGACCCACACCACCAGCGCGCTCGGCCCCGCCGCTGCCGCCGTCGCCACCCAGCGAACGCTGAGTCCCGTGACCACATAGAACGCTGCCAGGTCGTGAAACCGCAGCGCCCGCTTCAGACGCGGGGACTGCGCGTCCAGCGACGCCGCTTCAGCTTTCATGCTCGTCGGGGATTCGCTCAAGCGAACCTCTTGCCCCAGTCCTTCAGCACCGCCATCGCCGCATTACGCCCGTTGATCCCGATCACGCTTCCGCCCGGATGCGTGCACGCCCCACAAAGGTACATGCCCGGCATCGGCGTTCGCGCGCTCAGCCGGTTCGACCACATGTACGGTGGCAAACACTCTCCCTGGAAAATATGCCCGCCCGTCAGCCCCACTTTTCGCTCGATGTCGGGGGGTCCCAGCACCTGCGCATCGATCACCGCGGTATCCAGGTTCGAGCAGAAGCGCCCCAGCGACTTCAACGCCAGCCGCCGCACTTCCTCGCGCCGCGTGTACCAGTCTCCCTTCGCAAACGCATACGGTACGTACTGCGCAAACACGCTCATCGTGTGCTGCCCCTTCGGCACCGACGTCCGATCGTGCACGCTCTGGAAGTACAGCTCGCACCACAGATATTCCGGCAGCTCCCCGCGCTTCGACGCCGCAAATCCGTTCTTCCACTCCTCCTTCGTCAGCGGCGCGTTGATCTGCCCGTAGTGATGCGGCTCGTCCGTCCCTGGCCGAGCTTTGAAGTTCGGCAGCTCTCGCAGCAGCACGTTCAGCTTCACCGTACAGCCCTCAATCGGCACGCTCTCAACCTTCGCGCGCCATGCCGATTCCGCCTCCTTGCCCAGCAGCCGCAGCGTCACCCGCGGATCGGCATTCGATATCACTACCGGCGCCCCAATCCACTCGCCGTCTTCGAGCGCCACTCCCTCGCCCGGAACAATCTTCCCCACCGGCACGCCGGTCGCCACCACCGCGCCTGCCTCGCGCGCCGCGTCGCAGAAGTAAAACGACACCATCCCCATGCCGCCATGCACATACCCCCACATGCCCGGCATCCCACCCAGCCGTCCCGACGCATGATGGAACCGGATCGACGCCGTCCCCGGATCGAAGGGGCTCGCATTCGTCCCAATCACTCCCTGCCCCAGATACGCCGTCTGCAGCCGCTCGTCTCGCAGGTAGTACTCCACAAAGTCCGCCATCGACCACTCGTAGAGAAGCCGCCTGGCCTCGTGGTCCCGGCCCAGCCGCGCGTCGATCTCCTCCGGCGTCGGTGCCTCACCAATCCACACATCGCCATCGCCCTCCGGACGCAGCGCGTCGCGCAGCCGCCGCATCACGTCGCACATCGCGCACCACCCCTCGACGTCCTGCGGCGCAAATCCCCGCACCTCCGCCTCGCACCGCGCGTCGTCGTCCCACAGTTGCACGCTCGACCCGTCATGCAGCGGCACAAACAGCCCGTTCACCGCCGGAGTCCACCGGAATCCGCGCTCAGGCAGCTTCAGCTCCTCCACCACGCGCGGATGCAGCAGCCCCGCCAGGTACGCGCACGGCGACATCCGCACCTTCGAGTGATGCTCCGGAAACGGTTGTTCGATCGTGCACGCTCCGCCGACTCGCGTTCGCGCTTCCAGCACCAGCACGCGTTTCCCCGCCTGCGCCAGATACGCTGCGCACGCCAGGCCGTTGTGTCCCGCGCCCACGATAATTACGTCCCAGGGGCGCAATGCCAGTTCCCCCACAGGCGCGGGCAGCCCAATTTCCCCCAGAACAGCGGCAGTCGGCGATGCGCTCAACAATATCTCCTCTCCGAATCGCGGCGTACCAGCCAGTATCTACGCGTCACCCGATTTCAGGGAAGTGGTCGCTGCAGCACGCGCCCGCTGTCTGCCAGTCCGGCACGTGCCCAGGGCGTCGACGACGCCGGCGAAATCCTCGGCGTCTGATTAAACGCTGAAAGCTGTACGCTGTTTCCATGCCCTTCCGCGACTTCCTCGGCAACGAACCGGCCGTGCGCCACCTGCGTGAGTCCATCGCGGCCGGCCGTCTGCCCCACGCGCTCATCCTCGCCGGCCCGCGCGGCGCGGGCAAATACACACTCGCCGTCATGCTCGCCCAGACCGTCAATTGTCTCGACCCGCGCGAGACCGACGGCCTTCCTGACTTCTGCGGCGAGTGCTCCAACTGCGTCCGCATCGGCGAATCCCTGGACCTCGACGCCCGTGTCGCCGAAGCGATCGCCGCCCGCGAAGACCTCCGTGACGTCGACAAGCGCGACACCCGCATCCTCATTCAGACCCATCCCGACGTCCTCGTCATCCCGCCCGACCCGCCGCAGCTCCTCATCAAAATCGGACAGGTCCGCGTGCTCACGCGCGAAATCTACCGCGTCCCTTCTGAAGCCCGCCGCGCCGTCTCCATCTTCACCACCGCCGCCTTCATGAAAGAGGCCGCGAATTCGCTCCTCAAGGTGCTTGAAGAGCCGCCCGCCCACGCCAGCATCTTCCTGCTCGCTGAAAACCCCGGCGAGCTGCTGCCCACCATCCGCTCCCGCGCCGCCATCGTCCGCCTTGGTGCCATCCCCACCGAGACCATCGAGCGCCTGCTCGCCGAGCGCCGTCCCCAAACCAAACCCGCCGAGCGCGCGCTTATCGCGCGCCTCGCAGAAGGGGCCATCGGCCGCGCCCTCGGCTTCGACCTCGCCGCATATCTCACCAGCCGCGCCGACGCTCTCATCCTCCTGCGCAGTTCGGTCGCCGAACCCGACTACTCCTCGCTCTTCCGCGCCACCGAAACCTACCGCGCCGGTGCCGAAGGCCAGGAAAAGACCGAAGGCCTGCTCCGCGCCGCTGCTTCGCTCCTCGAAGATCTCCTGCTCCTCAAATCCGGAACCCCGCAGCTCGTCCGCAACATTGACCTCCAGAAGGAGCTATCCTCCCTGGTCTCATCCGTCTCCTTCGACTGGATCGAATCCGCCGCCCGCGGCCTGCGCCAGGTCGAATCCGGCATGCGCCGCAACCTCCTGCGCTCCCTCTCGCTCGACAGCTTCGCCGCCCAACTTCAGCAAACTCAAGGGTGAGTCATCCGGAAGCCCCGTGATTTTGCCCTTGCAGGCGCGCGATTGCATCCACGCAATCTTTCGCTCCAGCCGCAATTCTGCCCTTTCCCACACCCCACCAGGGTACGATCTCTTTAACATCGCAACGAATTCCTTTCCCCGTGCGACGCGGCGCCCTCTTCCCGCATCTCATAGGCATCTTTAGTCCGTTAAGGATATGGGTGAAATGTCCCAACTTTCTGCCTCAGCGGCGCGCCCCCTTCGCACGGCCGTGGCTAAGCCTGCCTCCGCGCCCGCCCTCGCTCCCGTAGCTGCGCCCAGGCCGCCTGAAGAACCGCGCGAAATCAACGTCATCGGCCCGCGCAAGCTCATCCGCCCTACCCTCCCCGCCCGCGCTCTTCGCGATCGCCGCTTCGAGCGCCGCGATGAACCGACGCTCAGTTGGCACGCCTCGGCCGCCGGCTCCGCGTCCGCCCACGAAAGCTCCCACGCCGAGTCCTTCTACTTCCAGAAGCAAATGCAGGCGCAGACTCCCATGGTCTTCGT
>JASIAO010000206.1 GCA_030041955.1 Acidobacteriaceae bacterium | reverse complement strand
CCCCCGCATCTCCGGCGGCGTCGCCAGTTGCAGCATCGATGCGCGGATCACGACACTCACCATATCCGACGCGCCCACCACAAACAATGCCGCGAGAGACAACGGCATGCTTTTCGATAACCCGAACAACACCGTCGCCGCGCCGAAGATTCCCACGCAGGTCAGCATCTTCGCGCCCGCACCCTTGCGAATCGGCTTCCACATCAGCCACAGCGACACCGTCAGCGCCCCCAGGGCCGGCGACGCGCGCAGCATGCCCAGGCCGCTCGGGCCGGCGTGCAGAATATCCTGCGCGAAAATTGGCATCAGCGCCACTGCGCCGCCCAGCAGCACCGCGAACAAATCCAGCGAGATCGACCCGAGCAGTACCTGCGTCTGCGCCACATACCGGATTCCCGCCAGGATCACCTCTTTCGAGATCGCCTTGTGTTCCATGCGTCCCGGCCGCACGTGCAGCGACCCCACCAGCGCCAGGAACCACAGCACCGTCGAGAATGTGACCGCGTACACCAGCGTCGCGCCGTGCAGCCGTCCGTGCAGCGGCAGCGTGTAGAGCATGCCGCCCAGCGCCGGCCCCGCGATGTTCGCGATCTGGAAGATCGCCGACCCCCACGTGACTGCATTCACAAAATGCGCCTGCGGCACCAGATGTGGCAGCAGCGCCGAGCTGGCCGGACCGCTGAACGCGCGTCCCGTTCCGATCAGAAACAGCACGCAGAAGATCGGCCACACCTGATGAATGCCCATCCACGCAAACCGGAACAGCAAAAAGCTGCACACGGCCTGCAGCCCGTAACAGACAAGGATGACCTGGCGCCGATCGAAGCGATCCGCCACGTGCCCCGCCGGCAGAATGAACAGCAGGCCGGGGAGGAACAGCATCAGCCCCGTGTATCCCAGGTCGATGGCCTTATGTGTGATCTCGTAAACCTGCCACGCCACCGCGAGCGCCTGCGCCTCCGCGCCGATAATCACGACGACGCGCGCAAGCTGATATCGGAGAAAGTCGCGGGAGAGAAACGCGGCTGCGGGCTGGGGCATTCCTCCTTCCTTTATACCGGGACCGCACCGGAACGGCCATCATTCTCCCGGTGCCCACAGCCGTGCAAGCGGTTAGTCTGTTCGGTGGACTCTTTTCCTGCTCAGCCGGCCGTCGCCGCAGCCAATCCCGCCATCGAGACGCTCCCCGAGTATCCGCACCCGCACCTCGGCCTGCGTCCCGCGCGCGCCGTCATCGCCGTCTGCGTCTCCGGCATCTTCGCTTTCCTCAATCTCTACTCCACCCAGCCGCTGCTCCCGCTCTTCTCCCATATCTTCCACGCATCCGAGGCCATGGTGGGCCTCACCATCAGCGCCTCCACCCTGGCCGTCGCTCTGGCCGCGCCGCTCTTCGGCGCGTTCACTGAGCGCCTTAGCCGCAAGCGCGTCATCGTCTTCTCCGTTATCGCCCTGGCCATACCCACGCTGCTGGCCGCGACCTCACCCGGCCTGCACACGCTCATCTTCTGGCGATTCGTCCAGGGCCTCGCCCTCCCCGGCATCTTCGCCACTATCATCACCTACGTCGGCGAGGAGTGGCGGCGTGAATCCATCGCCCTGGCCATGAGCTTCTACGTCAGCTCCACAGCCATGGGTGGATTTCTCGGCCGCTACATTTCAGGCATCGTCGCCGACAGCCTGGGCTGGCGCTGGAGCTTCGTCGTCCTCGGCATTCTCACGCTCATCGGCGGCGTCATGATCGCGCGCTGGCTCCCCCGCGAAAGTCCCCGCCCTCCGCACCATGCCGTCGCCTCCGCACACGGCCTGCGCGTGGCGCTCAGCCACTTCCGCAACACGCGGCTGCTGGCCACCTTCGCGGTCGGCTTCGGCATGCTCTTCACGCTGGTCGCCACCTTCACCTACGTCACCTTCTACCTCGCCGCTCCGCCCTTTCGCCTCTCCACCGTCGGCCTCAGCAATCTCTTCGCGATTTACCTCATCGGCCTGGCCGTCACCCCGCTCGGCGGAGTCCTCGTCACGCGCGTCGGTATGCGCCGCGGCATTCTCTTCGCCATCGGCTGCTGCTTCGCGGGCGAACTGCTTACGCTGAGCCACTCGCTCTGGATTGTCATTTTGCTCGGCCTCGGCCTGGTCTGCACCGGCGTCTTCATGGCCCAGTCCACCGCCGCCAGCTATCTGCGCATGGCAGCGCCCTCCGGCGCACGCGTCTCGGCAGCGGGGCTCTATCTCTCCTGCTACTACATCGGCGGTACCGTCGGCGGCGTCGTGCCTGGCTGGATCTGGAGATTTGGCCGCTGGCCCGCCTGCGTCGGCCTCACCGAAGTTGTGCTCCTCGGGATCCTCATCGCGGCCCTCGCCGGCTGGAGCAACGCCGCCTGGTCCGCACACTGATCCCTACCGCCGCTGGCTGTATTTCGCCTAACCGGATCTTAGATAACCACCTTTTCGCTGACCGCTCTTTAGCTGGCCACCCCTTAACTGCTTTTCATTCCCGCACCACCGCCTTCACCAGGTTCCGAGGCGCGTCCACATTCACCCCGCGCTGCACGGCGATAAAGTACGCCAGCATCTGCAGGGGAACCACTTCCAGCATCGTGAGCAGAAATTCATCGACAGCGGGAATCGCCACGGCAAACCGGCTCAGCTTCGCGGCCTCATCGTCGCCCTCCACGTGGATCGCGACAATCTCCGCGCCTTGTGCATGCATGTCGCGCATCAGTTGCACGGTCCGCTCGTAGCGCAGCGTCGAGTCCGGATCGTTCCGGTCCCGCGTGGCCAGCACCACCAGCGGCGCTTCCGGGCTCACCAGCGCATTCGGCCCGTGCTTCAGTTCGCCCGCCGGCATGCCCTCGGCCTGCACGTACGCCGACTCCTTCAGCTTCAGCGCTCCCTCGCGCGCGATCGAGTAATGGATCGCCCGCCCCAGGTACAGGAACGTCTGCGCCTTCCGCAGCCCATCGGCGATGGCGCAGATATCCGATTCCCAGCGCTCCAGGTTCTCTTCCAGCAGCCGCGGCAGGCGTTCCATCTGCTCGCAGTGCGTGGCGACGGTATGTGCCGTCATGCGCCCGCCCAGACGCGCCAGATAGAGCGCCAGCACGTAGAGCACGCTGAGCTGCGTGGTGAAGCTCTTGGTCGCCGGAATCGCCACTTCTTTCCCTGCGAGCGTCGGCAGCGACGCGTCCGCCTCGCGCGCCATCGAGGACTCCGCGTTATTTGTAATCGCGACGGTGGCTAATCCGCGCGCCTTCGCCTCGCGCAGCGCCGCCAGCGTGTCCGCCGTCTCGCCCGACTGCGAGATCACCACCACGCCGGGATCGTGCAGCGTGTGGGTTGACCGGTACATGTACTCGCTCGAGTACTCCACGTCGACGGCCAGACCCGCGGAGTCCTCCAGCATGATCTCGCCCGCCAGGCCCGCGTGTCGGCTCGATCCGCTGGCTGCGATCACCACCCGCTGCCGCCCACGCAGCGCTTCTGCAACCGTTGAAAACGCGTCAGGGTCCAGGTTGCCGTTCGGCGCATACCGCGCCATCGTGCGCGACAGCGCCTCCGGCTGCTCGTAAATCTCCCGCAACATGGCGTGAGCAAAAGTTCGTGTCTGCATGCGCTTTGATCTTACCGGATTCCCGGCAACTGGCTGTTCCCTGCAGCCTGTTGCCTATTCCCTGCTTCTCCACCGCAGCACCGGCTTCCTCGCCGCCGTAGTCTCGTCCAGCCGCGACACCCGCGTGGAGTGCGGAGCATCCAGCACCATCTGCGGATTCTCCTCAACTTCGCGCGCAATCTGCCGCATCGCGTCGACGAACAGGTCCAGTTCTTCGCGCGACTCGCTCTCCGTCGGCTCGATCATCAGCGCGCCCGGCACGATCAGCGGAAACGACACCGTGTATGGATGGAATCCGTAATCGATCAGCCGCTTCGCGACGTCGCCGGTCCTGACGCCGTTCTTCAACTGGCGCTTATCGCTGAACACGACCTCGTGCATCGACGGCGTCTTGTAGGGCAGATCGTAGAGATCCTGCAGCTTGTACCGAACATAATTCGCATTCAGCACCGCGTCTTCCGTCGTCTGGCGCAGCCCGTCAGGCCCGTTCGCCAGAATGTACGCCAGCGCCCGCACGAACATCCCAAAGTTCCCGTAGAACGCGCGAACGCGCCCCACGCTCTGCGGCCGGTTGTAATTCAGGTGCAGCGTTCCGTCCGAGCTACGCTCCAGAACCGGCGTCGGCAAAAACGGTTCGAGAATCTTCTTGCACGCTACCGGACCGGACCCAGGTCCACCGCCGCCGTGTGGCGTCGAGAACGTCTTGTGCAGGTTCAGGTGCATCACGTCCACGCCGAAGTCGCCAGGCCGCGTCTTGCCGCACAGCGCGTTCATGTTCGCGCCATCCATATAGAGCAGCGCGCCCTTATCGTGCAGGATGTCCGCGATGCGGTGAATCTCGTTCTCGAACACTCCAATCGTCGACGGATTCGTCAGCATCAGCGCGGCGGTGTCTTCATTCACCGCC
>JASIAO010000205.1 GCA_030041955.1 Acidobacteriaceae bacterium | reverse complement strand
TGTCATGAGAGCTTGTATCAGAGAGTCGCTCCGCATTAGGGCACGACGGCGGCCTCGCAGAAATCCCTAAACGCTAAACCCTAACCCTGCACCCTAGTAGTCCTTAATCAGATCCATCCCCTTATACAGGGATGCCACCTGATCGCCGTACCCGTTGAACATCAGCGTCGGCTGCGACTGTTTCCACAGCGGCGCTCCAATAACCCGCTCACGCTTCTGGCTCCAGCGCGGATGGTCGCGGTTCGGATTCACGTTCGAGTAGAAGCCGTACTCATTGGGCGCCATCTCATTCCACGTGGTCCCCGGTTGATTCTTCACGAACCGAATTTTCACGATCGACTTCGCCGATTTGAACCCGTACTTCCACGGCACGACCACGCGCACCGGCGCGCCATCCTGGTTTGGCAGGTCCTGCCCGTACAGTCCGAAGGTCAGCAGCGTCAGTGGATGCATCGCCTCATCCATGCGCAGCCCTTCCGTATACGGCCAACTGATCCCCGCGTTCCACGGCAACAGCTCGTCTTTTGTGCTCGCCAGCGAAACGAACTGGATATACTTGGCCTCCGGCTTCGGCTCGCACTCTTTGATCAGCTCTGATAACGAATAGCCCGCCCATGGAATCACCATGCTCCACGCTTCCACGCAGCGGAACCGGTACACCCGCTCTTCCATCGGCCGCAGCTTCAGCAGGTCGTCAATGTCAAAGGTCCGCTCCTGCTGCACCAGCCCTTCGACCTTCACCGACCACGGACGCGTCTTCAGCCGCCACGCGTTCTTCGCGGGATCGTCCTTGTCCACGCCAAACTCGTAGAAGTTGTTGTAGTGCGTGATGTCGAAAAGCGAAGTCGGCGTCAGCCCCGGCGTCGAATACTGGCTCTTCACCGTCGACAGCGCCTCCGCGGCCTCCACCGGCGAGGCGTGTGCCAGGTGCATCGCCCGGTCGCTGGCCAGCGCGGCAGCGCCTGCCACCGCGGCGGCCATAAATTTCCGCCGGTTCATGTAAATCTGCTTCGGCGTGATCTCCGAGGCCGGTATCTCGCTCATTTTTTCCTGCGCCATGGGGGTGTTCCTACTTTACTCTCCCTGTCCATTCGACGCACATGCCCGGATTCGGTCGCAAACGGCCTTTTCTGCGTCTTATGTAGTGGAAAAGGAGAACCCGATGGCCGCTGTCGCCAGCTCGCACCCCACTGTCCTGTCCGGTCTCGAATCCAACCGGATGCACCGTGCCGCTGAAATCCTGCTCCGCGCCCGCCGCGAAGTTGCGCCCATCCACGATCTGCCCGAAGATCTTCGCCCCCACACGCTGGAGGAAGCCTACGCCCTCCAGGACAAAGTTGGCATGGCCTTTGCCCCGCTCGGCGGCTGGAAGGTCGGCGCGCCCGCGCCCAACGCGACTCCGCTCTTCTCCGTCATGCCTTTGTGGGGCGGTTACCCCCGTTCCGGACAGCGCATTAGCCGCGATCTGCGCCGTCTGCGCGGCGTTGAAGCGGAAATCGCCTTCCGTCTCGGTAAAGACCTGCCTCCACGCCGCCAGCCCTGGACACGCGAAGAAGTTGTCGCTGCCATCGTCAGCGCTCATCCCGCCATCGAGCTGCTCGAATCCGCCTTCGTCGATCCGGACAAGGCCGATCGCCTCTCCGTCATCGGCGATCTTCAGATGAACGGCGGCCTCGCCGTCGGGCCCGCCTGCGCCAATTGGCAATCCATCGATCTCGGCCAGGAATCCGTCACCGTCGAAGTCGGAGGCGAGACCCGCTTCCAGGGCACCGCGTCCAACAGCGCCGGCCACGATCTGCTCCGTCTCATCCTCTGGCTCGCCAACGAGGGCTCCGGGCGCACCGGCGGCCTGCGCGCCCACGACTGGATCACGACCGGCAGTTGGTCCGGCAAGACCTTCGCCCTTCCCGGCTCAACCGTGCGCGCCGGCTTCGCGCACTTCGGCTCCGTAACCGTCGCATTCGAATAGCCCCGCGAATCTATCCTGCGCTCGGACCGCCCGGTCCGGGCGCGCCGCTGACCCTCCCCGGCAGCCGCTCCGCGTTTATACTGAAACAAGCTCCTGCGCATCAGGAATTTGTCCCCTCCGCGCCCGTTGCGGCCGCGAGAGCGCCGGAATAGAAAAGGCTGTCACCCATTCATGATTCGCTTCCTGCAGAAAGACACTGGTTTCACCAAAGCCCTGTTCTGGGTCATCATCGCCGGCACCTGCGTGCTGATGGTCATCTTCCTCGTCCCCGGCATCTTCAATGACCAGACGAGCGCCCAGACCACCTACGCCAGCATCCGCCACGGCGGCTTCTTCGGCCGCTTCCTGCCTGTCGAGAACCAGATTTCCGTCGAAGATGTGCAGCTCACCGCCAAGCGCATGATGCGCGGCCAGCAGATTCCCGACATGCTGATGCCCATGATCATGCAGCAGGCCAGCCAGGTCGTCATCGAGCAGGACATCCTCCTCGACGAGGCGCATCGCCTTGGCGTCAGGGCCACCGATGCCGACGTCCGCAAATTCCTGCACTCCGGGATGTGGGGCGAAGTCCTCTTCCCTGAGGGCCAGTACATCGGCGACGCGCGCTACGCCGAGTTGGTCAACGACAACTTCAACATGACCACCGAAAAATTCGAGAGCGAAATCCGCGACCAGATCGCCACCGACCGACTGCGCGCGCTCATCACCGCCGGCGTCACGGTTTCGCCCAACGATGTGCGCGATTACTACCGCAATCAGGCCACCAAAATTAAGTTTGACTACGCCGTGCTCAGCGCTGACGATCTCCGCAAGACCATCAACCCCACCGACGCGGAGCTGCAGGCCTTCTTCACCCAGAACGCCGCGCGCTACCGCAACGCTGATCCCGAAACTCGGAAGATCGCCTATATCGCATTCACTGATAAGGATCTCCCCGGCGGCAAGCCGCAGATCACCGACGCCGAGATCCAGCAGTACTACAACCAGAACATGCAGCAGTACAAGGTCGACGCGCAGGTGAAGGTGCGCCACATTCTCATCTCCGTCGATCCCAACGCCGGACCCGCCGCCGACGCCGCTGCCAAAGCCAAAGCGCAGGGCATACTCGACCAGCTCCGCAAGGACAACGGCAAAGACTTTGCCGAGCTCGCGAAGAAATACTCGGACGACCCCGGCAGCAAGGACCAGGGCGGCGAGCTGGGTTGGATCAAGCATGGGGTCACCGTGCCCGAATTCGACGCTGCGGCCTTCGCGCTGCAGCCCGGCCAGATTTCCGGCCTCGTCCGCACCAAATTCGGCTACCACATCATCCAGAGCGAGGGAAAACAGGAAGCCCATATCCAACCGCTCAGCGATGTGAAGGCCTCGATTGTCGACACTCTGACCAAACAGAAGGATCTCCAGGCCGAGCAGGCTTACGCGCAGCAGCTCGCCGCTCAGGCGCGCACGTCGGGCCTCGCCCAGACCGCGGCCGCGCATCACCTCAAGGTCGTTACCACGGACTTTGTTCCGAGCACCGCGACCCTCCCCGGCATGACCGACAGCTCGAAGGTGCTGAGCGCTGCCTTTGCGGCTCCGCAGCAGGGTCCGCCGCAGGTGGCCACCACCGGCGGCAACGACTACGCCGTCTTCCAGGTGACCGCTATCAATCCGGCGCACACCCCCACCTTCGCTGAATACAAATCGCACGTGCTCGATGACTTCCGCGATCAGCAGGTGCCCGCCCTGCTGGCCCGTAAGACAGACGAGCTCGCCGATCGCGCTCATGCCGAGAACGATCTGGCCAAGGCCGCGAAGGAAGTTGGCGCCACCATGAAGACCAGCGATCTGGTGGGCCGCGATCAGCAGGTGCCCGACATCGGGGATCTCGCTACGGCCGCGCCATCTCTGTTCGATCTCAGCGTCGGCCAGATCAGCTCTGCCATCAAGACCGCGAACACCGGCGTCGTCGCCAAAATCGACGACAAGCAGGAGCCGTCGGCGCAGGACATGGCCGCCCACTTTGACGCCACCCGCGAAACTCTCCTCAATCAGCGCCGCGATCAGGCCTTCGAGGTCTTCGCCGGCCAGCTCCTCGCCAGCTATCAGAAGGGCGGCCGCATCCTCGTCAACCGCAAGATGCAGCAGAACCCGCAGCTGCCCAGCGGCGCCCTGTAAGCGTCCATCCTGCGGCGCAAACTGAGAGCAACCGGTCCCGTGTCCTTCGAATCTCTTCGAAGGCACGGGATTTTTCCATCTACAATTTTTCGCACGGGACTAACGCATGCCTTTTGAGCGTTCCTCCGGACTTCTTCTGCACGTCGCTTCCCTGCCGTCCTACGGCGGCATCGGCGATTTCGGTCCCGCCGCTTACGCCTTCGCGGATTTCCTCGCCGCCGGAAAGCAGCGTCTCTGGCAGGTGCTTCCGCTCGGGCCCACCGGCTACGGTAACTCGCCCTACGCCTCGCTCTCCGCCTTCGCCGGCAACCCGCTGCTGCTCTCGCTTGAATTTCTCTCCGACCGCGGTTGGATCAACGGCGAGCGCATTGCCGGCCTGCGCGGCCGCTCGGGCAACATCGACTACGACGCCGTCTCCGCGCAGAAGCTCCCACTTGTCGAAGAGGCCGCGCGCAACTTCATCCATCGCCATTCCGACGAGGAGTGGCGCCGCTTCGAAGGCTACTGCCGGATGAACGGCTCCTGGCTGAACGACTGGGCTCTCTACACCGTCCTCCGCCGCAAATTCAATTACGCTTCGTGGAACGAGTGGCCCGCCGAAGCGAAGCACCGCGATCCCGGCACGCTCACCCGTTTGCGCGCGGAGCACGCCGAAGAACTAGCCGTCGCCCAGGCGATCCAGTTTGCCTTCGACGAGCAGTGGCACGCTCTCCGCGAGTACTGCACCGCCCGCGACATCCGCTTCATCGGCGACGTCGCCATCTTCGTCAATTACGACAGCGCCGACGTCTGGACGCACCCCGAGCTCTTCGAGCTGAACGAGCAGCTCTCCCCCATCCGTGTCGCCGGCGTTCCGCCCGACTACTTTTCCGCGACTGGCCAGCGCTGGGGCAATCCCCTTTACCGCTGGGACGTCCTCGAGCGTGACGGATTCGCCTGGTGGGTCGATCGCATCCGCCGCGCCCATTTCCTCTACGACCTCATCCGCCTCGACCACTTCCGCGGCTTCGAAGCCTACTGGGCCATCCCCGCCGCGGACGACACCGCCGTCAATGGCGAGTGGATCAAGGCTCCCGGCGCCGCGCTCTTCCAGCGTCTCCACCATGAGCTCGGCGAACTGCCCTTCATCGCCGAAGACCTCGGCATGATCACGAAGGAAGTTGACGCCCTGCGTGAGCGGTTCTCCCTGCCCGGCATGCGCGTCATCCAGTTTGGATTCTCAGCGCGCGGCGCGCACCTCCACTTGCCCCACAAATACGTAACTAATACAGTGGCTTATACGGGCACGCACGACAACGATACCACCCGCGGCTGGTGGGAACACGCTGCCACTCCTGTCGAAAAGGCTGCCGTCCGCGCCTGGATTGGAAGCAGGACCAGCGTGGTCTGGCCGCTCATGCGCGCTGTCGCAACCTCCGTCGCCGATACCTGCCTCTTTCCCGTGCAGGATGTCCTCGACATGAGTAGCGAGGGCCGCATGAACGTCCCCTCGCAGTCGCATGGCAACTGGAGCTGGCGCTGCCCGGAGGGCGCGCTCACTCCGGCGCTCGCCGAAAAGCTCGCCGCGCTGACCATGGTCACCGATCGCGACAAGCACGAGCCTGAAATCGAAGCCTGAAAGTCATCGGCGCAAAAATAACGCCACCGGAAACTCCGCGAAGATCTCCCGCAGCGCCACGCGGCCTTTATCGCTCACGCGCACTCGCTCGCCGGTAAAAATATTCTCCAGCTCCGCATTCGCCATCTCCGGCAATATCAGCTCTCCATCTCCCCATGCGCTGCCCAGGGGCATCTTTCCCTTGCCGTGCATCAGCGTCCACGCAAACCGCGGAACCGCGGCCAACACGCTATGCCCGCGCAGAAATGCCACCACGTGCTGCGCATGTTCCTCGTTCGCCGCGACTGGCGTGTAAGTTCCGCGCCGAAAAATCTCCGCCGCCCGGTTGCGCAGCGTTAGCGCGCGATGCACCGTCCACAGCTTCACGCGCCCGTCCGCCAGGTTCGCCAGCGTCTCGCGGCACACGGCCAGCTCGCCCTCTCGCGCCGCCAGCTCCCGCAGACCTTCCAGCGCTCTGCGCCGCGTCTCATAGTCCACCGGCCGACGGTTGTCCGGATCCACCAGGCTGAGATCCCACATCTCCGTTCCCTGATAGAAATCCGGCACGCCCGGCGAAGCCACCTTCAGCACCACCTGCGCCAGCGAATTTACCGCCCCAAATAACTGTAGCTCCGGCAGCAGGTCCTTCAACGTCTCTACAAATCGCGGCTGGCGTCCCTTGCTGTCCGGCAGCGTGATGCCCCGCAGAAATCCGTGCACTGCCTCCACGTATGCCGCATTCGGATTCGTCCAGCTCAGGTTCACCTTGGCCTCACTTAACGCCTTCGTGATGTACTGCTCCATGCGCTCGACGAACGCCCTGCGATCCTCCGCCGTCTCCATCCGCCACGGCCACGCACCCACCAGCGTCTGGTAGAGGAAATATTCCTCGTTCGCATCCGGCGCCCGGCGGCCATCTTCCAGTGTGCGCTTGTG
>JASIAO010000204.1 GCA_030041955.1 Acidobacteriaceae bacterium | reverse complement strand
GATTCCGTACGATCCGGTTGAACTGGTTGAATGGGGCGATTGGATTGAAAAATCGGAAAGACTCGTGTATTCAAGAGGTAGCGGTATCTCATTGAGTTGGAAGGTTTTTGCTGAAACGCGGGGTCCCCAATCCCTTCTTCGGCACCAAAATTAACAAGCAAGTTCTTTGCTTTGTTATAAATCAATCAAAATAAGAGACTTGGTTGGCTCAGACCATTCAGACTCAGCGGATATCGAGCTATCTACTGTCGCAACGGTCATTTTGTCGCCTTTGCAGACGAAGTTCTCCCAGCGCAGGACTGGGACGAATTTCAGATAATGACGTCGCTGCATCAGCGGGACTTGATCCGCATCCGGCGTGAAGGATAGTAGTATCGGCCTATCCGCGAAGCCGGCCTTCTGGGATTTCTGGGCATCCCGGTTTCGCCTGGGAGTACGGCTGTGGCGATTCCGGAAATCTCGAGCGGGGGCCCTGCGGCACCGGCGGACGGCGCGGGCGCGGGACTTGCTCCGGATGAGGTGATTGCGGGCCGCTACTGCGTGAAGCGGCGGCTGGGCAGCGGCGGGATGGGCGAAGCCTGGCTGGCCGAAGACCTCATGCTGCACCGGAAGCTGGTGCTGAAGCGGTTGACGGGTACGCCTGCAGCAGGATCGTCCGGCGCGACGCAAGCCGGGCGTCTGCTGACAGAAGCCAAGCGCGCCACGGCCATCGACAGTCCTCACATTGCGCAGGTGTTCGACGTGTGCAGCCACCGGGGCGAGTGGCTGCTGGCGATGGAGTACGTGGCGGGGCGCAGTTTGCGCGAGGTCCTGAGCGCGCCACTGCCGGCGGAGACATTCTTTGCGCTCGCGGTGCAGATTGCGGAGGCGATCGAGACAGCGCACGCGAGCGGCATCCTGCACTGCGACATCAAGCCGGAAAACGTCATGGTGACGGAGCAGGGCTTCGTTAAGGTGCTGGACTTCGGGCTGGCGCGGTTGATGGCGACGCCCGACGGCACGAATGAAACGGTGAGCGTGGCGAGCGCAGCCGCGGCCTTTGCCGGGACGCCCGGCTATATGGCGCCGGAGGTGCTGCGGGAGACAGAGCCGACGGAGCAGTCGGATATTTTTTCGCTGGGCGTAGTGCTGTACGAGATGGCGGGCGGGCGGGCTCCGTTCAGAGGCAAGAGCGTGGCCGACTGCGTGCAGATGACGCTGGGAGCGGAACCGGCTCCACTGGATCTGAAGGCGCGGGGACTGCACGAGGATCTGAATCGGATTCTGAAGAAAGCGCTGATGAAGGATCCGCAACGGCGCTACGCAACGGTGCGGGATTTATTGGTGGATCTGAAGAGCTGCGCGGCGGGCAAACCGGCTGCGCGGCAGATGCCGAGGGGAATGTCGATCCTCGGGACAGCGGCGCTGGTTGTGCTGCTGATCGCGGGCGGATGGCTGCTGGCGCGGTGGCATCGGCCGCCTGCGAGCGCGACGACGCGTGTGGCGGCGAAGACGCGGCTGCTGGCGGTGCTGCCCTTCCGCGTGATCGGGCCAGCCAGTGCGGCCGACGCGGGCGGGATGAGCGCTTACAGCGAAGGGTTGCGGGAGGCAATCACGTCGAGCCTGGCACGGGTGGCGCCTGCGGATCAGATCGACATACTGGCAGCCGGCGAAGTGCGGGCGCACGCGCTGAAAACTGCGGAGGATGCCCACCGGGAACTGGGCGCGGATCTGGTGATCGATGGAAGTTATCAGCAGTACCGTAGCCAGGTGCGGATATCGTACGCGCTGATCGATGCGGCAGGACGGGTGCTGCGCTCGGATATGGTGACGAGCACGCTGACCGATCCGTTTGCGCTGGAAGACAACGTGGTGAAGGGCGTGCTGACGATGCTGCAGTTTTCGCCGTCGGGGACTGCCACGGAAACGGCCCGGAACTTCGGGACTCAGGTGCCGGCGGCGTACGACGCATATCTGCAAGGCATTGGATATCTGCGCGACTTCGATATTGCGGACAATCTGAAGAAAGCCGAGGACAGCTTTAAAGAGGCGACGCAGAAAGACGGAAAATTCGCGGCGGCGTATGCGGGTCTGGGCGAGGCGCAGTGGGCGCAGTATCAGGCCAGCGGAGACACGGCGAAGATTGCATTGGCGAGCGCGAACTGCAGCAAGGCGATGGAGCTGAATCCGGCGGTGACGGAGGCGCAGATTTGCCAGGGAACAATTGCGGACGGGACAGGGCAGGTTGAGCCGGCGCAGCAGGCCTTCCAGCGGGCACGAGCGCTGGATCCCGAGAGCGATACGGCACTGAACGGTCTGGCGCGAACGTATGAGGAGATGGACAGGCCGGACCAGGCAGAGCAGGTGTATCGGCAGGCGATTGAGACGCGGCCCTCCTACTGGGCGAATTATCTTGCGCTGGCAGATTTTCTGGTGCGGCGCGCCGATTACACACAGGCGGCGACGGTGCTGGAGCAGGCGGCGGGGAAATTTCCGGCGAACAGCTTCCTGGCGCGGCGGCTGGGAGTGGCGTATTTCTTCGAGGGGCAGTTCGATCAGGCGGCGAAGAGCCTTGAGCGATCCCTGGCAGAACAGCCGCATGCCGAGGCGTGGATGGACTTAGGGCAGGTATATCTGCACCAGAAGCAGTTCGGACCGGCCATTGCGGCGCTGGAAACGGCGGCGCGGATGAATCCGCAATCAGCGTCGGTCGAGGCGGACCTGGGCGACGCGTACGCGTGGAGCGGAACAGAAACGGCTAAGGCGGAGGCGCGCTATCGCGCGGCACTGGCGCTGAGCACGAGCCGGCTGCAAGTGGACCCGCAGAATCTGAATGCGCTGATGCTGGCAGCGTACTGCTCAGCGGCTCTGGGCGAGCGGCAGGCGGCACTGGCGTGGCTGAACGCGGCGCTGCAGCATGCTCCCGAGGACGCGGAAGTGAATTACTACGCGGCGAGGGTGTATGCGCGGCTGGGCGACCAGGCCGCCGCGCGGCAATGGGCGGAGAAAGCGATCGCACACGGCTATTCGAAAGCGGATGTCACGAGTGCGCCGGACCTGCGGGCGGCCGCGCCGGCCAGTTAGAACCACCACAGCATCCTCACTGCTGAACCTGGAGGTGCGGATCGCGGCACTCGAGGTGGCGGTGCTGCGGGTCGTGGGTCGCTACAGGCGCGTCGGGATCGATGGTCAGGAACTGAACTTCCAGTTTGTAGCGGCAACCGATGGCTGCTCTTTTGGCCACCAGGCTGTCGGCGCTGTTGCTGAAATTGAAATCTTCTTCACGGAATTGGTGCCTGAAGGGGTGCTTCGGGCAGGCCTGACCGCTGGCGCCGGTGGCGCTGATGGGCACGAGACGCCGGACGCGAAAGCTGCGATTGCTGCCGGAAGCGAAAACCATGTGCTCGGCCTTTGAAACGGAGATGTACATCGGCGGATGGTCGGTCATGTCGGCAGCCGTAGCCTGGTCGTAGTGGCAGGCGGCCTGGCGGTCGATGCGCTCGACATCGATGGCGCACTTACGGCCATGGGTACCGGCCGGGAAATCCCACTGGCAGAGGGTTGCGTCATCGGGGGCGACGGCGGGAGCGGGGTTCGGCGCCGGATTCGGGGTGGCCGCGTGGGCGGCGAGCGCAGCTGCCACCAGGATGAAAGCTGGGATGGATCTCACGGAGTTTCTCCTCGGAGGTTGGTAGGAAACGCCTGCGCTTGCAGAACGAGAAGCAGCGAGGCCGCCGGGGGAAGCATCCGCGCGCCTGCCAGTATGCGCAGCAAGACGGGAGAAAGGCAAGGAAAAAGAGGGGAGGACTTACGAAGTGCTGAGAGCGCCCGCATTCGCGCCTGCCAGAAGAAACACCAGAGGCGCATTCCAGTTGATCGCGACCTCGTTCATCCAGTACGCGTACTGTTGGTCCACCCACATGCGCATTGGGGGCTGTGGCTCTACCGCGTCGACCAGATTGGAGGCGTTCGGTCCGCCGGACATCAGGCCGGGCCACGGCGCGGCGATTCCGTCGGCTGCGCTGGGCCGGTGATGCGGATGTTGAAAGGGGTTGTAGCCGACCTGCGTTACCCACGACACGCCGAAACAATTCCGGCCAAGAATGTAGTGCAGATTGTTCAGCGCGGCCTCGCACGCCTCGGCATTGGGCTGGAAATGGTCTGACACCATCAGCAGCAGCGATTGATTCGCCGCCATCCCATTCGAGCCCCAGATGTAATCCGGCGGCGCGAGGGTCTGGCCGTAGCCGCTCGCACGCGCCCGCGCCAGCAGGAACTCCGTATCCTGCGCGGTTCGCGCCACGACCTGATCCCGCACCGCGTCGGAGCCGGGCCGTCCGGACATCGCAACGGTCCAATACCCAAGCGCGGCCACCGAGGGCCACGAAGGCGTCCATACATACGTCGCCACGGGGAGCGCCTTCGACTCTGAGAGAAACGCGTCGCGATAAGCCGGTTCCCCGGTCGTCCGCCAAAGTTCGCCCGAAGCCCACAGAATCTCGTCGCGCCCATCCCGATCTTCGTAGGGGCCGGTGGCGATTCCGGGCGGGTTGAGGAACATCACGTCAGGATGCGCCACAGCCCATGCCCACGCGCCGCGCGACGCCGCGAGGCAGCGCTGCGCAAAATCGGCGTCGTATTCGCCGTAGCAGCGTGCTGCGATTGCAGCAACAGCGGCCAGATCGGCTGTGGCGCAGGTGCTCTTGTACGGCGGGCTGCCGATGCCGACGATGTAACTCGTCATCCGGTCGTCCTGCGGCATCACGAATCGGCAAAACTTTTCGCTGGTCTGCTTGTGCCACACGCCGCCATCAGCATCCTGCATGGAGAGCATCCATTCCAGGTTCCACCGCACTTCGGCCAGGTAGTCGGGAAGCTTGCCTCCGGACTCCGGAATTCCCAGGTTGATGCCGCGCAGCGCCTGCGGATACAGCTCCCACGCCCACAGCAAAGTTCCCACTGTGATGCCGCTGTTGACGACATATCGCCCATAGTCACCCGCATCGTGCCAGCCGCCATGGTTCGCCACAACACCGCTTCGACCCGAGGTGGGATGAAAGGCGCCATCCGAGTGGCAGGCGGGATGCCGATACCCTCCTCCCAAATCCACCGCGCAGCCGCAGCGCTGGCCGTAATAAGCGCGCATGGCCAGCCGCAGCGGCTCTCGATAGGCGTCGGCTCCAATGACAAAGGGCCCGCTTTCACCGCTCGCGGTCGCCAGTCTGTATCGGCCGGGCTGTTGGAATGGGGAGAAATCCGCGGCTGCAACGCGATCGCCCGAGCACTGGTCGCGAACCGGAGATCCCACCGTGCCGCGAAATACCGTTTGTCCGGTGGTTTCGTCTCGCAGCCCAAAGGGGCTCGCCGCCAATTGCGCCGGGACCGTGGCGATCTTCCGGTTCTGCGGCAGATATCCCGCCTGATTCAGGGCCACCGCGGGAGGTTCTGGTGCTTTCGGATGATGCCTCACCAACCGTTCCGCACCGATTATCCCCGCGGAAGCGGCAGAGATCGAGAGGAGCTTCAAGGCCGATCGCCGATCCATTCGCCAATCCATGGAGCCCCGGGGATCTGCGTCGGTTCCATCGCCCGCACATCCGTCAAGGGAATACTACGCTGTGGCGGGGCAGGGCGGCGCCGGATTCGGCATGTCCGCAGAATGGAAAAGTTGGACGGCGAGAGGCCTCAGGTTCGCGGGAGTTTGACACCGCGGAGGCGGGCGATGAGTTCTTCGGGGTGGATGGGCTTAGGGAGCAGCTCGAATTCGAAGCCGTCCCGCCGGGCTTTGCGCAGGAGCTCGGTGGTGGCGGCCTGGCCGGAGAAGAGGATGACGTGCGCGGCCGGGAGTTCCTGATGCAGGCGCACGCCGAGCTCGATGCCGGATATACGGGGCATCAGAACGTCGCTTAGGACGATGTCCGGGCAGAAATCGTGAACGAGGGTGAGAGCGTCTTCCGCGCTGAAAGCGTGGGCCGCCTCAAAACCATTGTCATTGAGAATGGCAGCGACGGTGGTGGCGATGAGAGGCTCGTCGTCGACGACCAGAACGCGCGGGCGGCCTGGGTCGTTGCGTGTGCCGGCATGCTTCGACGCATCGGAGAGCGGAGCGGGAGGCGTGTCGGCGGCAAACAGGATCGGGGGGAGCATGACCGCGTAGCTCTCCGCAAAACGCGCCTCTTCCGTGGTCTGCATGGCTTACATCACCTTTTGCGCAGTTCGGTCGGTCCTGATTGCCGCTTCGGGCGCAGCAATCAGCGGAAGAAATATGGTAAACGCTGTTCCGTGATTTTTCGGTCCGGTATCGCTGCTGACCTCGATTGCTCCGCCCCATGACGTGACGAACTGGCGGACGACCCAGAGGCCGAGGCCGGTTCCGGCGCTGATTTTCGTGGTGAAGAATGGTTCGAAGAGGCGGGACAGATTCTGCTCCGGGATGCCGGTTCCGGTGTCTTCGATGACGATGGAAAGACCGGCAGATCCGGCGCGGTTGGCGCTGCGGATCGAGAGAGTGAGGCGGCCACCGTCACGCATGGCATCAATGGCGTTGGAGATGAGATTGGAGAAGACCTGGTGCAGTTCGCCGCGGAGCGCGAGGACGGATGGCACAACGTCGAAGTCGCGGATGACCTCGATGCCGGAGGCGCGGAGACGGCTGTCGTAGACGGTAAGCACCTCTTCCAGAAGCGCCGGCATGTTGAGATGGGAGGCGATGGAGGTATCGCGATAAAAGCCGAGCGTGTGGCGGGCGATGTGGGAGACGCGGGTCAGCTCCCTCTCCGCAGTAGTCAGGTACTCCTGGATCGTGTTTGCCTGGGAACGCGAGGTGCGGGCGAGATAGACGAGGTTGAGTACGGACTCAAGCGGGTTATTGATCTCATGCGCGATGGTGGCGGCGAGCCGGCCGGTGGCGGCCAGCTTCTCGGTGAGGAGAAGCTTCTCCTGCTGAACGCGGCGCTCGGTGACGTCCTGAGCAAAAACAGAGAGGCCTTCGCGGGAGGGATAGATGTTGAGGTGGATCCAGCGACGGGACGGGGCGTAGAAGCCTTCGACGGAGGTGACGCGCTCCGTTTCCATGGCGTCGCGGTAGGCGGTTTCGAAATCGGTGCCGAGGAGAGCGGGAAACATCTCCCATAGAACCTGGTCGACGATGCCGGCGATGGGCATCTGGCTGAGCGCGGCAACCTGCTCATTGGCGTATCGAATACGCCAGGAGCGATCGACAAAGATGAAGCCCTCTGAGATGCTGTCGAGGATTTCGCGATACTGGCGTTCAGCGAACTCGGCCTTGGTACGAAGCTCGTGCTCGCGAGCGATGAGATCGAGACGCAGACGGTGCATGGTGACGTGGGAGCTGACCCGGGCCATCAGCTCGCGGGCGGTGAAGGGCTTGACGAGGTAATCGTCTGCGCCGGCCTCGAGGCCCCCGGCTTCGGCTTCTTCTCCGGCTCGCGCGGAGAGCATGATGACGGGGATGGCCGCGGTCTCCGGGCGGGTACGCAACTCGCGGAGCAGGGCGAAACCGTCCATGTGGGGCATCATGATGTCGGTGAGGACGAGGTCGGGCGGTTCGGCGAGGGCCGCGGCGAGGGCCTGTTCGCCGTCAGCGACGGCGGTGACGCGAAAGCGGCGACCCAGGAGGCGTTGGACGTATTCCCGCATGTCGCGATTGTCGTCCGCGAGCAGGATGCGGGCGCGATCGCCATTGGCGGGGAGACGCGAATCGAGGAGCAGGTCGGCAAGGTTTTCGTTGGCGAGGTCCTTCACCATCTGCTCCTCACCGGACGGACCACCGGGGAGCCAGCGCAGGGCCTCCTGAACAAAGGGCGCGGCGCCCAGACTGTTGTCGAC
>JASIAO010000203.1 GCA_030041955.1 Acidobacteriaceae bacterium | reverse complement strand
AACCGCTGGACATTCTGGAAGGCGTGCTGATGGTGGTGGAGCAGCTGGAGCAGGGGCGCGGCGAAGTGGAGAACCAGTATTCGCGGGTGCTGGCACGCGGCGGAAACCGGCCGGCACAGGAGCTGATCGCGAAGGTGTTCGAAGTGAGCGACCGGAAGTGGCGCGGCGTGGGGACGATTCCGCAGAGCGGGTTCCAGTTACGCGAGAAGTTCCGCGATTTCGACGCGGAGGAGCGGTTCAGCGTGTCGGCAATCGACACGAATGAGCCGGAGATCTGCATTGCGGGACAGATTTTGCAGGGGATCAAAAAGCCACATGACTGTCCGGCGTTCGGAATGATGTGCACG
This sequence comes from Acidobacteriaceae bacterium, assembly GCA_030041955.1. Lineage (GTDB taxonomy): Bacteria > Acidobacteriota > Terriglobia > Terriglobales > Acidobacteriaceae > Palsa-343. The sequence goes on along the minus strand of JASIAO010000203.1, from coordinate 2,735 downwards.
CCGCAGCATCCGCTGGGGGCGACGATGGTGTCGGCGGAGGGCGCGTGCGCGGCGTACTACGCGTACGGGCGGCATTTGAGGGATTCGGATTTAGTTTCGATCGGGAGCAACGGGCGATGAGCAGCAAGGTGGAGGAGCCGACAGTTGCTGGGCCATTTGGGGCATGCCCGCTGCCGATCTTCGATCATCCGCAGATTGTGCTGGGGCATGGGAGCGGCGGGAAGCTGTCCGCGGAGCTGATCGAGAAGGTTTTCGTGAGCCGCTTCCGGAATGCGACGCTCGAAAAGATGGACGATCAGGCGCTGCTGGAGATCGGTGGCGCGAAGCTGGCTTTCACCACGGATTCGTTTGTGGTGACGCCGATCTTTTTTCCGGGCGGCGACATCGGCACGCTGGCGGTGAACGGGACGGTGAACGATCTGGCGGTCGGCGGAGCGCGGCCGCTGTATCTGGCCGCGGCGTTCATCCTGGAAGAGGGATTATCGGCGGCGGAGCTGGAGCGCGTGGTGGATTCGATGGCGCGCGCGGCCGAGAGCGCGGGCGTTCAGCTCGTGACGGGCGATACCAAAGTGGTGAATCGCGGCAAGGGCGACAAGGTGTTCATCACCACGACTGGGATTGGCGTGGTGGAGCGGGGCACGCAGCTCTCGGCGGATCGCGCCAGGCCGGGCGACAAGGTGCTCCTGAGCGGATACATCGGGGATCACGGGATTACGATCCTTTCGCAGCGCGAGGGGCTGGAGTTCGAGACGGCGCTGACCAGCGATTGCGCGGCGCTGAACGGGCTGGTGGACGCGATGATAGGCGCAGCCGCGGAGGCCGGAGCGGTAGATGGGCTGCGGGTGATGCGCGATCCGACCCGCGGCGGCTTGGCCACGGTGCTGAACGAGATTGCGGAGCGGTCGGGCGTGGGGATGCTCCTGAAGGAGAGCGCGATTCCGGTGCGCGATGCGGTGCGCGGCGCCTGCGAGATGCTGGGGCTCGATCCGCTGTACGTGGCAAATGAGGGAAAACTCGTGGCCGTCGTCGCGCCGGAGATTGCGGAGCGGGTGCTCGGGGCGATGCGGGCCCATCCGCTGGGCGCGGAGAGCCGGATGATCGGCGAAGTGGTGGAGCAGCACTCGGGGATGGTGCTGATGAAGACCGGCGTGGGCGGAACGCGCGTGGTGGACGTGCTGTTCGGCGAGCAGTTGCCGAGGATCTGCTGATGCATGAGCTGTCCATTGCGCTAAGCATGATGGAGCAGATCGAGCAGGAATCCGCAAAACACCGCGGGACGGTGCGCGCGGTGCAGGTGCGCATCGGCGCACTGGCGGGCGTGGACTGCGATGCGCTGCGCTTTGCGTGGGAGATTGCGCGCGCGGGGACGCCGTTTGCGGAGACGGAGTTGGAGATCGATCAGGTGCCGCTGATGGTGCGGTGTCCGCAATGCGGGGAGACGCGCGAGGCGGAGATGTTCGCGATTGCGTGCCCCCGATGCGTGACGCCGGAGCAGGAGATTCTGATGGGTCAGGAGCTGGAGCTGAGGTCGATGGAGATGGAGACATGACGCCGCGGCTGATCGAGGTGCGGGCGAACATTCTGAAAGAGAATGACGTGCTGGCGCGGCAACTGCGCCAGCGGTTCAAGCGCGCGGGCGTATGCGTGGTAAGTTTCGTGTCGAGCCCGGGGTCGGGAAAGACGACGTTCCTGGAAAAATTGATGGGGCGGATGGCGGCCAGACACCGGATTGCGGCGCTGGTGGGCGATCTGGCGACGGAGAACGACGCGGCGCGGCTGAGGCGCGCGTGCCCGCAGGTGCGACAGATCACGACCGGGACGGCGTGCCACCTGGACGCGAAGATGGTGGCAGCGGCGCTGGAGGGATGGGTACTGGAGGAACTGGATTATCTGTTCATCGAGAATGTGGGCAATTTGGTCTGCCCGTCGAGCTACGACCTGGGCGAGCAGATGCGCGTGGTGCTGCTGTCGGCGACGGAGGGCGAGGACAAGCCGTTGAAGTATCCGACGATCTTCAACACCGCGGATGTGGCGATGATCACGAAGATGGATCTGGCGGTGGCGGCGGAGTTCGATCTGGAGGCGGCGCGGCGAAGCATTCTGACGGTGCGGCCGGGAATGCGCATCGTGGAAGTGTCCGCGAAAACCGGCGCCGGGATGGCGGAGACGGTGGCGATGGTCGAGGGGCTACGAGTTAGGGCCCAGGCAGGTTGCTGAAAAAATCAGCCCATTCTAGTGCAAAGAAGGGGGCGCGGGTGTTGAGGTCTTAGCTCTTCCGCCATGAGCCGGAGTTCTGCGAGGGCTTCCTGGTCAATCGGATCGGGACGGTTCAGGAGCGGATCGAGTTCGTCACACGTCTTCCCGTAGACTTCCACGTCCGGGTCCTTTTGCGGGCACTCGACGAAGTCGTTCCACGCTTCTAGATATAGCTCGCGGATTTCCAGGAAGCGATCGATCAGATCGGCAACCTCTGATTTGTCGCATCGCGATGCACGCAGTGATTCAAACACACGCAAGAATATATTTCCAGCAAAGTGCGAAGGATTTAGGGTTAGGCAGGGGTTATCTAACCCCTAGAGCATTTTCATAGTTGGTGTATCCGATAGCCGCAGTGTTGAAAGAAGGCTCTGGCGTCCTGCGGGGTGATGGCGGCGATGGCAGCGGTCAAGGCTGGCTCCAGATGCTCCAGCAGCCGCGCCCCGACTCCCCGCAGCAGTTGCTTGAGCTTGGACCAG
>JASIAO010000202.1 GCA_030041955.1 Acidobacteriaceae bacterium | reverse complement strand
TCGCCCGTTTGACGAAATCTGGCTGCGGGAGAAACAGCCCGCCAAGCGCCTACCAGGTTTTGAATGACGCACGCAACAGTTAGCGTCTTTAAGTTTGCCGGTGACCATACTGCGAGGGTCCCACCCGTTCCCATCCCGAACACGGAAGTTAAGCCTCGCTGGGCCGATGGTACTGCACGCGAAAGTGTGTGGGAGATTAGGTGATCGCCGGCATAATTCTCACGAAAAAGCCCACTCCCCGGAGTGGGCTTTTTCTTTTTCTGTCATCCTGCGCGGGGCCCGTCCGCCGCTGCGGGCGAGCAAACTCGAAGGCCCGCTCCCACCAGTGGGCTTTTTGCGTTTTGCGGCAGGATCGCCCGCTCCGCAGCCAGCGTCCCCGTCTCGATGCTGGTCCCAGCAGCACATCCCGTACCCACTCCGACAAGGTCACTCCGGCCCAGAGCCCGTGACCTGACCCCGTTTTTCGACCAATTGACTATACGAAATTCATAGTCGTCGCCGGGGCGGTGGAAAAGTGGGAAACGCCAACGGCGTTTTCCAAGCGGGCGCAGCCCGCGTCTTTTCCATGGCCCTGTTGCTGCCACCGCCGCGCAAATTCGTCCGGGGTGAGATAACCGAGCGAGCTATGCGGGCGGCGGAAGTTATATTCGATCTTCCATGCTGAGATCTTCCGCCGCGCGTCGAACAGGTTCCAGCAGCTCACGTTCAGGCACTCGTCAACGCGCAGCTTGCCGTTGAAGCTTTCCATGCCTCCGTTCTGGGTTGGCTTACCCGGCTGAATGTGCACCAGATCGATCTTCCATTCGATGGCCCAGGCGAGAAAGTGCCGCGAAGTCAGCTCCGGGCCGTTGTCACAGCGAATCGCATGGGGCTTGCCGTGTGCAGCCATCGCTCGTTCCAGGTTCTCGCGTGACGCGCCGGCTGGGGAAGCTCGTGGCCGCTTCCAGCACGCGGGCCTGCCGGGTGAAGTTATCTCTCACCCCCAGCACCCGAAATCGCTGTCCGGCCGCCGTGACATCGCTGGCGAAATCCAGAGCCCACTCCTGGTTGGGCGCTGTCAGCACAGGCCGCGGCGCCAGCGTCCGCCGCAGATGCCTGCGCCGCGTACGTTTCACGTTCAGGCCCAGCTCTCGATAAACCCGCTGCACCTTCTTATGGTTCACTCCCATCTCCCAGTGCAGGTACAAATGCAGCCGCCGGTAGCCGAAGCGCGGATGCTCTCGCGCCAGTTCGCGCAGCCGCTCCTCGATCCGGCTGTCGTCCCTCCGGCTCTGGTACCGGCAGCTCGATCTCGGCACCGCCATCAGCCCGCAGACGTGGCGCTCGCTGGAGGTGAACTCCGCCAGCAGGCGCCGCACTTCCGATCGCCGCTCTACGAGCCGAGGGAGTTTTTTCGGATCACCGACTGCAGCATATCCTTGTCCAGACTCAGCTCGGCCACCAGCTTCTTCAGCCGCGCGTTCTCATCGCGCAGATGCTTGACCTCTTCGGCCTCGCTCACCTCCATGCCTCCGTACTTCGCCTTCCAGGCATAGATCGTGTGCTTGCTCACGCCCTGTTCCCGAGCTACATCGTCGGTGCTGCGTCCGGCTTCAACCTGCTTCAGCGCAGCGATCATCTGCGCCTCCGTGTGCCTGCTCCTGCTCATCTGCCCTTCCCCTTTCCTTCGTCCAGATCGTATTCCGTTCTGGACGGATTCTGGGGGTCAGGTCAGAACGGCCAGAGACCATTGCGATCTGCGATCGACAGCGGGTTGTTGACCGCATAATTGTAGTGATTCCATGTCTGCGGCAAATAGATGTCAATGCCAAGGTTAGAAGGATCCGGACTCAGCCATCTCCCCATGGAGCTTGCGTAGTATCTGGCCCCGAAGTAGTCATTGCCGGATTCCTGATCCCGTTCTTTGCCGGTAGAACTTGCCGCTCTAAATTACGCTTTACGGCATTATTGTCTCTTGAGAGAGACCGCAGATTTGAGCGATGAGTACACAATGACACCCGTAAATCCTGCCGTTACCGGCGCAACTTCGCAAATAAAAGTGAGGAAGTTAAATTCAGAGAAGAACAAAGAAGGAAAGAAGAAGCTGGTTGAGACATGCCACCCAGCGACCTCTATGCTTCTTCCCAAAATGCCTCTGCATCCCGAGAGGCCATACAGGACCAAAACAATTAACACCCCGAAGCCAGACCACAACGCTGATGTGCTCGGCCTGTGCTTTCTTCGTATACTGAACCAAAACGGCAAGAAAGAAAGGATTGTTGCGATCAAGGCGATTCGCAGGATCACAATCGTCTGCTGAGACTGCGCCGTATAGGGATAAAGGGTTGCTGGTCCGTGCAGCCCATAGAAATAAAAAACAGAAACCGTACAGATCGCGAATACGCTCGTGCACGCGATTGCAACAACCAAGTTCCTCAACTTCGGAGCGTCTCCAAGATCCATACTTCTTCCTCCTGACCGAGGCTATCGCTTCATAGTGCGCGTGCTATTCCTGCAGTTCATGCCACGTCCTTAGCAATCCCCGGAGTTTCCATTCGGAGTTACATAAATCGTGCAACTGTGAGAGGGAGGCTTTTGCTGCTGGTCCTGAATCTGGTTTACATATCAGTTCCACCAAAGATTCCTTACGTCCTGGTCGTGCCAAAGCGAAGTATGGCTTGGCGCATTGACGGTCCCACCGTGGCTATGCCCAATAATATTGAGGCTCTCGCCTAGAGCGAAATTATAATGATCGATAAAATACTTCAACCCCCACGCGGCATTCCATCGGTCTTTTTGACTATCGCCACGCGGATCCCAAAAGTCTATCCAAACCTTGTGGGTCTCGTTGAAGTGTGTCCTTGCTTCGCCCACCAGTGGCATGTTGTAGTTCCAAGCATCCGAGGATTCATCCGCCCACGTGCCCGGAAGTATGATCGTAAGTAACCCATCTGTGTCGATGCTATTGAGGGGATTGTTTCGCACGTACCCATAAAGGTTAAAGCTCTGTGGGTTTCCTGGGTCGGCGAAAAACAATCCAGATGGATCAGGACTGATCCATCGCCCCATCGTAGATGCATAGTATCTTGCCCCGAAGTAGTCGTTGCCGGATTCGGTGTCTCGTTCTTTGCCGGTGAAGTGAAGCGGGCTGGGATTGGGCGCACTCGAACCCTCGCCGAACGGGTAGCTGGGCCATTCCGAACCCGGGTCGATCCCGGCGGAAACCGTCGAACGGACCCGCTCCGTTCCCAGCCAGTCCGCGTGGGCGAAATAGGTCGTGCCATTCATATACGTCGCCAGATGCTCGCCGCCCGCATACAACTCGCCCCGCTGCCAGGCCCCGGTCGTGCTGAAGGCGCTGATCACATGGCCAGACAGGTCGTACACGTCGTCCTCCGAGTCCACCGAGGAAATCTTGCGTACCCGTCGGCCTTCCGCGTCATAAACGTAAGTCGCGACGCTTCCGCCGTCCACCGTCGCGACCCGGCCTTCTGCATCGTAGGTATAGGTGTACGTTCCGTCGTTCGTCACGTCGCCGGCCGCGTCGTAGCCCTGCACGCACCCCCCATCTTGCTGGACAGTGTAACAACATCCCCAGGGGCGCTTGCACCTACCGAAGTTCGCGGACCCTCGAATCCTGCTACCATTCTCCGCACATGCCCGCCAGGACCTCAGCGCGCCAACCGGCAGCCGCGCAGCAGCGGACTCCATCCGCCCCGCGCAACCGCACCCCGTGCCAGTCACCCCAGGCGCAGCTCCACATCTTCCTCGACAAGTACTCGCCCGAAATCGCCGCCCAGGCCCGCGTCGCCCTCAGAAAAATCCGCGCCCTCCTGCCCGGCGCCGTCGAGCTCGTCTACGACAACTACAACGCCCTCGCCATCGGCTTCAGCCCCACCGAGCGCGTCGCGGACGCGATCTTCTCCATCGCCCTCTATCCGCGCTGGGTCAACCTCTTCTTTCTGCAAAATGGGCCACGCCTGCGCGATCCCGATTGTTACCTCCTGGAATCCGGCAAACAGGTCCGTCACATCGTTCTCGAGAATCCAGCGACACTCGACGACCCGGCCGTCCTCGATCTGATCCACCAGGCGCTGGAGCTTTCTCCTAAATCAATCGACGCAACGCAGCCGCGACGGCTCATCATCAAATCCGTCTCCGCGAAGCGGCGGCCGCGACGGCTTCCCGCAAAATAACGCCGAAGGCCGGCTATCTGCATTTGCACTCCCACCTCCCTCCCCCGAATGCGCTATTGGGTCCGCCGCCTCATTTCGCTAACATGGTTGTCAGACCCGCCTGATCCTGAACTGGAAGCTCAAAACGCTGCCCGGAAAGCCCATGCAGCCGGAGGTCGTCAGATACCATGATCCGCTCCCTACGGCCCATCCTCATTGCTCTGGGCGCAGTGGCGGCGTGGATCGCGGTCATTCTTATTGCGCCCCGCCAGTGTGACTTCATGAGCTTCTACGCCGCCGGGAGCCTCCTCCTGCGGCATCCGCACAGTCTCTATTCGATGGCCGCAATGCGGGCGCAGGAAATCGCGATCGGCAGCAGCGGATACCTTCCCTGGGCGCATATCCCTCCTGAAGCTGTTCTGATTGCTCCGCTGACCCTGCTCTCCTTCCGCGCGGCTTTCGCCGTATGGTCGGCGCTGAATATCTGCATGTTTGTCGCGTCCGGGTGGCTGCTGCGAGAGGAGATCCTCAGCCTGACGCCAGGCCTGCGGTGTGTCCTGCTGGCTTTTTTCTTTAGCCCGATCGCCGGAGGCCTCATCCTCGGGCAGGATCATGGAATCCTCCCGCTGCTCTGGGTTCTCGCGTATCGCAAGTGGAAGGCCAGCGATGATTTCAGCTCCGGCCTCTGGATCGGCTTGAGCCTGCTACGCTACCCGTTCGCCATTCCGATGTTGTTGTTTTTTGTCGTCCTCAGAAAGTGGAAGCTCCTGGCCGGAGCAGCCCTGTCGGGAAGCGCACTGGTGGCAGCATCCTTCCTGCTCGTCGGACCTGGCCTCGTGCCCTCCTACCTGAGCCTCCTGCGTTTCCAGGCGGCCAATGACGCCGGCATGATTCACCTTGAGCCGACCATCAGAGGATTTGCCGCGTTCCTGCCCTCTCACCCCAATGCTGTCGCTGCGGCCGCGATCATCGGCTTGCTCGTGTGGGCGCTGGTGGCGGTTCAGGGAATGACTCGGCTACACGCATTCTCGTTCGCGTTATTGATTTCCCTGCTCGCCGACGTGCATGCCCCCTATTACGATATGACCGTCCTGGCAATTCCTCTCCTGCTGTCCCTGAAGGAATTCCCGAAGTCTGTGCTGGTACCGCTGCTCTTCTGCGCTCTCACCGTGGCGATGGCGTGGACGCACATCTACCTCTTCGTCGTGTTCTGTCCTGTTCTGCTGGTGTGGGCCGTTTGGATGAGTCGCGCGTTCCGCAAGGTGGGAACGGCTCAGACCGCACGCCTGAAGATCCCTGACCCGCTGTCGGTGGGCGGCCGGTAACCTCCCGACGTTTTCTACCCTGCTTTCACGCTCAGCTCTTTTACGAAAGTCGTGTCTCAATATCCAGCCTCGGACGTCGGGGCACGGCCCGCCGTGAACCCGCCTGGACGGCCCGCCCTCACCAGGTCAGTCCGCCTGACGGTGGCGGCCAGGCGTTCAGCATCTGGAGCAACTGCACAATCCGGCCAAAGTGATAGGCGTTGTGCGCGGCGAAGCTCTCCAGTTGCTCGCGCGCCGTCATGCTGCGCGTGGGATTCTCAGTCGACGGGCAGAGAACTACCCGATCGAGCCTCGACGCGTCCTGGCTGTCGGCCAATGCCGCGGCCTCGTTCGCTCCCGCAAGAAATCTCCCGCAAAGATCGGCCCACGACTCAGCGCGCGTCTGCTCCGCGCTGGGGAAGCTCATAGCGTTATGTTCCGGCGACGGCGTCCCGAGACCGTTCACCCGATCCAGCATCACCTGCTGCCACCAGGTCGCGTGCCACAGCTCCTCATAGATGGTGTGAGTCGCCCCGGACACTCTGGCGTGCGCCAGTTCGTCCGCCAGATTCTCCAGGATGTGCGACGGAGGCGTGTGCGCGCTGTCGCCGATAAAGCAGAGAGCCAGCTCGTTCATGCCCTCGATTTTCTCATTGTCACGGACCGACTCGCAGCCGCCCTCTATTTCTGCGGTTTCTGTTGCAGCTGTACCGCCACTGTCGCGCCGCCCTGCGCCGTGGCCGTTGCCCCGCCCGTCAGCACCACGTGCGCCGGCCCGCCAACAAGCACCACCCGCGCGTTGGGCCACTGGGTCGGGATCAGTTCAAACTTCGCGTTCGGCCACTGCGTCGGAATCGGCTGCGGCTTCGCGTACGCCGGGCCTGCATCCAGCGGTAACGCCGGCGGCTCGTTCTGCGCAAGCAGGGTCTGCTGCGGGCTAAGAGCGGAGAGCTGCGGAGGGTTGTTGAATTTGAACTCGCGGCTGAGGCGCGCCACCGGCGAAGGCTTTGCGGGAGGAGCCGCCTGCCCCAGCGCTACCGCGGTTGTAAGCAGAAAGAGAGCGAAGACCGACACTCGCATGGCGCACCTCCGATGCCGGAACCTATGCTGAGAGGAAGCATAGCAAAGTCGGGCAGGCCTCGGCACGAAAGAGCGCGGGTGGTCAGCAGACATCCCAAGCCGCATGAGATTCCGCATAACCGCACGCCGCTTCAGCGCTTCTTCTTCAGCTCCTTCCAGTCAGCATCGGTCTGGTCCGCATACGCTTCGGCAAACTTCGCGATGGCCGCGCCGAACTTCTCCCCGATCCCCACATATCCGGCCAGCATGCACGCGTCGCCCGACCGCGCATGGCCGCGCGCCAGCAGCTCGCCGCACATTTCCGCGTAATCGACCAGCCCCTGCCCCTTCAGGTCATCGATGTCGATGCTTCCCTTGTGATCGTTCAGTTGCCGCACCAGGTATTCGCGGTTGGCGATCGTCGTCCATCCCAGAAACGGGTCAGACGCGAACTGCATCGCGCGCTGTCCCTCGGCCACGCGCCGACCCTGATGCGCCGGTCCCGCGGCCGACGGCAAATACGGAGCGTACGCCGAGCCCGGCTGCTCCTTCACCTGCAGAAAGAGCGGGTCGCGCGGGCCGTTGCCCTCGAGATAAATCAGATAGTCGCGCAATCCCACGCTGCCCGTGCCCACCACTTTGAAGGCCACATCGCGAGGCCGGTATTGCGCCAGAAAATGCTGACGTTCCGGCAACAGGCTGTCGCGATACGGCTTCAGCGAAGCGAGCACCGGACGCGCCTGCTGCGGGGTCAGCCGTCGCAGAACCGGCGGTTCGTCTCTGAAGACGCGACCCTGCTTCCCTTCCACGGTCAGCGTGTCCAGCGTGTGCAGCGGCGTCGCGCGCTCTGCCTTCAGCAATGCGTCCGATACGGGCGAGATTCGCTGCAGCCGATGCACCTGATAGCGCGCCACGTCGATCACCGGCATCCTCGCCAGCGTGCCGATCAGCTTTTGATAACTCGCCACGAAGCGCAGCACCGCCTC
>JASIAO010000201.1 GCA_030041955.1 Acidobacteriaceae bacterium | reverse complement strand
ACCGTCAGCACCACGCCGCGATTGCGCAGCACCGGATCGTAATAGTAAAGCGTGCGCAGATACACCGGTAGCAGCGCTGCCTGCCAGTCGTGCACGTGAAACACATCCGGCACGCCCAGTTGCTTGCTCGCCTCCAGCACCGCGCGGCAGAAGAGCCCGAAGCGCTCCCAGTTGTCCCCATACTCGCCCGCGGCCGTTCCGTACAACGCCTCGCGGTCGAACAGCTCCGGGCAATCCACGTAATACATCTGCACGCCGCCCACCAAGCCACCATCCACGATGCCCGCAAACCGCGAGTAGTACTGGAAGGGAATCGTAATGCTGCGCACCGCGTACTTCTTCTCTGGCACGCGCTCGCGCACTTGCCGGTAGTACGGGATGTACACCGTAACCTCATGCCCCATCGCCGCGACCTGGCGCGACAGCGCGGCCACTACTTCGCCCAGTCCGCCCGTGCGGGCCCAGGGCGCGCACTCCGACGCCGCAAAAACAATCTTCATCCGTGGCTCCGTCTCTTCCGTGGGATGCCGGAAAACTGAGGATAATGCGTTTTCGGAAATTCTGTATCCAGAAGCCTGGAAGCCAAAGTCAACGCGACGAAAAGGAAGCCTTGACCCTGAAACTTTTGAAGAGGGCACACGTTTCCGAAAACGCCGTAGTGCATCTGCGCAGACGGGGCGTGACTCTGGCAGATCTGACCTATGCGAGGCACAATCGTTAAAGATGCCGCAGCGCCCGATTCGACCCAAACTCGGACAGAACTTTCTCGTCAGCGCCACCGCGCAGGCCGCCATTGTCGACGCCCTCGGCGACCTGGCCCACCGCGCCGTTGTCGAAATCGGACCTGGTCGCGGAGCCATCACCGCCTTATTGGCCGCGCGCGCCGCGCGTCTCATCGCCATCGAACTCGATCGCGAACTAGCCCCGCGTCTGCGTCAGCAGTTTGCGGAGCAGGGAGGCGTCGAGATCCGCAATGAAGATGTTCTCGAAACCAATTTCGCGGCGCTCCGCAATGCCGATCCCGCGCACGGCAAGCTCGGCAAATTGCTCGTCGTCGGCAACCTGCCCTACTACATCACGTCGGACATCCTGCTGCGCCTTTTCCATTTTTCCGGCGACATCGATCGTGCCGTCGTCATGATCCAGCGCGAAGTCGCCCAGCGCGTCGCCGCCGAGCCCGGCACAAGCGATTACGGCCTGCTCTCCGCAACCGCGCAGCTCTACGCCCGCGTGGAAAAGCTGATGACCCTCCCGCCTGGAGCCTTCTCGCCGCCGCCGCAGGTCCACTCCACCGTGCTGCGGCTGACCATGGCTCCGCGCTTCGCGGAACTGGGCGTCGTCCCGGAGCCCTTCATCGCCTTTCTCAGGGTCGTCTTTGCGCAAAAGCGCAAGATGCTCGCGAAAAATCTCCGCAACGCCGGCTACGATGCCGCGCGAATCTCCTCGGCCCTCGCTGCCAGTAGCATTCCTTCGCAGTCCCGCGCCGAAGAAATCGATCTTGAGCGCATGGCGCGCCTTTTTCGCGAACTATTGAGAAGCTAACCACCTGACATCCGACAAGCGCTGCACCCTTTACCCTGTCTGCTTCTCCTCAGTGCACCTTCACGCTGCCGTCCTCTTCATGGGTTACGCGCCGGAAGAGCCACACCACGCCGCCCGCAGCAAAGGTGACCACAGCGATCCAGCGGAAGACGTCCACGAACGCCCATAGCATCGCCTGCCGCTGCAGTTGCATGTACATCGCGGCCAGCGCCGCCGGCTCGCCCTGGGCTCGGCCCAGCGCGCGGCCCAGGAACGGGTTCATCTTTGCAACATGCTGCTCAAACCACATTCCCGTCTGCGGCACCGCGGCGGCGATGCGTGCCTGATGGAAACTGGCCCGCCGCGCCAGCGCCGTGGTCGCCATGGAGATACCAATCGATCCTCCGATATTCCGAAGCAAATTGAAGATCCCCGTTGCGTTTCCCATCTGCTCGTTAGTCAGGGTCGCCGTGGCCATGTATCCGATGGGCACAAACAGGAAGCTCAGCCCGAAGCCCGTCAGCAGAATCGGCGCCAACATTGTTGTCGGCCCGATCTCCAGATTCAGCGTCGCAAAGAAAATCGTGCATACCCCGAAGAACGTGAATCCGCACGTCAGAAGCCAGCGGTTGTCCACTCGGTGGCTGAGGTAGCCGATCAGCGGCAGACCGATCATCGATCCGATCCCGCGCGGCGCAACCACCAGGCCCGCCGTCAGCGCGGTGTACCCCAGCACCTCCTGGTAGAACAGCGGCATCATCGCCACCGTCGCGTAAATCGCCAGCCCAAGCAGGAAGACCAGCAGGCAACCCACGGCAAAGTTGCGGTTCTGTGTCAGAATCTTAAAATCCACCAGCGGCTGCCGCTTACGCCACGAGTGCCACAGGAACCACGCCAGCGAGACCCCCAGCGTCAGCGTCATCCAGCGCAGCCACACCGCGCCGAACCAGTCCACCTCCTGCCCCTTGTCCAGAATTACCTGCAGGCATCCCGTCCACAGGCAGAGGAGCCCGAATCCCAGGTTGTCAAATGCCCCCGGCTTTGCGTTCCGGATATACGGCGGATCCTGAACGAAGCGGTTGATCATAAACACCGCGAGCATCCCTACAGGGATATTGATATAGAACGCGTACCGCCAGCTCCAGGTGTCTGTGAGCCAGCCACCCAGCGTCGGCCCCAGCACCGGAGCCACCACCACGCCGAAGCCGAACAGCGCCATCGCCTGCCCGCGTTTCTTCGGCGGAAAGCTCTCCAGCAGGATCGCCTGCGACAGCGGCTGCAGCGCGCCTCCGCCCGCGCCCTGGAAGACCCGCGCCAGCAGCAGGAAGGTGAGCGACGGCGCCGCGCCGCAGCAGAACGATGCCAGCGTGAACAGCACCACGCACGAAATCAGGAACCGCTTGCGCCCGAAGCGCATCGCGAACCAGTTGCTCGCCGGCAATACCACAGCGTTGGCGATCAGGTAGCTGGTCAGCACCCACGTCGCCTCGGAATTAGAGGCCGCCATCGATCCGGCGATGTACGGCAGCGCTACCGACGCAATCGACGTATCCAGCACTTCCATGAACGTCGCCAGCATCACCGAGATAGCGACAATCCATGGATTTGCAGCGGACGCCGCGGCGGCTTCGTGATGCGCGCTCCGGGGCGGACGCACCGCTCCTGCGGCCACGGCTTGCGGCGGACTCTCGACCAGCGTCGCCACGCTCGTCCTCCCGGCGACGCTTCAGACTAGGTTTTGTGTTTGAAATTCGCTGTGCCGTGAATCACAGCAAACCTGTAATCTCTCTCTCAAATCAGCAGCCGACGCTCCTGAGCCGCCGAATCACTCGGGTAAACCATCACCTCCTGGGCCCACTCCGCCAGTGAAATAGTCCCCACTTCTCCACACCCCCGCTCCCTGTAGACTGCTGGTAACCCGACGTTACCACCGCGCATTTTCCGCTTCGCACGTGTCCAATGCCCTCGAAACCAAGTGGTAGACTCGGGGAAAATTCAGCAACCCTCTCAGGGAATGGAGTCTCCTCGTGGCAGACGATCGTCAGCGCGCCGTGGAACTGGCGCTTTCGCAGATTGAGAAGCAGTTTGGCAAGGGATCCATCATGCGCCTCGGTAGCAAAGAGGCCGTCGTCCCCATCGCCACCATCTCCACCGGCTCCATCTCCTTCGACGCCGCCCTCGGCGTCGGCGGCGTCCCGCGCGGCCGCGTCATCGAGATCTTCGGCCCTGAGTCCTCCGGCAAGACCACCATCACCCTGCAGATCATCGCCGAGGCGCAGAAGGCCGGTGGCTTGGCCGCCTTTGTCGATGCCGAGCACGCGCTCGACCCCGCCTATGCCAAAAAGCTCGGCGTCGATATCGACAACCTCCTCATCTCTCAGCCCGACTACGGCGAGCAGGCCCTCGAAATCACCGAAGCTCTGGTTCGCTCCGGCGCCATCGACGTCCTCGTCGTCGACTCCGTTGCTGCCCTCGTTCCCAAAGCGGAACTGGACGGCGAGATGGGCGACTCCCACGTCGGCCTGCAGGCCAGGCTGATGTCGCAGGCGCTCCGTAAGCTCACTGGAACCGTCTCCAAATCAAGAACTTGCCTCATTTTTATTAATCAAATCCGTGAGAAAATCGG
>JASIAO010000200.1 GCA_030041955.1 Acidobacteriaceae bacterium | reverse complement strand
CGCTGCCGCCGAACACATGGGCGAACTATCCGCAGTTTGCGGTTACCAGCGCGGCGAATGTGCTGCTGCTGGACGCGCTGAACACACCGCTGACCGATCAGCAATATGCGCGGCGGCAGATGCTCGAGTACCTGAAACGGATTCCGCCGGGGACGCGGATCGCGGTGTTTACGCTGGCGTCGCGGCTGCGCATGATCAGCGGGTTTACGACCGATGCGGGGGCAATCGAGGCGGCGATTAGGAAGGGCAAGGGCGGCGCGCAGCAGTCGCCGGTGCTGGAGACTCCCCAGGACGACGACACCATGAGCGATGTGGCCTCGAGCATGAGCGGTGTGGACGAGGGGGCCATGCAGCAGTTTGTCTCCGACCTGACGTCGTTCCAAACCGACCTGCGCGTGCAGATGACGCTGGATGCGATGCAGCAACTGGGGCGGTATCTGAGCATGATTCCGGGACGCAAGAACCTGATCTGGTTTTCCGGGTCGTTCCCGCTGCAGATCCAGCCCGATCCGACACTCGATCCTTCCATGACGGCGCAGGGCGGAGCGTCGCCGAAGAATATGTTTTCGACGGTGCGGGACTATTCGGAGCAGGTGAAGGCGACGGACGGATTGCTGGCGGCGGCGCGGGTTGCGGTGTATCCGGTGGACGCGCGCGGCCTGATGACGCTGGCGAGCGGCAACGCGTCGCGCGGATTCGGGGGCGGCCAGGGAATGCCCTCGATGGGCGGCGGGCGTGGCATGCGCGGGGGCGGAGTTGCGCCTCCGCAGGTGAGCGGCGCGTCGCTGGCGAACAAGGCGGACGTGAAATTCCTGCAACAAACCACTAATGAGCACGAGACCATGGGGCAGATTGCCGAGGAGACGGGCGGCGAAGCGTTCTACGACACGAACGGGCTGAAGGAGGCGGTGGCGCAGGCAATCGAGAATGGGTCGAATTACTACACGCTCGGGTACGTTCCGGACGCGACGCGCTGGGATGGGGTGTTCCGGCGGATCGAGGTGCGCGTGGATGGCGGGGACTATGATCTCGCGTACCGGCGCGGGTATTTCGCCGTGGATCCGCTGAAGCCGAGCGCGGAAGCGCCGGGTGCGGCGAGCCCGATTGTGGCGGCTCTGGAGCGGGGCGCGCCGCCGCTGTCGCAGATTGTTTTCGAGGCGCGGGTGCTGGCGGCAAGCGATCCGGCGGCGAAGATGGTGAAGGTTGCGGCGGGACCGGCGGGCGAGCTGGCGAGCAAGCTGAAGTCGCCGGTGGCGCGATACCTGGTGGATTTCTCCATCGATCCGCATGGGATTGAGTGGACGGCGCTGCGGGGAGGCGAGGCGCACGGGGAATTGGAAGTGTCGATGGTGGCGTGGAACGCGGATGGCGAGCGGGTGAACTACACGGATAAGGGACTCGCGGTCAATCTGAATCCGGCGCAGGCTGCGGTGGTGGCGAAGAGCGGGTTGCCGATTCATCAGGAGATCGACTTGCCGGCGGGGGCGATTTATCTGCGGGTGGCGGTGCACGATCTGCGGAGCGGGAAGATTGGGTCGATGGAAGTGCCGCTGGAAGTTGTGAAGAACGAGGTCGCGAAGAAATAACCGGAAATTCCTCCTGTGGCGCGACGGAAAATCTGAAAAAATAGCAGCATGACCACGACCGCTGCCGAAGTCTTCTCCGATCGTATTGGGCGGATTGAAATCTCCGCCACGATGGCTGTGACCGCCGAAGCCGCCAAACTGCGCGCGCAGGGCGCGAAGCTGGTGGATTTTGGGGCGGGCGAGCCGCACTTCGCCACGCCGCAGCACATCAAGGACGCGGCGATTGCCGCGATCGAGGCCAACTTTACGCGGTACACCGTGGTGTCGGGGATTCCCGAACTGCGGCAGGCGATTGTGGAGCGGCACGCCGCGGATTTCGGATCGAACTACGCGCCGGACGAAGCGATTTTCTCGACGGGCGGGAAGATTGCGCTGTTCAACGCGATCCAGGCGCTGGTGGATCACGGCGACGAGGTGATTCTGCCGGTGCCGTACTGGGTTTCGTTCAAGGACATCATCCAGTACGCGGGCGGGAAGGTCGTCTACCTCGAGACGGACGAAGCGGAGAACTTCAGGATTACGGCGGACGCGATCGAGCGGGCGATTACGCCGAAGACGAAGGCGATCATTTTGAATTCGCCGTCGAATCCTTCGGGCGCGGTGGTGTCGCCGGCGGACCTGGAGCGGATTGTGCGGATGGCGCACGAGCGCGGCATCTGGCTGCTGCTGGACGAGTGCTACGTCTACCTGCAATACACGGGCGCGCTGGTGAGCGGCGGGTCGTTCACGGACGCGAAAGAGCACGTGGTGGTGCTGGGGTCGCTCTCAAAGACGTACGCGATGACCGGATGGCGGGCGGGGTTTGCGCTGGCGCCGAAGCCGGTGATCGCGGCCATGACGAAGCTGCAGAGCCAGTCGACGTCGAGCCCGGCGGCGTTTGTGCAGAAGGCGTCGGTGGCGGCGCTAAAGGCCCCGCAGGACTGCGTGGCGGAGATGCGCGCGGACTACCTGAAGCTGCGGGACAAGATTCTGGCGCGGCTCAAGGAGATTCCGGGGATCACGTGCACGAAGCCGGAAGGCGCGTTCTATGTGTATCCGAACGTGTCGGCGTACCTGGGCAAGAACGGGGTGCCGACGGCGATGGAGCTTTCGAAGCGGCTGCTGCACGAGGCGCACGTAGTGACGGTGCCGGGCGAGGCGTTCGGGACGAACGAGCACATCCGGCTCTCGTACGCAACCAGCCATGCGGACGTGGAAGAAGGCCTGGACCGGATGAAGGCGTGGTTCGCGAAGTTGTGAAGGACAGGTAAAAAGCGATTCGTGCCGACCGATAGCCCCGCCTCTTTGGGGTGGGGAGTAAGTATCCGATTCGGCGGGAGGGAGTTTTTCCTGCCGGAACGATATTTTTCCGGGCATTTGGATATTTTTCCGGGCATTTGGATCGCATAATTGCTGGTATCTGCTTTGTCCTGAAAGAGATAATCTGCCGAGCAGCGTTCGGCTGTCCGTGGCTATTGTCGTTTAGGAGACACTCGGAACGATGGCCGGAGTGTTATCTTCCTTGCCTGAGTTTCCTCGGGAAACCGCTCCCAATTGCAGGGGGGGGAGGGTTACGCCGTGATCCAAGGACAACAAAAGAGGAAACGTCCGGACGCGCCGGTGGATCGGGTACGACTCAAGGCGACGCTCGCTCGACTCGAAGAGGTACTGGAAGCGCTCACGACCTCGTGGGGCGTGATGGCGCTGCTGCTCACGAAGGCCAGCGAACGGATCATCAGGATTGACGAAGAGAGGCTGACCGTACTGAGCGCGCGGGGCAAAGTGCTGGCTTCGGCTCCCTGGTTGCACTTCAACGCGGCACGGATCAAAGAGCTGCTCGGCGATCTGCAGCGAACCAGAGAGGCTCTGGACAAGGCAAATCGGGGGCTGCACGTTGTGAGCGCAAAATCTCCAGGCGCGCCCCGGCCAGCCGCATCGATTGACGCCGATTACGCCGTGACGCGAACCCATGCGCGGCAACGGCAGCGATATTGATGGCTGCCTCGCCATTTTTCATCGACGTATCGCCCGAGTTGGTTCGACATTCACGCCATTTTCGATCTGGCGCGCGGATCAGTGTTGCGTGAGGCCGCGATCCTGGAGCATGGCGCCGATCTGAGGAGGACGGCCGCGCCAGTCCGCGTAGAGCCTGGCTAGGTCCTCAGTGTTGCCGCGGGAGAGGACCATGCGGCGGAATCGGTCGCCGTTGGCGCGGGTGAGGCCACCGTGTTCTTCAAACCACTGGTAGGCGTCGTCGTCGAGCATCTCGGTCCACTGGTAGGCGTAGTAGCCGGCAGCGTAGCCGTTCGCCCAGATGTGCAGGAAATAGGTAGAGCGGTAGCGCGGCGGGACGCAGGCGAGCGCGACGTGGGACTGCTCGAGCGCGGCCTGCTCGAAGGCGTCGACGTTCTGGAGGGGCGCGCCGGCGGGCAGCGTGTGCCAGCGCATGTCGAGCATGGAGGCAGCCAATAGCTCGGTGAGCGAGTAGCCCTGATTGAAATCGCGCGATTTGTGAAGCTTTGCGACCAGGTCCGGCGGCATGGGCGCGCCGGTCTTGTAATTGCGGGCGTAGTGGTCGAAGACTTGGGGATAGCTGGCCCAGTGCTCGTTGAACTGGGAGGGGAATTCGACGAAGTCACGCGGGACGTTGGTGCCGGAGAGCGTTGGATATTCGACGTTGCTCAGCATGCCGTGGAGCGCGTGGC
The DNA here is from genome assembly GCA_030041955.1 of Acidobacteriaceae bacterium. Classification (GTDB taxonomy): domain Bacteria; phylum Acidobacteriota; class Terriglobia; order Terriglobales; family Acidobacteriaceae; genus Palsa-343. Next base: position 526 of record JASIAO010000200.1, on the reverse strand, counting down.
CGAATTCGTGAAACATGGTGGTGACGTCGTCGAAGCTGATGAGCGCGGGCTGCCCGGGCGCGGGCTTGGGGAAGTTGGCGACGTTGTAGACCACGGGGAGATCGCCGAGCAGGCGGCTCTGATCGACAAAGCTGTCCATCCATGCGCCGCCGTTCTTGTTGTCGCGCTTGAAGTAGTCGCAGTACCAGAGGGCGAGCGGCTTGCCGTCGGCATCGAAGACCTCGAAGACGCGGACGTCGGGCTGCCAGACGGGAATGTCTTTGCGTTCCTTAAAGGTGAGGCCGTAGAGCTGGTGCGCGGCGTAGAAGACGCCGTTCTCGAGGACGTTGTTGAGCTCGAAATAAGGTTTGACCTGGGATTCGTCGATGTCGTACTTCGCTTTGCGGACCTGCTCGGCGTAGAACTCCCAGTCCCAGGGCTGGAGGGTGAAGCCGCCATGCTGCTGGTCGATGACGGCCTGGATCTCCTTCGCTTCGGATTCGGCTTTGGCAGTTGCGGGCGGGATGAGCTGATTGAGGAAGGTGAG
>JASIAO010000199.1 GCA_030041955.1 Acidobacteriaceae bacterium | reverse complement strand
CTGCGCCAGGCCGTACGGGTTTTTGTCGGTGGTGAGCACGATTTTGCCCCCCATGTCGGACGACGCAGGTCCGAAGATCGTGGTCATGGTTGGGACGGAGCGCCCATCCTTCAGAACGATGCGCAGCAGGCGACAGCCGATCAGCTTCGTGAATTCCGCGGGGGCGTCGGAATCGACGGCCATCACCATGTTGTCGTACTCGCGCAGCACGATTCCCCTGAACATGCGCCGCCACACGGCACGAAAATCCACTTCGAGACCGGGACAGCAATTCGCGACCGAGGTGATGGGCCGCGAGCTGATGGGATTGCCGGCCGCCGCGTACTGCAAATGCGCGGTTCGGTTCACCGGCTGTACCCATGGCTTTCCGGGCTGAGTGGAAACCGCGTCCTGTGCGGCTGCGTCGGCACGCGCGTGGAAGAGCGTCTTCTGCGAGGCTTTGCGGATGGTGTCGATCTGCCGCCAGGTGAGCGCGAGGTAGTTGTTGTCGGCGCCGCACATCAGCGCCGGCATCTTGCGGCGGCCGCAATCGGTGTAGTCGGCCACTTCGTCGGGTTTGCGCAGCAGATCCAAGAACCAGGGCGCGGCCCCGCCGCGCAGTGCAGCGTACACCTGTTCGTGCAGAGCGAGAATGGCCAGCGTGTCCACTGTGCCCGGCCCCATGATGGGCCGGATGGCGCGCTCGGTGTCGGCGGCCTCCTCTTCGGGCATCGAGTCCAGCAACAGCGAGGGCCGGCCTTTGATGTTGTTGCCATTCATCACCGTGACGTTCATGAGGTGCACGGTCTCGCAGGCGCGGCGCACGATGTCGCAGGCTCGGTCGCGGATCGATTCATACGGCTCGCCCTCATCGACCTCCGGCCCAAGGATCACCTGCTCAAGATCGTCCAGCAGCGTGCGGACAAACTGGGCGTCGGGCACGAGCGCCGGCGGGCCCGCGCAGATACGCGCCGAGGCATTCCACTGTTTGCCGTTGCTCAGGGTCACGCGCACTTCCACAAACCCATCGCAGGTGTCGTCGAAATAGCCGCGGCTGATGGCGACGTTGTCGTGCAGCCATGGCGGAGCCGGCGGTTCAATGGCGTAGAGCGACGGAGGTACAGTCTCGTTCTGTACGGGCTTTTCCTTGCTGCCGTAGCGGTACCAATCTTTGCCGGCGTCGTAAATGCCGTACTTCTCCGCCAGATCGAAGGGCGGCGGCAGCGTGGGGTCTGCCAGCGACGCGGGGCCTTGTTTGTTCTCGTCTTCCTTCTCGATCTTCGGACCGTAGATCAGTCCTTTCGCAGGCACAAAGCGCAGCCGGATCTCCTTGAAACCGCCGATGGGATTGATGAAGCGTACGTGGCCGAAGTCGATGAACTTCTTCGGCGAGACAAAGTTCTCGCAGAACCCGTGGAGCGGGTGCTGGTCGTGGTCTGAGAACCAATCCACCTCCGCGTGCACCAGGTCAGCCTGGTTGCCGGTGCGGCGCACCACCTTGCGATTGGCTACGCTTACGCGCCACTCGATCTTGGCGTTGCTCTCGCCCAGCTTGTCGAGCGCTTCGTGGAGCGGACGCAGTTCGTCTTCGTTGTCGACCAGCGCGAAGACCTCGAGAAACGGCGCAACCGGGCGTATCGGCCCGGGATGGGTCTTGCTGCCGGCGGCTCTGAACGAGATGGTTTCCGGCGTCATGCTGGTGACGGCGCCGGTCTGCTCATCGACAACGAGCGTCTCCTGGGGCACGATCTTCCGCCACGCCAGCGGATGCTCCGGATCGTCCTCTACCGAGAAGTTGTCCAGCGGATCCTCGGTCGCGCCGCCGAGCCTGGCAATGGCGAAGGGCGGCAGAATGCGGAGTTCACGCAGGGTCATGCCTGTTACCTCGCGCTCTTTCCCAGACCGGCGATGGTCGCCTTCATGGAGGCGCGGATCTGGCTGTCGATATCCAGCAGGGTTCGGATGTACGCCTCATCTTCGGGGTGGTCCCTGATGTATGGCGGCGCGTCCCTGCTCCGGCGGCAGTTGAGGATCTCATAGCACAGCTTGTCGGAGCTGCCGAGCACGTCGAGGTGCATGCCAAAGGCGTCGGCATCGTTCGGCGGCAACGTCAGGCTGAAAGGCATCTCAAACGGCGGTCCGGCGTAGCGCGTGTCGCGGTCCGGCGGCGCGCCGTGCAGGTCATTCACCGGGAGTTGCACGAGGATCCCGGCAATGGCTTTGAGGTTATACATTTCGCCAAAGATGCGGTGCATCAGCACCGCGCGCAGGCTGGGCTCGTCAGGGCGCGTTGTCTGCGCTTCGCGGAAAGTGTGAGAGATGAGGTTGAGCAGCAGACGGTAACGTGTGTTAAAGAGATCGGCCCAGTGCTGCGTGTAGACCCATGAGATGTAGCCTTCCGGCTTCTCCTGGTGTGGGATCCACTGCGTGGTGGGATTGCGCACCACGTTGCGGGTGGGCAGCCAGTCGTCCTTCACGATCTTCTGCCAGTCTTTGTAAATGTGCAGGAATCGCTGGAAGTGGGACATTTCGCCTTCTCCGGCGCCGTGCGGGCCCTCACCCTGCACGCTGACCGCGTAGAGCGCCGCGATGGCTTCAGTCCGGCTGGCCACCTGCTGGATGAGGAGGATGGCGCGCGAATGCGGATCGGGGCCTGGCTCCGAATGACCGCCGATCACGCCGGGTGTGGGCTCGATCGGACTGCCCTCGGCGTCCAGCAGGCGCAGCTGAGGTCCGTAGCGGCGCCCCCAGTCGTCCCACGACGCCTGATGCGAGTAGGTTTGCCCGTGGAATGAGGAGTCCTGGATTCTCTTCTCGTCCTGGATCAATTCAATGATCTCGCTGTAGATCAGACCCACGGAATGCACGTGGTCCGTCGACTTGCCGCCCGTGGCGAGATTACGGATGTCTTCAATCAACGGGTCCCTGGATTTCAGCTCGTCGAGCGGCATCTCCGCATAGACGTAGCGGGCCAGCGAGTCGAGCGAGAGCGGCTCCAGCGTGAAGGGAAACGGATAATAGGCAATGTCCCAGGGAAAGTTCTGGCGGTTCAGGTTGACGGCGGCGCCCATCAGCGTGAGCACGTTCTGGACCGTGAGCAGATGGCCCATCTCCTCACGCGCGACGGAAAGGATGGTCTCCTGCCACTGCTGCACGTTGGGGCGGAATTCTTCCGGGACGTGAGTATTGCCCAGCGTGTAGGCCGCATACAGATACTGCACCATCAGGGCGTGCTCGATGGCGGCGCCCAGGTTGAGCAGCATGATCAGGTGATCGTGCCATGTCATATCGCTGCGCTTGAGCAGCCTCTTTGTCTGCGGATCGATCTGGAGCTGTTGCCCGCCGCCACGCTCGCGCGCGGCGATATGTTGATGGATTTGGACCGCGTCGATGGCGCGAGGAGTTGCCATTTGCTTCTCCTGGGACGGAGTTAGGTTGGCTGACAACGATACCAGGGCAAATGAATCCCAAAAAGGCAGCCCTCAGGCCGAGGCGGCCGATGGGGAGCGGCGACGCCGTAGCAACCTGAACAGCACACAGGGACCTGGGTTTGCTCTGGTTGGCTGTGTCTCTGGATACTACTGGCGATTTGCCGCGACGCGCAACTCTTCGACGCGAACAAAAAAATAAATTCAGCAGTTGAGGGGCGACTTCGCGGGAAGGCGGTGTATTCGGCGGTGCGCGTGCGCGGATTGGCGCGAAGCCCGGCTATTTTCCGATGCAGAAGGTGGAGAAGATGCGGTTGAGAATGTCATCTGCGGTGGTTTCGCCGGTGAGCGAGTCAAGCTGGCGCAGCGCGGCGTAGAGGTCGAGGAGCACCATTTCGTGCGGGATCTTCGAGGCCACCGCAGCTTTCGCCGCATCCAGTGCGGCGAGCGCGGCGCTGACCGCCTCAAAGTGGCGCAGACTGGTGAGGATGCCGGATTCGCTCTCGCCCGCGGGGTTGCGGATCATCTCCGCTAAGGCGTCGCGGAGCTGCTGCACGCCCTCGCCGGTGAGCGCGCTGGTGCGGACGGAAACGGGCGGGGCGGGCGCAGGATTCTCAGCGCTCTGGTCGGCGAAATCAAGCTTGCCGGGGCGCTCCACGGGATTTGTGGGCGGCAGATCGCATTTGTTCTGCGCGACCAGGGCGCGGCGGCCGACGAGGGAATCGATCAGCGCGAGCTCATCGTCGAGGAGCGGCACCGATCCGTCGACGACAACGAGGACGAGGTCGGCTTCGGCCAGCACCTCGCGCGATTTGCGCACCCCGATCGTCTCAGCCTCTTCGCTGGTCTCGCGCAGGCCGGCGGTATCGACCAGCTCGAGGGGAATGCCGCCCAGCGAGAGTCGTTCCGTAACCAGGTCGCGCGTCGTTCCGGGCGAAGCGGTGACAATGGCGCGCTCGCGCTCCAGCAGGCGGTTGAAGAGCGAGGACTTGCCCACGTTGGGACGGCCGACAATGGCGAGGCGCAGTCCGGCATGGACCATGCGGCCGTGTTCGAAGGAGCGGGCCAGCGCGCCGAGTTCGGCGGAAATTGTATCCGTGCGTGTGACAATTTCGCCGTCGGGCGTGACTTCCACATCGTCCTCGGCGAAATCAATGCCGGCTTCGAGAAGCGCGATCAGCTCGACCAGCTTTTCTTTGGCGGGATGCACGCGGCGGGAGAGCGCACCGCCCATCTGCTCGGCGGCGATGCGGGCCTGGTAGAGGGTCTGCGCTTCGATCAGATCGCGGACCGCTTCGGCCTGGGTAAGATCGATGCGGCCGGCGAGAAATGCGCGCTCGGTGAATTCTCCGGGGCGCGCCAGACGCGCGCCGCTGCGCAGAGCGAGGCGAACGAGCATTTCCAAAATGACCGGGGAGCCATGCGCGGCAATTTCGACAAGATCCTCGCCCGTATACGAGTTCGGGCACGCGAAATACGTGACCATGGCTTCGTCCAGCCGTTCACCGGTGTCGGGATCGGGAACCTCGGCGAGCCGCGCCCGCGCGTGCTCCATGGGAGCGCGCAGGCGCACCAGGCGTGAGGCAATCTCCACGGCGTGCGGGCCGGAGAGCCGCACGATGCCGATGCCGCCGCGGCCGGGCGGCGTGGAGATGGCGACGATCGTCTCCTGCGCGACGGATTCCCGTTCGGTTGTTTGTGGATGAGGCTGCACGCTGGAAGCTCGCTGACCTCAGAGTACGCGAATTGCGGTCCCAGAGCCGCAGAGCGCGATGAGGGGAACATGCCTCGGCAGCTGAAGCCGAAAGTCATTTTTTGCGGCGGGCAATGCACGCGCTGAAGCACGCGCCTACCTTAGTGCCTGATGTGCAGTGCGTTATCGCCGGCGCCCGCCGAAGCGGCTGCTGCGACGCTCGCGTGGTTCCTCGTGGCGCGCGTGACCCTTCGGATAGACGACCACGTAACGGTTCATGCCTTCCCCGGAGGAGGCCGTCTCGAGATCGTCGTAGTCGCGGAAGGCAAGGTGGAGCATGCGACGCTCGCGCGAGTTCATCGGCGCGAAAGAGTAGGGCTGGCCGGAGCGGCGGACGCGCTCGGCTGCGGTGTCCGCGGTCAGCTTCATCTCTCGCGCGCGCAGCGCCTTGAAATTCTCCGCGTCGAAGGAGATTTTTTCGTGCTCCTCGCTTTCGAGGCGCAGAATTTTGGCAGCGATATGCTCGAGGGCGCGGAGCAGCTCGCCGCCGCGCTGGGTAAGCAGTCCGGCATCGGGTCCGGCCAGCTCGACATAGATTTCCCGCGATTCGAGGCCCGACGGATCGGCGGCTCCGGCTCCGGCGGTGATGCGATATTTGAGGCGCAGCCCGCCCTGGGAGATGAGCATCTTCAAAAATTCGGCGATCTTCTGAGCGGCAGCGGAGTAATCGTCGATCGGCATGGACTTATGAGAATATCGCGTTCCGACGTAATTAAATCACAACCGGGACGAGAGTCGACAAAGTTACCTGGTGCCGGTACTTATCTCCGGGCATTGATGGTCTTCGAGGCCCGCTTGGCGGCGCGCTTCGCGGCGATCGCGCGCATCTCGCGGCCCATGTTGGTGCGGTTCATAATGAACTGCTGCAGAACGCCGAGCACGTTGCTTCCGGCCCAGTAGAGCGCCACACCGGAGCCGATACTCCACATCCAGAAGCCGAAGAAAGCGGGCATCATGAAGGCCATCATGCGCTGCTGCTTCTGGTCCATCCCCGGCGACGGCGTAAAGAACTGGGAGAGGAACATGGAGACGATGACGAAGATGGGCAGGAAGTGCGTCGGATCGGGCGCTGAGAGATCGGGCAGCCACAGCCAGTGCACCTGGCGCAGCTCGATGGCGCGCATCAGCATCTCGTAGAACCCGATCAGCAGCGGATATTGCAGCAGCATGGGCAGGCATCCGCCGAACATATTCACGCCGTTGGCGCGCTGCAGATCGAAGATCTCCTTGTTCATCTCCTGGCGGCGCGGATCGGTGGTCTTATACTTCGCGTACTTAGCCTTGATGGCATCCATTTCCGGCTGGATGCGTTGCATCTTCAGCGACGACCGCATGGTCATGATGCGGGTGGGAATCATGGCCAGGTTGAAGATGAGGGTAAGCGCCAGAATCGCCCAGCCCCAGCTGGGGATGGCGTGCTGCACGAAGAAGCGCAGCACCAGCAGCATCGGCTTGGCGATCCAGGTCCACCAGCCGAAGTTCACTACCGACTCGAGATTGCCGCCGCTCGCGGTGTGGATGGTGCCCAGCAGCCCCATCAGCTTGGGGCCGGCGAATATGCGTACGTGCACGCCGTCGCCCGCTTCGCCCATGGCCGCGCCCAGCACGGGGACGGGAGCGGTCTCGCCGGACTCGGGGTGGTCGAGGTTGCGGGGCACGTCCAGCGTGTTGCTGAGCGTGACGACATTCAGGTCCGCCGGCGCATCGGGCATGAAGATGGCCGCGAAATACATGTCGCCGATGCCCGCATAGTCGAACGAGCCATGCAGCGTGTCGCCGCCCACAACTTTCTTCACAGCGATTTGCTCGGTCTTGCCGTGCAGCTCGTTGTCAAAAGTCGCCGCTGCATATTGCGGCAGCGCGATCTGGTCGCCGATGCCCGCAGGCCACTGGAGCAGCGCCGTCACCGGCGCGCCGTTCATGGTGACGGAAACGTCCGCATGGACGACGTAGCTGGAATCGAAGGTAAAGGTTTTGCGAACGGTCAGGCCGCCCGCGGAGTAATCGAAGGTCAGCGTGCCCGGAGCGGTGAGCTTGCCGGTTGCCGAGGGAACGTAGAGCGCCGAGTTGAGACGCTGGCGCAGGCCGGCATCGTATGCATAGAGCGAAAGGGGCAAGCCGAACTTCGCCGCGGCGGCGTGATTCACCAGGTCCAGCGGAGTTTTCTGGTCATCGGCCTTGTACTTCTTCAGCACCCACGAGGTGACGTCGCCGCCGCGATTGCTGAAGGTGATGCGGTAGAGCTCGTTTTCGACCACCGTTTGCTCGGCCGTGGTCGCCTGGACGGTGTTCGCGGGCGCCGTGGGCATCTGGACGGCAGCGGCAGAAGAGGGCGTTGTGCCGTTTGCCGCGACAGGGGATGCGGGATTCTGCGCCGATTGCGTCTTCTGCTGCGTTGTCGGGGTCGGCTGCTCCGGCTTCTTCGGTGCGAAATACTCGAAGGCCGCCATCATGAGGATGAAGGCGATCAGAAAACCGAAGAGCGAGCGCGTGTCTCCGCCACCGCCGCCGCCCTGCTGATTAGGATTTTGTATCTCTGCCAAGACTTCCGTTTCCTGTCGCCGCTTTCGCGAAAATTAAAATACGTGTCGTGCGTGGTTTGCGGGCCCGCTGCTGCTGTGTTTCCGCGGTACCGGATCGAACCCTCCGCGGCCCAGCGGATGACAGCGCAGCACGCGTCTAATCGCCATCAGGCTGCCGCGCACAATGCCGTGCTCTGAGACCGCGATCGCGGCGTACTCCGAGCAGGTGGGCTGGAAGCGGCAGGCTCCCGTCGCTCCGGCTACCGCGTGCATAGCCGGCGAAACGCCTGCCTTATATACGCGCAGCAGCAGGGAAACGATCCGTTCGCGGCGCGTCATGCTCTCGCTCCCGCGGCCACGGCCGCAAAAATGCGCGCAATTTCCTTCTCGAGCAGAGCAAAGCTCATGGTGAGGACGTTCTTCCTGGGGTGCAGCACCACGTCAGTGCGCTCAGGCAACAACCCCAGATGCAGGCGCACCGCTTCGCGCATGCGGCGCCGGATGCGGTTGCGCTCCACGGCCTTGCCCAGCACGCGGCCGGTGGTGAGCCCCACGCGCGCCTGCGCTCCGGCAGGATCGTCGACAGGGCGCTCGCGGAAAAAGTACGTCATGGAAGCGGACGCATGCCGGCGGCTGACCTGATACACGCGCTGGTAGTCCGCGTGCTTACGCAGACGGGCGCGGCGCCAGTCGAGAATTGCTTCCGGCATATCTCCATTGTGGCTCGCTCAGGGGAGAGGCACCAGTTGCCTCGCGGAACGGAAGAAACGAGCGGGAAACTCTAGTCGCGGTATCCCGCGCTGACGGAAACACGCTTGCGGCCGCGGGCGCGCCGGCGCGACAGGACCGCTGCGCCGCTCCTGGTCTTCATGCGGCTGCGGAAGCCGTGCGTTTTGGAACGGCTGCGGCGATTGGGTTGAAACGTGCGCTTCGGCATGGAACAGAAACTCCTGAACTCTGGAATCGGATGCGCCGGTTGCGCGCGCGGTCCTCGCGACCCCGCTCAGGCGCGCGACCGGGACATCGGGCCACGCAACTGCTGACAACACGCCTCTCGGCAGCAAAAATCAAGTATATAGGATTACCTTCGTGCCAGCAAAAACCAGATTAGGCGCGCGAATTTCACTGCCCTCGGTGCAACTTTTCCAGGAAAAAAAATTCCCCGCACAACCTCGTTCTCACCGTCTGCCGTCTGTGCTACTATCGGCAACGTTCACTTAAGATTTTTTCGACGCCCTGCGGCTGTCGGAAGAACTTTGACCGAAGCTCCGCTGCGTGACAGAGCGGAGACACTCCCGGCCACGACGGAATTGCCCCCGCACTCGCCCTGTTTCCACAGCACAGGGTTAACCTTGGGCATTTTCGAAAATGGCCACGGTCGCTTCCGCACCCAGTCGTTTCGAACCAAGGATTGCTCATGTCTTTCGCCGTTACTCCTTCCGTTGCTCTCAACCCATGGGTCCGGATCCTCGCGGCGCTCGAAAAGAAGGTCAATCGACAGTCCTACGACACATGGCTAAAGCCCACACGCTTCAGCTATACGCGTGACCGTCTGCTTTTCGTCCGCATCCCCTCGCCGGAGTTCCGCCACGTGGGCGAACGTTACGGCGATTTGATCCAGGAAGCAATCGAGAATCTGCAGCTGGAGTTCGACGACGTCAGCTTCATCACACCCGACGAAGATCCAACGCTGCCACGCGTGCGGGAAGACGGCGGATTCGCGCCGTCCCCCTCGGCTCCCATCCCGCAGATGCACGGCAACGGCTCGTCGCGCCAGCCTTCCATGGCCGGACCGCAGCAGGCGCGCTTCGACTGGTCGACGGCCGCGCAGCTCAATTCCCGCTACACCTTCGACGCCTTCGTCTGCGGACCCGGCAACCAGTTTGCGCGCGCCGCGGCCCTGGCGGTCGCCGAGCAGCCATCGAAAGCCTACAACCCGCTCTTTCTCTACGGCGGCGTGGGCATGGGCAAGACGCACCTGATGCATGCCATAGGCCATGAGGTGAAGCTGCGCAATCCCGGCGCGTCCATCTCCTACGTCTCGGCGGAGAAGTTCACCAACGAGATGATCAGCTCGGTGCGCTACGACAAGATGACCAGCTTCCGCGACAAGTTCCGCACCGTGGACCTGCTGCTCATCGACGACATCCAGTTCCTCTCGCAGAAGGAGCGCACCCAGGAGGAGTTCTTCCACACCTTCAACGCGCTGCACGACAACATGAAGCAGATCGTCATCGCCTCCGACCGACCGCCGCGCGAGCTGGCCGAGATCGAGGACCGCCTTCGCAGCCGCTTCGAATGGGGCCTC
>JASIAO010000198.1 GCA_030041955.1 Acidobacteriaceae bacterium | reverse complement strand
GTCTCGACACGTTCGCGCGTGCGGCCGCTGGTAGAAGCGGTGACCACGCTGCCGATCCTGCTGCCGCCGACGGTGCTGGGCTTTTATCTCCTGGTGCTGTTGGGACCGCGAACGGCGTTCGGCCGCGCCGCCACTCATCTGATGGGACATCCGCTTGCGTTTTCATTCTCGGGGCTGGTCGTGGGATCGGTCATTTACAGCCTTCCCTTCGCAGTGCAGCCGCTGACGGCTGGATTTCACGCCGTCGATGCGGGCCTGATCGAGCAGGCGCGTTTGCTGGGCGCGGGACGCTGGCGCATCCTGCGCAGCGTTCTGCTGCCGCTCTCCACGCGCTCCGTCGTGGCTGCGGCGGCGCTGTGCTTTACCCACACGGTGGGCGAATTCGGCGTGGTGCTGATGATCGGCGGCGACATTCCAGGGGCGACGCGCACCCTGTCCATCGCGATCTACGATCAGGTCCAGGATTTCGCCTATGCGCAGGCGAACCGGACGGCTCTTGTCCTTCTTTGTTTCTCACTGGCGGCGCTGGTGCTGCTCTACGCGCGGCGAGGGCGTGAAGGAGCGGCGCATGCATGAGGTAAGCATTCGGCACCGGCAGGGGCGGTTCGTTCTGCAAGCGGAGTTTTCGCTGGCGAGCCACTGGACAGTGCTCTTTGGGCCGTCGGGCGCAGGCAAGAGCACTGCTCTGCGAGTGATTGCGGGGCTGATTGTGCCCGATGCGGGCCAGGTGACGCTGGCCGGCAGAACGCTGCTGGATACCGCAGCCGGAGTCGCGACGCCTCCCGGAAGACGCTCGATCGGATTTGTCACGCAGCAGGCTGCCCTGTTTCCGCATCTGACCGTGCGCGAGAACGTCGAGTTCGGGATCCACAACCGTGCGCGAGAGGAACGCCGCAAGCGCGCGATGGAAATGCTGCGGCTCTTTGGCGCTGAGCCGCTGGCGGAGCGGCACACGCAGGGGCTGTCAGGTGGCGAAAGACAGCGCGTAGCGCTGGCGCGAGCACTGGCTCCGGCGCCGGATCTCCTGCTGCTCGACGAGCCGCTGGCGGCGCTGGACGACGCGTCCGCGCAGGATATCCTCACCCGGCTGCTCAGCCTGGACACGTGCGTGCTCTATGTTTCGCACGACCTCGCGGAGATCTGGCCGCTTCCCGCGGAGGCCGTGCTGATGCAGGACGGCCGCGTGACGGCTACAGGCCCGCTGCGGCAGGTTCTGGCGCCCCACCGCGATCGCCTGCTGCAGCAGCTCGGCTAATCATCACGGCTGCGGATGGCCCCAGACGCGATCGAGAAAGAGCCAGCGATCGCGATGTGGATCCGGCGCGGCTGCTGACTGAGCATCGAGGTTCATCACCTGCCAGCCGTCACCGGCGGCATAGGGAGGCCAGTTCGGCGCTCCACGCGAGTCCGGATTTCCGGTGCGCGCGAAGTTCGTCCAGTACGTTTCCATCAGATCGCTCAGCGCATAATCCGCTGGCTGCCAGGTGGCTCCAGGGCGCGAATCGAGCGTGCCAAAGACGTACTCGATCTCGTCGGAATGGAAGGCACCGGAGCCGGCCGGGTGGTATTTGCTGGGGGGCGAAGGCCGGCGGAAATAGTAGCGATAGACGGGCGCGTCGCCGGTTGCGACCTGCGCTTCGAGCCACTTCCAGGTGGAGAAGGTGATGAATCGCGCGCCGGCAAGAAAGATGGCCGAGCGGATCGTCTCCGCCTGAGTTTGCCAGGGAAAGAGACGCAGGAACTCATCCGCATTCGCGCCGAATTCCTGTTGCGCCTGCGCGCGGAAGCTCTCGGGCGTGGGCGGCTGCGGATCGTCGATGGCCAACGCGCTCGGCTCGTCCTGATTCCATCCCGCCAGCAACGGAATGTGCGCCTGCTTGCCCTCCGCGTAGATTTGCGGAACGCTTTCCGGCAGGAAATAACCATCGACGTCTGGGCCAACCGGGGAGCGAACGCTGGCGGGCAGGGCGTCGATCTTGTCCATCAGCTCCTGCGAGCTCATGGCCCGAAGATCCGATAAGCTCGAAGTCCCGAACGTCGTCTCCGCCCAGGCGGAATTTGTCTTTTCCCGCGTCTCAAGCGGTGGGAAACCCAGGCCGCGGCTGGAGAATGCAGCGCCGCTCTCGCCGATTGCGTGGACGAAGAGTCCCTGTGCCAGCGGCGAAGCCATCTGCGCACTCACCGAAAACGAGCCGGCCGATTCGCCGAAAATGGTCACGTTGTGCGGGTCGCCGCCGAAACGGGCGATGTTGCGCTTCACCCATTCGAGGGCCGCCGTTTGATCCATCAGTCCATAGTTGCCCGCGGCATGGTGTGGAGACTCCGCCGCCAGCTCGGGCAGGACGAAAAAGCCAAAGATGCCGAGACGGTAGTTCATGGAAACGACGACCACGCCCTTGTGCGCGAGGTGCTGCCCATCCTGACGCGCCTCAGAGGTGGCACCAGCCGTGAAGCCTCCCCCGTAGATCCAGACCATCACCGGGAGCTTCGCGTGCTTGTTCCTGGCGGGGGTCCAGACGTTCAGGTTCAGGCAGTCTTCGCTCGGACCGGGATCGCGAAAGATCATGTCTTCGAAGGGATGCGTCTGGATGCAGCGATGGCCGAAGCTGGTGGCATCGCGCACGCCCGGCCATTTCGCCGCGGCCTGCGGCGGCTGCCAGCGCAGCGGACCGACCGGCGGCGCGGCATAAGGAATGCCGAGGAAGATGCGCACCTGGCCATCCGCGCTGAGCTTACCGCGCACCTTGCCTTTGTCGGTTTTTACGGT
>JASIAO010000197.1 GCA_030041955.1 Acidobacteriaceae bacterium | reverse complement strand
CTTTCACCGCGACTTCGCGGTGCGGCTCCTCGGCGGTTATTCGCTCATGATTCTGAGCGAATGAGCGCGGAGGCGCCCCACGCAGCACATTCCGGCGACGGATGCGGAGCTCTCTGTATTCTGCCGCTCCTGGCTGCCGTTGACGCCCCATGCCTGGAAAGCTATTTTCCGCCGTGACACTTGACGTTAGCGCGCCGTTTTGCTGGAATTCTTCGCAACCTCCTACTCCTTCATCCCTCTGCCGGCTGGGTTCGGCAACGTCCTCTTTCAGAGCAGTTCAGAAATCGAACGGGGGAGGTTCCGTGTATGAATCCAGGAACATTCATGGGTCTCGGTAATCTCGTGGCCGTTATGCTGGCGCTCAGCGTCGCCGTCGAGCGGGTCGTCGAGATTTTCAAGCAGATGTGCGGCAGCTTGCCGGTCATCCGGCTACTCTTCACTCCCTCCAAAACACAGTGGAAGGAGAATCTGCGCTGTGGCTGCCTCTATCTTCTTTCCGCCGCGATTGGCGGGGTCATTGCCTGGCAAACCCACATCGCGATCCTCGCGGGCCATCCCAGAGCTTCGGCTGTAATCGCTGCATTGCTCGCCTCCGGCGGCTCGTCGTTCTGGAACCAGGCGCTGGATTTCATGCAGGCAGCCAAGATCCAGAAGGAGCAGGATGCAGTGACGATCGTCAAGGCCGCGACTCCGGCTGCGGTGATTGCGGGAGTGCCGGTAACGTCGTAAGCCGTCCCAGGCTGCCGCTCCTTAGGTCCCTGGCACCCACGCCTGAACGATGGCCAGCGCCAGCTTCGCCATCAGCACCTCCGCGGTGTTGTCCGGCGTCCAGCTGGTGTCCTCGTTGTTGTGCGTGAACTCGGAGATGATGATCGTCCCCTGCTTCGTGAACACCGCGCCCACGTCGTTGCGCACGTGGTCCAGCGCGCCCGTCTTGTTGGCGACCGCCGACTCGCCTTCGGTCGTGTCCAGCTTCTCCAGGTATCGCGGGATGCTGTTCCGGTAGAACTGCACTTTCAGCATGTGCAGCGCCGCGTTGCACAAATCCTGGTCCGAGGGAATACTTGCTCCTGCTGGTGCAGCCGGCGCGGGCCCCAGATTGCACGTGGCGAAGCGCTCCATGATCGATCCCATCTCGCGCGCTGTCGTCTTGCCCAGCCCGAACTGCGGCTGATCCGCGGGCTGCGGCCCCGTCGCCGGCTGGAACACCTTTTTGTAGAGCCACGTGTTCTTCAGCCCCAGCGCCTGCAGCTGATCGTCGATCGTCGCCAACCCCAGGTGGTCGATCACCAGATTCGTCGCGGTGTTGTCGCTCTGCGCAATCATCATGGTCAGTGCATCTTTCAGCGTCAGTGTCATCGGCGTATCGAAAAACAGCAGCACGCCCGATCCCTGCACCTGATCCTCTTTGCGCAGCGTCAGCTTGTCATCGAAATGCACCTTGCCCGCGCGAATCTGTTCGAGCGCCGTGTACAGGATGCCCAGCTTGATGTCCGACGCCGTCGGCACCGGCTCATCCGCGTCAATCGCCACTGTCTTTCCGGTCGCCAGATCCTTCGCCCAGAGCGAAACCTTGCCGTGAAATCCGGCAATCATCCCGTCCAGCTTTGCCGTCAGCGCCGGATCATTCTGCGCCGAAGCAGCGGGTGCGTGCAGCATGAAGGCGAGGACAAGCAGCGCGGGTGCAAAGCGGGCGACGCGAACCATGAAGGCCAATGTACCATCCCACCTGGCCCTCCCGCGCGTCCGGCGCGTCCTCCCGCATCCTAAAATGGGGAGCGGTTCAATCACGGAGTCGGAGAGCGGGACGCGATGAAGCTGAAGCGGTGGGGCTGGATGCTGGCGCTCGGGATCTTTCTCTGCGGGCTCGCGCGCGCCCAGCAAATCGCGATTACCGTCGACGATCTGCCCGTCTCCGGCAATCTTCCTCATGGCGAATCTCGCATGGAAATCGCCCACCAGATGATCCACGCGCTTCACGCCGCGCACGTTCCGCCCACCTACGGCTTCGTCAACGGCCAGCGCGTGCAGGATCAGCCCAGCACCATTGCCATACTCGGCGCATGGCGCGCCGCCGGCAATCCCCTTGGCAATCACACCTGGTCGCACAGCAACTACGATCACGAAACCCTCCAGCAATTCGAGCAGGACATCCAGAAAAACGAGCCCCTCCTCAAGCTTCAGATGAAAAGCCTGGACTGGCACTGGTTCCGCTTTCCTTATCTTGCAGAGGGCGACGACAACATCGCGAAGAAGATGGGTATCCGCGCCTATCTCGCCCAGCGCGGTTACAGGATTGCCGGCGTCACCCTCAATTTCGACGACTACGCCTGGAACGATCCCTACGCGCGCTGTGTCGCCAAAGGGGACGCGAAAGCCATAGGCTGGCTCGAAGCCAGCTACATGGACGCCGCCCGCGACGGCCTCCGCGTCGACCGCTCCATGGCCCACCAGCTCTACGGCCGCGATCTGCGCTACGTCCTCCTCCTCCACATCGGCGCCTTTGACGCGCGCATGCTCCCGCGCCTCCTGCGCTTCTATCGCGAGCAGGGCTTCATCTTCATCACCCTCGATCAGGCAGAGCAGGACCCCTTCTATAAATACGATGTCGATCCGAAGCTTCTCCCCGGTCCCGACTCCCTCAAGGAGGCTATGGAAGCGAAGAAACTCCCCCTCCCGAAGCATTCGGATTTTCTGCCTCGCCTCAACGCCCTCTGCCGCTGACTGCCGTGTATTCCTAGGGGTATCCTGCTGGGCAGAAAGGATCGCCCATGGCGGACTTCACCCTGCTCGTGAACGGCGCGCCTTATCGCGTCCAGGCCGCGCCTGAGGAGCCCCTGCTCACCGTGCTCCGCAACCGCCTCCAGCTCACCGGCACAAAATTTGGCTGTGGCGAAGGCGAGTGCGGCGCTTGCACTGTGTTGCTCTCCGGCAAGGCCGCGCGATCCTGCATTACCACGGTCTCATCCGCTGCCGGCTCTGAGATCATCACCATTGAGGGGATCGAGCGCCACGGCCAGCTCAGCCCCGTACAACAGGCCTTCCTGGAAGAAGGCGCATTCCAGTGCGCCTACTGCACCACCGGCATGATCGTCGCCGCGACCTCGCTTCTTCAGGACCACCCGCACCCCACCGACGAGCAGATTCTCACCGCCATGGATGGCAACATCTGCCGCTGCGGCACCTATCCGCGCATTCTCGCCGCCATCCACCGTGCCTCGGCCATCATGGCGCAGAAAAAAGGAGCGGACCATGCCCGTGGATGAGCTTGCCCTCCAGCAGGTCAGCGACAAACTTCGCTGGTTCACCCTCGACCGGCGCGACTTCCTCCGGCTCTGCGGCGGAGGCCTCCTCGTTTGTCTCGCCGGGGATGCTGCCGCGCAGGAGTCGGGCCGCGGTGGGTGGGGCGGTCACCCGCTCCCGCAGCAGATCAGCGCGTGGCTCGCCATCGACGAGAGGAGCCAGGTCACCGTCTTCACCGGAAAAGTCGAATCCGGCCAGAACATCCGCACCTCGCTCGCGCAGTCCGTCGCCGAGGAGCTGCGCGTCCCCTTCCACTCCATCACCATGGTCATGGGCGATACCGACCTCGTCCCCTGGGACGCAGGCACCTTTGGCAGCCGCACCACGCCGACCATGGGTCCGCAGCTCCGCAGCATGGCTGCCGCGGCGCGCCAGTTGCTCGTCGAAGCCGCCGCGCAGAGGTGGAAGGCCGCCCCCGCAACCCTCATCGCCACCAACGGCAAAGTCACAAATCCCGGCTCCGGCCTCTCGCTGACCTACGGCGAAATCACCCACGGCGAAAAACTCACACAAACCGTCAGCGGCGACCCAGCGCTCACCCCGGCTCCCGACTGGAAAATCGCCGGAACGCCTGTCCCCAAAGCCAATGGCCGCGACTTCGTCACGGGAAGGCATCAATATCCGTCGGACATCGCCCGCCCCGGCATGCTCTACGGCAAGATCCTGCGTCCCTCGGGCTTCCGTGCCGCTTTGGTGTCGGTCGACGCCACGGCTGCCGAAAAAATGCCCGGCGTGCAGATCATCCGCGACGGAGACTTTATCGGCCTCGTTGCTCCCGACGAGTGGACTGCCGGGCAGGCGCTCGCCGCCATCCATGCGAAATGGACCGTCCCGCCGCAAACCTCCAACCAGGATCTCTTCGACTTCCTGCAGAAGAACGCCGAGCCAGGCGACGCAGCCGCCCAGGCCAATGTCGATCAGGCCATCGCCTCGGCCGACGTCAAGCTCACGCAGCAGTACACCGTCCAGTACATCGCGCACGCCCCGCTCGAGCCGCGCGCCGCCGTGGCCGAATGGTACGGCGGCAGGCTCACCGTCTGGACGGGCACGCAGCGTCCCTTCGGCGTCCGCCAGGAGCTCTCCAGCGCCTTCCGCATTTCGGAATCTCAGGTCCGGGTTCTTATGCCCGACATGGGAAGCGGCTACGGCGGCAAACACTCGGGAGAATGCGCCGTCGAAGCCGCTCGTCTCGCCAAAGCCGCCGGCAAGCCCGTCCGCCTTGTCTGGACCCGCGAGGAGGAATTCACCTGGGCCTACTTTCGTCCCGCCGGCGTGATGGAAATCCGCAGCGGCGCCAGCCGCGACGGCACCCTCGTCGCCTGGGCGCAGCACAATATCAACTCCGGACCTTCCGGCATCGACACCCCCTATAACGTCGCCACGAAGCTCGGCCAATTTCACGAGGTCTCCGAGCCGCCGCTTCGTCAGGGCTCCTACCGCGCTCTCGCCGCTACCGCGAATCACTTCGCCCGCGAGACCCACATGGATGAGCTGGCCCACGCGCTCAACATGGACCCGCTCGAGTTTCGCCTGAAAAATCTCACCGATCCGCGTCTCCGCGCCGTCTTCCAGTCCGCGGCGCAGCAATTTGGCTGGGGCAAAACCCCCTCCACACCGCAGCGCGGATTCGGCATCGCCGGTGGAACCGAAAAAGGTGGCTACGTCGCCGCCTGTGCCGAGGTTGAGATCGGTCCAGACAAAAAGGTCCGCGTCCGCCGCGTTGTCCAGGCATGGGAGTCCGGGGCCATCGTCAACCCCGACGGCCTTCGTAACCAGACCATGGGCGCCATCGTGCAGGGCCTCGGCGGCGCCCTTTTCGAGCAGATCCGATTCGCCAGTGGCCAGATTCTCAACCCAGATTTCGGTGACTACCGCGTCCCGCGCTTCCGCGACACGCCGCAAATCGAGGTGATCTTGCTCGATCGCAAAGACCTGCCTTCCGCCGGAGCCGGAGAAACCGGCATCGTGGCTGTCGCTCCCGCCATCGGCAACGCCATCTTCGCCGCGACCGGCACGCGTCTGCGCGCCATGCCCATGGCGGTCGCCGCTCCCATTGTCAGTTGACGCCAATTATTTGCGCTGCGCGTCAAACTCATCCGCGTCTCGCCCCCCGCGCGAGCGTCCTTGCGGCTGTACAATGAGTCAAGCGCAAGCCCACACGCATTTGCCTTCCGGTCGGCGGTGTTTTTGCTTTTCCGGCAGGTCTTGGGACTGCGCCCAGAGACGTTCACCCTTATGATGCTTCGCGTTCCGTCGCTTCCTGCCATACTGGCCGCCGGTCTGGCCCTAACCGTTGTTCCCGCTGTCGTCGCCCAGAACAATCCACTCGCCGCCGACGCGACGCAGAGCTCGCCCTACTCCGGCACAGTAGTGGAGTCCATCGTCGCGCGTGTCAACGACCAGGTCATCAGCAAGTCCGACTACGAGCGCGCCGAGGAGCAGCTCGAACAAGAAGCACAGCAGCAGGGCTGGTCGCAGCAGGAGCTCTACCAGCAGCGCCACGACCTCCTGCGCTCCCTCATCGACCGCCAGCTCCTGCTCTCCAAGGGCAAGGAACTCGGCATCAACGGCGACACCGAAGTGATCCGACGCCTCGACGACATGCGCAAGGAGTACCACCTCGACAGCATGGAGGCCCTGCAAAAAGCTGCCGAGGCGCAGGGCGTTTCGTGGGAAGACCTGAAGGAGCAGATTCGCGAGAACGTCATTACCTCCGACGTCATCAGCCAGGAAGTTGCTCCGCACATCGAGGTCACGCCCTCCGAAGTCCGCAACTACTACGACACTCACAAGGACGAGTTCGAGCGGCCCGAGGAAGTCCGCCTCAGCGAGATCCTCATTCCCACGCCCAACGACGAGGACGCGGCCCAGGTCGCGCAGGCGCAAAAGCAGGCCGACGATATTGAAGACCGCCTGAAGGCTGGCGCCGATTTTGCCACGCTCGCCAAGGCTGATTCCGGCGGGCCGACCGCGGCCCAGGGCGGCGACCTCGGCGACTACAAGCGCGGAGTGCTCCCCAAAGTCATGGAAGACGCCACCTTCGACCTGAAGACCGGTCAGTGGACTCAGCCCATCCGGACCAAGCAGGGCTGGCTCATCCTCGAGGTCACCCAGCACCAGGACGCAGGCGAACAACCCTTTTCGCAGGTTCAGAACCAGATTCAGGAAACCGTCGGCATGGCCAAGATGCAGCCGGCCCTGCGCGACTACCTCGCCCAGCTTCGGAACGAGGCATACATCGAAGTCGCGCCCGGCTACGTCGACGCTGGCGCCACCGGTCACGAGCAGAAGTTCATCCAGGCTGCCTTCGTGGCGCCCGAGCCGAAGCACAAAAAGCATGAAACCCGCGCCCGCTTCCGCGAGAAGCCCGTGCGCAGATCGAAAACCGAGACTGCCGGCGCGCCCACCCTCGATAAGGTGAACGCGCAGACCAGCAAGACCGAAGTCGCCGACAATCGCACCCAGAAACCAGGCAAGAAGGAGAAGATTCGCTTCGGCCAGGCCCCGCGCGAAACCCTCCCTACTGCCGATACCCGCATGGTCGACGCCGGCGCCGGAACCAACTCGCAGGTCGCCAAGAATCAGCCTGCCGGCGGCGTCACTCTCACCAATGCCAATGGCGACGTCATCGACAACACCGCGCCTGCGGCGAAGAAAACCAAGGTCCGCTTCCAGGATCAGGGCCGCGTTCCCAAAGAGAAGCGCGTCAAAGCTTCGAAGAAGCACCAGAAGTTCGTCCCGCCCACTGAACCGGCGTCCGAAGTCGCGCAGGATAAGCGCCAGGATGCAGCCTATGGTCTGAACGGCGACACCACGAAAACAAAGAAGGCGAAGCCGTCGAAGAAAGGCCCCAAGCGCCGCCTCTCCGACGAGGACAAGAAGAAGGAGCAGCAGCAAAACGCCGCTCCGGCGTCCGGCACGGCTCCCGCCTCGACCACCACCCCCTCCACCCAGGGATCCACGCCGCAGTCCTGAGCCGGCCATGAAAGAGCCAATGGTGGCCGATCTGGCCGGCCGCGAAAACCAGACCATCACTGGTTATTTCGTGGCCGGGTTCAAGCAGGTGCGCGCTAAAAAGGACGGCACTCGCTACTTCGCCATCAATCTCTGCGACCGCAGCGGCAACATCGAAGCCCGCGTCTGGGACGCCGCCGACGCCGGCGACTTCGAACCCGGCGAAGTCGTCAAGATCCGCGGCCAGGTCTGCCGCTACAACGAAAAGCTCCAGGTCAACATCGACAAAATCCGCCGCGCCGCCGCGAACGAATACCAGCTCGCCGACTTCGTTCCGCAATCCGAGCGCGACATCGACCAGATGTGGACCGAGCTCGAAGCCTGGGTCGCCGGCTTCTCCGATCCCGACCTCCAGGCGCTGCTTCAGGCCTTCCTGCGCGATCCTGAAGTCGCCCCGGCGCTGCGCCAGGCACCCGCTGCCAAGGGCATGCACCACGCCTGGATCGGCGGCCTGCTCGAGCACATTCTTTCGCTCCTCGGCATCAGCGATCTCGCCGCCCGCCACTATCCCAGCGTCAATCGCGACCTGCTGCTCACCGGCGTTATCCTCCACGACATCGGCAAGCTCCGCGAGCTGCGCTGGGGCACCAGCTTCGACTACACACTCGAGGGCCAGCTGCTCGGCCACATCACCATCGGACTCGGCATGATCGAAGCGAAGATCGCCGCCATCCCCAACTTTCCGCCCGCCAAACGCGTCCTCGTCGAGCATCTCGTCCTCAGCCATCACGGCAAATACGAATTTGGCTCGCCCAAGCTCCCCATGACCCCCGAGGCCATCCTGCTCCACTACCTCGATGATCTCGACGCCAAAATGCAGACCCTCCAGATGGAATTCGCTCGCAGCGAAGCCGGCGGACGTTCTCCCGCCGATTTCACCGATTGGGTCCGCTCCCTTGAGCGCCCCCTGCTCAACACTCAGGCTTACCTGCGCAGCGAGGAGCCTAAAGTTCCAGACTCAAACCCCTCCCGGCGCGACGAAATCGAGGCGCATACAAATCATGCCCTGCCTTTTGAAGACTGAACCCGAGGCTTACTCCATCGACGATCTCGCCCGCGATGGCGAAACCGTCTGGGATGGCGTCACCAATCCCCAGGCCGTCAAAGTCCTCGCCAGCCTCCAGCGCGGCGAAATGCTCGTCATCTACCACACCGGCTCCGAGCGCCGCGCCGTCGGTCTGGCCAAGATCGTCGCCGTCGACGCCACCGATCGGAAGCAGCCCCTCGTCCGAATCCGCTTCGTCCGCAGCCTCAAAACGCCCCGTAGTCTGGACGCTATCAAGGCCAACACCCTCTTTGCCTCGTCGCCCCTCGTCAAACAGGGCCGTCTCTCCGTGGTGCCCCTCAGCGAGGCACAATACGCCTGGCTTGCGACGGGATAACCCCGGGTTTCATCTAAAATCAAAACGGGTTACTCACTTCATGCTGCGTTTTTCTACCGCCGGCGAGTCGCACGGGGAGAGCCTCATTGCTCTGCTCTCCGGCCTTCCTGCCGGTGTCCCCATCGACGAGAATTTCGTCAATCGCGAACTTTGGCGCCGCCAGCAGGGCTACGGCCGCGGCGGCCGCATGCGCATCGAAACCGACACCGCGCACTTCCTCAGCGGCGTGCGCCACGGCAAAACCATCGCTTCACCCATCGCCATTGCAATCGAAAATCGGGACTGGAAGAACTGGACCGAGGCCCTCCCGGTCGCCGCGGGCGATCCCGCCAAGCACAAGGCCGTCGCCTCGCCCCGTCCTGGCCACGCCGACCTCGCCGGAGCTCTTAAATTCGATTTTCCTGACGCCCGCTACGTTCTCGAACGCGCTTCCGCCCGTGAATCCACCGCGCGCGTCGCGGGGGGAGCCGTCGCCAAACAGCTTCTTCTCGAACTCGGCATCGACTTCGCAAGCCATGTCATCCGCGTCGGTCGCGCCGAACTGGAACGCACCGCCGCCTGGGACGAAATCGCCGCTCTCCGTGCCAAAGACGAAGTTCTTCTCAACTGTGTCGACCCCGAAGCCGAACTGAAAATGAAAGCCGAAGTCGACGCCGTTCTGCGCACTGGTGACACCGTCGGCGGCGTCTTCGAGGTCGCCGTCCACGGCGTCCCTCCCGGTCTCGGGACCTGCGCCAACTGGGACGAGCGCCTCGACGGCATCCTCGCCCAGGCTGTCATGTCGCTTCAGGCCGTTAAAGCCGTCGAGATCGGCCGTGGCGTCACTGCTGCCGAGTCCTTCGGCTCCGAGGTTCACGACGCCATCGGCTACGCCAACGACGTGAAGAATGGCGGGCACACCCGCTTCACCCGTGAGCACAATAACGCCGGCGGCCTCGAAGGCGGCATCTCTAATGGTGAGGACATCGTCGTGCGCGGCTACCTCAAGCCCATTTCGACCCTCCGCCGTCCGCTCAAGTCCGTCCGCTTCGACACGCGCGAGGAAACCAAAGCCGCCTACGAGCGCAGCGATGTCTGCGTTGTCCCTGCCGCCGGAGTCGCCGCGGAGGCCATGGTCGCGCTCGCCGTCGCCCGCCTGGCTCTCGAAAAATTCGGCGGCGATTCGCTGAAGGAGTTAAAACGTAACTATCAAGGTTACCTGGAACAGATCGAAAATTACTAGGATGTAGCTGCCAGCCTGTAGCTGGTAGCTCGTAGCCCAAAACGTGACTTGACCCGCTATCAGCTACCCGCTGCCAGCTGCTAGCTACTGGCATAGTTGAAATGATTCGCGCCATCGTCAAATATCCCGACCCCATCCTCCAGCGCCCCACCGAACCGGTTGCTGAATTCAACGACGAGCTGCGTGCGCTCGCCGCCGACATGTTCGAGTCCATGTACAAGGCTGTCGGCATCGGCCTCGCCGCGCCCCAGATTGGCGTCGGCAAGCGCATCACGGTCATCGACCTCAGCAATCAGCAGAACCCCGACGACAAAATCGTCCTCGTCAATCCGCAGATCGTCCACCGGGAAGGGAAGCAGGTCGAGGAAGAAGGCTGCCTTAGCCTTCCTGACATCCGCGACAAAGTCATGCGCGCCGCGAAAGTCCGTGTCCGCGCCCAGGATCTCGACGGCAAACCCATCGAGCTAGAAGGCACCGAGCTGCTCGCCCGCGCCTTCCAGCACGAAATCGATCATCTCGACGGCATCCTTTTCCCGTGGCGCCTCAGCGCCCTCAAGCGCGACCTCATCCTCCGCAGGATTCGCAAGCTGCAAAAAACCGGCGAGTGGAAATGAAGCTCGTCTTCTGCGGAACGCCGGCCTTCGCGGTGCCCACGATCAGGCTGGCCCTCCGCGCTGGCCACGACATCGCTCTCGTTGTCACCCAGCCTGACCGTCCCGTCGGCCGCGGACACCAGCTCACTGCCCCGCCCGTCAAAGTCGCTGCGCTCGAATCCGGCCTGCGCGTCACCCAGCCCGAGAAGATCCGCAACAACCCCGAACTGCGCGCCGATCTCGAATCCATCCGCCCCGACGCCATCCTCGTCGTCGCCTACGGCCGCATCATCCCGCCCTGGATGCTCACCCTTCCGCGCCACGGCAACCTCAACCTGCACGCCTCGCTGCTGCCGAGGTATCGCGGCGCCGCACCCATCCAGTGGGCCATCGCCAATGGCGAGCACCGCACCGGCGCCACCACCATGCGCCTTGACGAAGGTCTCGACACCGGCGACATTCTCCTCCAGCGCGAGCTGCCCCTCGCGCCCTACATGCTCTCGAGCGACGTTTTCCCGCTCCTCGCCGAAATGGGCGCCGACCTCATGATGCAGACCCTCGCCGGTCTCGATGCCGGCAGCATCACGCCGCGCCCGCAGGACCATGCGAAGGCCACGCTCGCCCCGCTCCTCACGCGCGACGACGGCCGCATCGATTTCAACCGTCCCGCCATGACGCTCTACAACCGCTGGCGCGGCTTCCAGCCGTGGCCCGGCGCGTGGACGACGCTCCACGGCAGCAAGCTCACCGTGCATCGCATGCTGCCCACTGAGGTGGCTGGCAAGCGCACCGCCGAGCCCGGCATGCTGCTCGTCGAACAGGGCACCATCTTCGTCGCTTGCGCGGGTGGCACCTGGGTCGAGTTCGTCGAGCTTCAGCCTGAAGGCAGGCGCCGCATGTCCGCCGGAGAATTTCTCCGCGGCCACCCCCTCCCCAGCGGTACGCGCCTCGGGGACTGACCCATGATCGCCCCCGCGCGACAAATCTCGTATCGCATCCTGTTACAAATCGCCACGACTGACGCCCACAGCGACAAGTTGCTCCGCTTCCGCAACGTCGACGCGCTTTCTGCCGAGGACCGCAACCTCACTACCACCCTCGTCCTCGGGACGCTGCGCTGGCAGCTCGCCCTCGACGCGTGCATTCGCCCGCTCCTCTCGCGCCCCCACGCGAAACTCCGCCCCGAAGTCGCCACAGCGCTGCGCCTAGGCGCTTTTCAGCTGCTGCATCTCGATCGCATCCCCGCTCATGCGGCCATTCACGACAGCGTCGAGCTGGTCAAGACCTCCAGCGAGAACGCCGCCGGCATGGTCAACGCCGTACTCCGAAAAATCGCCGCTCAGCCGCGCCCCGTCCTTTCCGAACACTTCCGCTCATCCCAGGAGATCGCCGCCGCCCTCGCTCATTCTGTGTGGATGGTCGAACGCTGGACCCGCCGATACGGCTTGCCAGCCGCCGAATTCATCTGCCGCTGGAATCAGGAACCTGCCGCCGCCACCGTCCGTCTCGCCGATCCCGCCGCGCCGCCCGCAGATCTCGACCTTGAACCTGGTGCATTTCTCTCGAACGCCCGTCGCGTCCTCCGCGGCGATATCGCCCGTCATCCCGCTCTACGCATCCAGGACGAAGCCTCGCAGCTTGTCGCCGAAATCGCCGCAGCGGCCGCTCCCCGCGCCACCCAGGTCCTTGACACATGCGCCGCTCCGGGCGGGAAAACCGCGATCCTCGCTGAACGTCTGCCCAGCGCTCAGATCACCGCCGTTGACGTCAGCCGCAAACGCCTCGCCGCCATGAAGTCCCTCCTCGCCCGATCCCTGTCGGACTTCAGGGCACAGACCCGCCTGTGCTGCATCATCGCCGACGCGAGCCTGATCAAGCTCGACTCCAGCTACGACCTCATCCTCTGCGACGTCCCCTGCAGCGGCACCGGAACCATCGCCCGCAACCCGGAAATCCGCTTTCGCCTCAACCCCGCCGACCTCGCCCGCCAGCAGGCGCGCCAACTCGCCATCCTCAAATCTTCGCTCGCCGCCCTCGCGCCCACCGGACGCCTCGTCTACTCCACCTGCTCGCTCGAGCCCGAAGAAAACGAAGCCGTCATCGCCGCCGTTCTGCACGAACTGCCGCAATTCCGAGTCGTCCCCGTCGCACCACTCCTCGATCAGCTTGCCCTCGCCGGCGTCCTCACGGCCCAGGGAAGAGAACTGCTCCGCACCGCGACCGAGGGCCATTTCCTGCGCACCATCCCCGGCGTGCATCCCTGCGATGGATTCTTCGCCTCCGTGATTGAAGCAGCGGCCGTCTGATTTTTCTCAGTGATGAATTGCGTACGGAAACGTGCGCGAGAAGACCGCTCTCAGCACACCAGCTGTTGCCGCGTTAGCCGCAGCCCGTCCAGGCGCCCCAGCAGCGTCACCGCCACGCGCTCCGGCTCGAACAGGTTTCCGGCCATGGCCATCACCTGCTCCTCGGTCACACTCTCCACGCGGTCCAGAATTTCGTCCAGCCCGAAGAACCGCTCGAAGTACAACTGCTGCCGCGCCAGGTTCGACATCCGCGACATCGAACTCTCCAGCGAGAGCAGCAAATTGCCCTTCAGCTGATCTTTCGCTCGCCGCAGCTCATCCGCCTGCAGCGGCTCCGTCTTAAGCCGCCGGAACTCTTCCATGATCAGCTCGATCACCTGCACCGCGCGGTCCGCTGACGTCCCCGCATACACGCACAGCGCCCCGGTGTCGCGATAGGGATTCAGATCGCTGTAGATCGCGTATACCAGGCCGCGCTCCTCGCGCACCGTCTGGAAGAGCCGCGAGCTCATGCCGCCGCCCAGGATCGTGTTCAGCAGCAGCGTCGTGTAGCGCGACTCGTCCGCGACCGGCGGAGAGGGCACGCCCAGACAAAGCTGCACCTGTTCGAGCGATTTCTTGTTGCGCAGATGGATCCTCGACGTCGTTATCGGCGCTTCCGTGTCGCTCGCTACGCTGCCCGGCGCCAGCGACCCAAAATTCCGCGCCACCAGTTCCACAAAGCTGTCGTGCTCCAGGTTTCCCGCCGCCGAGAACACCATATTCCCCGCCCGGAACCGCTGCTCGAAGAAGCGCACCAGCGTGTTCTGCTCGAAGCTCTTCACCGTCTCCCGCGTACCCAGGATCGGCTTGCCGAGCGGATGCCCCTTCCAGAAATTCTGCGTGAAAATTTCGTGTACCAGCGTATCCGGATTGTCCTCGTCCATCTTGATCTCTTCGAGGATCACTCCCCGCTCGCGCGTGATCTCCTCGTTGGCGAACACCGGATTCAGCACCAGGTCGGACAAGACATCGAGCGCCGTCGGCACGTGCTCGTCCAGCACCTTCATGTTGAAGCAGACCGTCTCTTTACCGGTAAACGCGTCCAGATTTCCGCCAATCGCATCCACCTCGCGCGCAATCCGCTGCGCCGACCGGGACCGCGTCCCCTTAAACACCATGTGCTCCACAAAGTGCGAAATCCCGTTCAGCTCCGGCACCTCGTGCCGCGACCCCGCCCGCATCCACACCCCCATCGCCACCGATCGCACGTGTTCCATGCGCTCCGTGAGCACGATAAGGCCACTGGGCAGGACGGTTCGGCGGATATTGCGTTCGCTGTTCATGGCGTTCTTGCTGTGTTGGGTGGCCCTGCCGGGTTTTAGATGCGCTATGCTCTGAAGGTGACGATAAGGTCCGGCGGGAATCGACCTGTTACCATCTTAGACGCACCCGGAGCGGGTTGCGCTACGGCTCTTTTTGGCCTTCAGAATCAGGAACTTACCGCCAAGCTCCAGGGATTTTCACCAGCCCCGTATCGAGTTCGCCAACTCGAATCCGCCCTCTACCGTCAACGGATCGAAACCCTCGACTCGCTCACCACCTGGCCCAAAGACCTCCGTCAGAAAGTCGCGTCCGCGGGATTTTGCGTCGGTCTTCCCCGCATCGTGGAGACCTTTCGCTCGGTCGACGGTACCGAGCGCTACCTCATCGCCGGCGGCGACGGCCAGACGGTGGAGACCGTCTGGATGCCCGAAGGCGACGACTCCGAGGACTCTGACGATGCCGAACAGCCCGCCGCGTCCGACGCCCGACCCTGGTCCCGCGCCA
This sequence comes from Acidobacteriaceae bacterium, assembly GCA_030041955.1. Classification (GTDB taxonomy): domain Bacteria; phylum Acidobacteriota; class Terriglobia; order Terriglobales; family Acidobacteriaceae; genus Palsa-343. The sequence goes on along the minus strand of JASIAO010000197.1, from coordinate 8,184 downwards.
CCATCTGCGTCTCCTCGCAGATCGGCTGCGCCGTCAACTGCCAATTCTGCCTCACCGCGAAGCTCGGCATCATCCGCAACCTTTCGCCCGGCGAAATCGCCGGCCAGGTCGCCACCGTCCTCAACCGCCACGGCGCCGACCCCGGCACCGACCGCATCAACCTCGTCTTCATGGGCATGGGCGAGCCCTTCCTCAACTACGACTCCTTCATGGCCGCCGTCCGCCTGCTCGCCGGCCCCATGGGCATCCCCGAATCGCGCATGACCGTCTCCACTTCCGGTATCGTCCCCGGCATTTTGCGCTTCGCTCAGGAGCCAGTCCGCCCGCGCCTCGCCATCTCCCTCAACGCCCCCAACGACCTCGTCCGCGAAGCCGTCATGCCCATCACCCGCAAGTGGAGCATCGCCGACGTCCTCGACGCCGTGCGCCAGGTTCCGCTGCGTCCGCGTGAGCGCATCACCTTCGAATACGTTCTCCTCGGCGGCGTCAACGATCAGCTTACGCACGCCGACGAAGTCGTGCGCCTGGTGCGCCGCGCCAATTTTCCTGCCAAAGTGAATCTGATCGCCTGGAATCCCGGCCCCGGCGTCCCCTTTGCCACGCCATCTGAATCCGCCGTCGCCGCCTTTCAGCAGCGCCTGCGCGACAGCGGCATCCCCACCTTCATCCGCCGTCCCCGCGGACGCGACATCTACGCCGCCTGCGGCCAGTTGAAGAAAACCGGCACCGGCGCCTAACCGCGAGCTTGCGCCGCGGCCGCTCCCGCCGCTCTCACCGGCAGCTCCAGCAGCGCCTGCGTCACTCGATCCGCCGCGTGCCGCACCACATCGCCTTCATCCGCAAAATCTCCCGCGACGCACCGGATGCCCATCGCCTCGATGCGCTCCACATCCGCAACCGTCTCCTCTGCGCCCTCCGCCGCATACCGCTCCCGCAGCTTCTCGGAGATAGGAGCCGTGTTCACCAGCGCGTAGTCGAAAATCGGCCGCCCCGCATGCTCGTAAATCCGCTGGATGTGCTGCGACGCGGTCAGGTGCAGGCTCTCGTTCGCCTGCGTCATCAGGTTGCAGACGAACACCCGTGTCCCCCGCGCCGCGCCCAGCGCCTCCGGAATCCCGTGCACCAGCAGATTCGTCACGATGCTCGTGTACAGCGACCCCGGCCCCATCGTGATCAGGTCCGCCCGCGCAATCGCCTCCAGCGTCTCGGCTGGCGGCGGCGGATCCGGCGGCTCCAACGTCAGCTCCACAATGCGCTGCCGGCTCGCTGTGATCTTCGTCTCTCCGCGGACGACGGACCCATCCTCCATTCGTGCTGCCAGCGTCACATCCCGCTGCGTGGCCGGCAGAATATGCCCGCGCGTCGCCAGGATCTCGGCCGACATCTTGATCGCCAGCGCGAAATCACCCGTCATCTCCGTCAGCGCGGCGATAAACAGGTTTCCGAAGTTGTGTCCGCCCAGTTCGCCGCCGCTCCCAAACCTGTGCCGAAAGAGCTGCGCCAGCAACCCCTCGTCTTCTGAGAGCGCCACCATACAGTTGCGCAGGTCGCCCGGCGGCAGCATGTTGAAGTCCCGCCGCAGCCGTCCACTGGAGCCGCCGTCGTCCGTCACCGTCACCACCGCGGTCAGGTCGGCGATCAGCGGCGCGTGCGCCGGAACCTCCAGCAGCCCTCCGCCGTGCGGCACGCGAACCTTGAGCCCGCGCAGCAGAGTGGACAATCCCGTCCCGCCGCCGATCGCGACCACGCGTAGGCCGGGAGGTGTTGTGAATTGGGCCGGGAATGCGCTCACAGGGTCTTTGCGACTCGTCTTTTCCGAGTCTAAACCCGCGTCCGCGCTCCGGACGGCTCGCGATCAGGAAGCCCGGAGCAGAGCGATGTCGCGAAAGGGCAGGTACTTCCAACCCGTAACCCGTACGTTGCTAAGTCTCCGGATACAACAATTCCGTGAAGCGCGGATCGTCGGCCATGTCGATGAAGTCCGGATCGGAGCGCGCCTGGATGCGGTTCGATGGGTTCAGCTCGATCGCTCGCGCCAGATGATCCAGCGCCTCCTCGGCTTGTCCTGTCATGCTGCTCAGCAGCGCCATCCCGTAGTGTGCGAAGTCCGCCTCCGGCGCACCCGCCAGGATTGCCTCGAACTGGTCCCGCGCCTCTTCGAAGTTGCCGTTGTTCAGCAGCGACACCGCGTAATCGTAGTGCTCCGCCGGAGTACTGAACTGCAGCGACTCCTTCGCGCTGTTCCGTTCGCACACTGCAAGGTAAACGCGAACCCGCTCCGCAATCTCCGGCGGAGCATCGCGCGCAATCTTTTCCAGCGCCGTTCTTGCCTTCTCAAATTTGTTCTGCTGCATCAGCTCCAGCGCGCTCTGGTAATCCTCCAGCACGCGCTGTTGCGGATCGTTGCCTCCGGAACGAGGCTTCGCCGCCGCCGGGCGCGCAACGCGCCGGGGCATGGGGGTTTCGCGGGTCTGCTGCATTCGGGCCATAATCCTCGCTTGGGTCCCAACGCCGCCGCTCCCTGGCGCAGCGTTTTTCCTTCAACCGTCTCGATCAAAGTTTTATACGCACAATGCCTCACCGCGTCAAATCCTATGATGCTCGCCTGCTCTTGCCGCCGCCCGTCCTGCTGCTGGCCGCCCCACCGCTTGCCGCCTCATCCCTGCCGGTCTCATCCCTGATCGCTCATTTGCTCACACCCTGCCGCATGCAGACAATAGAAGCAGGATTTCCATGGCAAGTCCAACGGCCAGATTTGCGATGACCCTCTTTCTGCTGGCGGCCTGCTCTGCCCCTTCCTGCGCCTGGTCTCAGCCTCCCGCTCAGCATTCCGGTCAATCTCCTGCTCAACCCGCTGCTCCCGGCCTCAGTCCCTCCCTGCGCATCCCCGTCGCTCCGCTCGGCTACGTTCCGCCCAGCACCTTCTATCTCACCGCGCGTCTCTCCTCCGCGTCGCTCGGCTTCTTTGACGAGAACCGTCTCATCTTCACGTTCCGCGTCGGCGGCCTGCTTCGCCGTCTGCCCAGCGACCGCAGCAACGACGACGATCAGGAGATTCGTGCCCTCGTCCTCGACGTCCGTAGCGGCCAGGTCCTCGCCCGGACCGAATGGCGCATGCACGACCGCGCTCAATACCTCTGGCCTTTCATCGGCGGCCAGTTTCTCCTGCGCATCCGCGATTCGCTCTTCACCGTCGGCCCATCTCTCGAACTTCATCCCTGGCTCAGCGCCGGCTCCGAGCTCGACGCCCTCGAGCTTTCCCCTGACCGAACCCGCTTAGCCATCGAAACCGCCGCTCACCCGCAGCCATATATCGGCCCTACCCTCGGCGACAATCCCGTCTCCGACACCCAACCGGTGCACATTTCCATTGTTGCCTCCGCATCCCCCAGTCAGGTCATCGCCAGCTCTCAGGCCTCGCAGGCTGTCCTCGTTCCGCTCACCTCCACAGGCTTTCTCTTCGCAACCCAGGACAAGCAACTCGGCTTTTGGGACCTCCAGGACGTCCCCTTCCACGGTGATCCCCGCTTCCTCGGCAATGTCCGCTCCACCTGCCGCCCATCCGTGCAGCCGCTCAGCTCCACAGTCGTCCTGGTTAGCGCCTGTGGCCAGGTGCTCGATAACCGCCCCGTCTACGGCGTCTCCACCGTCACCGGCAAGGAACTCTGGCAGGCGACCTGGCAGAGCAAATACGTCTGGGGATGGTTCGATTGCGCCCTCAACGGCAGCCGCTTCGCCTACGAATCTGTCGAAACCACTGCCCCCGTCAACGCCTTCGGCTCCTCGCTCGATGAAGGCGAACTCGGCCAGCAATTCGTCGGCGTCTACGACACCGATACCGGCAAGCTCGTCCTCGTCCGGGATGCCACGCCCGTACTCAGCGCCGGCCAGAACGTTGCGCTCTCCCCCGACGGCCTCCGTTTCGCCATCCTTCGCCATGGCGCCATCGAAATTTACGATCTCCCGCCCGTCGAATCGCCCGAGCCCGCGCGTGAGAAGGCAAAATCGCACAAGTAACGCTTCGCATCGCGCGGCACGGCCAGCAGAACCGGTGCACCTCCGGCTTCCTGCGCGCCAACTTCCGTTACCCGCATCGGGCATTTGTCCGACGCCCATCCTACTGAACCGATCTTCTCCCTCGCGGCACGCCCCACCTCAGCCTGGCCCCTAAACCCCCAAAGGAAAGCGCCCGCTCGAAAGCGGGCGCTGCCTGGGGCGGAGCGTCAGTACGGCCAACTCGAACTGGAGCCGCCGCTTTTACGCCCTCGCAGACCTCGATTAGAACCGGATAGTCGGACCGAACGTTACCCGCAGGTTGTTATACGCCCCGTTATCCAGATAAATTTCGTCGCCGGCTTCTGCGCGAATCCCGATCGGTCCCAGGAAAAACTCCAGCCCGCCTCCTGGGTAGAACGCCAGATATGTGCCCGGTCCGCCCACGCCATTGATCGAATTGCTGAACGTCGTGCCCGACACCACGTTGGGATTGCTGTAGCTGAAGTTGACGAATCCCATCTTCCCGGTTACGAACGCGCGCACCGGGCTGCTGGTCCCTATTTGGAACTTTGGCCCGAACAATCCAGTCAGCGGCCGCACGCCCGTCGTCGTAAAGGTGGTCGTAGTTGTGCTGCTCGTTGATGTTGTATACGTCGACGTGTAATTCCGCGCGAAGTCGTAATTCATTTCGCCTTCCAGCGCGATGTGGGCGCTCACGTTGATGCCAAGCCGTCCACCTACACCCACGAAATTAGTCGACGAATTGCTGTTCGGCGCAAACCGGAAGTAGTCGCCGTATATCCCGACCTCGGCGTGATCGTATTTTTCGGGCGCCACGCTCTGCGCAGCCAGCCACGACGGCATCGCTGTCATCAGTCCGAGCCCCACGATCATGGCAATGCGTTTCATTCCGTACTCCTTAGGAGAAAAGTGAACTTTCGAGGAACCGCTGACCCATCGAACCGTCCGTACTTGCTTCTTCGGAGCGAATACTTTCCGCACTCGCTGATTTGGATGCTCTCTCCCCGGCCCATGTTGGCGATGACGGCGTCACGTTACGCCGCAAGCGTTGTTCGTGCGGCTTCAATCGCCTGCAACTCGCCATCCTCGCGCAGGCATCCCAACCAGCGGGACGAATCCACTATCACTTCCACGCGGAGCTTCCATGACATCAGTAGCTTTTCGCAAATTTTTCCTGGGCAGCGCCCTGACCCTCGCCGTTCTCTCTCTGCTTGCCTTCACTCCCACGGCTCGCGCTCAGAATTCCCCGGTTGCCGATCACCTCGTCACATCGCAGGCCCTCCAGCAACAGGTGCAATCCGCCTCTGCCGCGCGCCAGCAGAACATCGACGCCCTGACGAAGTTTCTTTCCACCCCTCAGGCCGAAACCGCGATGAAGGATCACCACATTAATCCCGTGCAGGTCCGCACCGCGATTCCCACGCTCTCCAATCAGGAGCTGGCCAGCCTCGCCGCGCGCGCCTCACACGCCCAGCAACAGTTCGCCGCCGGCTTCCTCGGAATCGGGATGCTGCTGGTGATCATCATTGCTATCGTCGTGGTCATTATCCTGATCGCCGTACACTGACGACGGATGCTCAAATTGTTCGCGGCGTTTCTGCTGGCGGCCGGGGCGCTCGCGGCCCAAACCGCGGCAGGCGTCTGGATCGACGTTCCCTTTGTCCCTCAGCCCCGCGATGGTTGCGGGGCCGCCTCTCTTTCCATGGTTATGAAGTACTGGGCGCAGCAGCAGCACCAGCCGGCTCCGCCCGCCAGCGACGTCGCCGCGATCCAGCATCAGCTTTACGCGCCGCGGCTGCACGGCATCACTCCCGAGGCGATGGAGACGTATCTGCGTCAGCACGGGTTTCTCGCATTTGCCATCGACGGCCAATGGAGCGACCTCATGCAGCAGTTGAGCAAAGGACGCCCGGTCATTGTTGCGCTGCGTCCGCGCGGCCAGACCGAACTGCACTACGTCGTCATCGCCGGCATCGACCCGGAGAACGCGCAGGTCATGATGAACGATCCCGCCGTGCGCAAACTGCTCGCCCAGGATCGTGCCGCGTTTGAAAAAGACTGGAGCGCGACGCACGACTGGATGCTGCTCGCCGTACCCGCGCCGGCGAAGCCGGACAACTAGATCGCATGAAAGAACGGCTGCACGGATGTACGACTACCGCCTGAGGAACGCTGGCGCCACCACCTTCCTGAGCGCGCTACTCCTCGCTCTCTGTTTGCCGCTCTCGGCTCGCGCCCAGTGCGCCGCCGCGTCTCCGTCTGAGGCGCAGGTCGCGCAAGCCTACGCGCAGCACAACTGGAACGAGGTCATCCGCCTGGTCGAGCCAACATCCGCGCGCTCCGCCACGCTCGACTTCGACTACGGGATGGCGCTCGCGCATCTGCAGCGCTGGTCCCAGGCGCATGCGGCTCTGCTCGCCGGAGCCCGCTGCCGTCCGCGTGAGGAGCGCTTTCTCGTTGAGCTCGCCGGTGTCGCCTTCGAGCAGAAGCATTATCCCGAAGCCGCTGCGTGGCTCCGTCGTGCCCTGAAACTCAATCCGAAAGACGAGTATGCGAACAACTTCGCGGGCACCGTCTACTACCTGATGGGCAACGTGCCAGGCGCCCTGCGTTATTGGAATCGCATCGGCAAGCCGTACATCTCTGCGCTCGATTTCGATCCGCAGCTTCGCATCCGCCGCCTCCTGCTCGATCGCGCCTTCGCCTTTTCGCCCGCCGACGTGCTCCGCGAACCGCAATGGGAAACCACCGAAGCGCGCCTTGCCGGCCTCGGCATATTCCCGACCTGGAACCTCACCCTCAACGCGCAACCTGACGGCTCCTTCGACGCAGACTTTCACGCCATGGAGTTGGACGGCTTCGGCGCCACGCCCTTGCAGGCCATTGTTTCTACCTTCAGCGGCTTGCTCTACGCGACGATTTATCCGAGCTACGACAACATCGGCCGCTCTGCGATGAATCTCGACTCGCTCCTGCGCTGGGATGAACAAAAGCGCCGCGCCTGGTTCGCGCTCTCCGCGCCGCTGCGCAATCTGCCCGCGCGCCGCTGGCAGCTATTCGCCGACGTGCGCGATGAAAACTGGGCCATCCGCCGATCCTTCACAGGCAACGCCCCCGTGCTCGGCTCGCTCAACATGGAATGGCAGCGCGCCGGAGCATCTGTGACCTCATTCAACAGCGGCCGCTTCACCTGGAACCTGGACGGAGAACTCTCCCATCGCAATTTCCGCAGCGTCGTCCAGGGCCCCGCTCTCGATGCGCAACTCGTCCAACCTGGCTACGCTCTGCAAGCCGGCGCTGGAGCGCAGGGCAAGCCAATCGACATCCCCCAGCGGCGCTTCACCCTTACCACTGCGGCCACCGCTCAGGCCGGCCGCGTCTGGTCCTCGCCGCCGCACCTCTTTGAGAAGCTCCAGACCTCGGCCCTCGCACACTGGTTCCCGCAGGCTCAGGGAGACAAATGGGAAGTGAGCCAGCAACTCCGGCTCGGCGGCCTCTTCGGCAGCGCTCCATTCGACCAGCTCTTCATGCTCGGCGTGGAGCGCGACAACGATCTCTGGCTGCGCGGCCACATCGGTACACGCGATGGCCGAAAGGGAAGCGCACCGCTCGGCAACCGCTATCTGCTCACCAACAGCGATCTCTACCGCCGCGTCTACAGCAACGGACTCATCACCGTCCAGGCCGGCCCGCTCTTTGACATCGGCCGCATGGGCGCGCCGCTCACCGGCCTAACTACGAATCAGTGGCTGTTTGACACAGGTATCGAGGCGCGGCTCACTCTCCTCGGCACGCACGTCGTGCTCACCTGGGGGCGCGATCTGCGCACAGGGAACAAAGCTTACTTTGGGACCGCGCAATGACCACGCGAAGAGCTCAGCGCCCGCTGTCCTCGCCCACCTTGAGCACCGCCAGAAACGCTTCCTGCGGAATATCGACCTTGCCGATCCGCTTCATCCTCTTCTTGCCCTCTTTTTGCTTTTCCAGCAGCTTGCGTTTGCGCGTGATGTCGCCGCCGTAGCACTTCGCCAGCACATTCTTGCGCAGTGCCGACACCGTCTCGCGCGCGACGATCTTGGCACCAATCGCCGCCTGGATCGCCACTTCGAACTGCTGTCGCGGGATCAGTTCCCGCATTTTCGAAACCAGCGCTCGCCCGCGGTCGTA
>JASIAO010000020.1 GCA_030041955.1 Acidobacteriaceae bacterium | reverse complement strand
GCCTCATTGGGACCCTTGGCGCCGTAGCGGATGCTCACCTGCCCCGCGGCCAGATTGATGATCGCCGCGGGAATGAAAAAGGGCGAGATCTTGCGCGGGCCGCCCTGCAGCATGTTGCTGTGCTCGCGCTCGATCACATCGAACCCGCCGATCCCCGACCCGATGAAGACGCCGACACGATCCGCATTCGCCGGCGTCACCTCCAGGCCGCAGCTGCGCATCGCTTCGTCCGTGGCAGCCAGAGCGAGGTGAATGAAGCGCCCCATCTTGCGCGCTTCTTTCTTCTCGATGAACTGCAGCGGGTCGAAGCTCCTGACTTCCGCGGCGAAGGTGACCGGAAATGCGGTGGTATCGAAGTGGGTGATCGGAGCGATGCCGCTCTGGCCGGCCAGCAGATTGGTCCAGACCTCCGGGGCAGTATGGCCGACGGCCGATACCAGGCCCAGACCCGTGACCACGACGCGACGCTGCAAGGTTACTTGCCGCCTTTCGCGTTCTTCTCGATGTAGTCGATCGCGTCCTTCACGGTCTTGATCTTCTCGGCGTCCTCGTCGGGAATTTCCAGATCGAAGGCTTCCTCGAACTGCATGACCAGTTCGACCACGTCGAGAGAGTCGGCGCCGAGATCCTCCTGGAAGGACGCGGCCGGAGTAACCTCGGCTTCGTCCACCTGGAGCTGCTCGACAATAATCTGCTTCACTTTTTCTTCCACACCTGATGCCATGCGTTTCTCCTCGAGGTACTTCGTTCAGTGGATGCAGAAAGCGGGAGGGAGGGATGCGATTCCTCCGCCTGGGACGCCGGGGCCGGCTGGGGCACACGCCCACCCGGCTCCGAAATTCCAAGTCTACTGGCGGCTCCAGATGGTGTAAAGCGGCCCCGCCTCAACTCGCACGCGGCCAGATCCTACGCTCTGGAAAACGCGTCCCCTCCCCGCACCCGACAGCGTTATAGTCGAGCCATGTCTCCGATGGATTGGGTCCTTCTCGTGGCCGGCCTGGCAACCGGTGCAGTTCTGGCGTGGATTTTCCTCAGGAGCCGCGGCCATGCTGCCCCCGGTGATGCAGCCGAGACCAATTGCCTGCTCGAAGCCGCCCGCGAACGGGACACTGCGCAGCGCGAGAAGATCGCCGGCATGGAAGCGACTGCCGCGCAGCTCAGCGCGCAACTAGCCGAGTTGCGGGAGTCAACGGAGCGTTCCCGCCTGGAAGCCGACCAACTTCGCCGCGACGCCGAAGCAGCGCGCATCGAAGCCGCCGGCCTCCGTACCGCGCTTCAGAAAGAGCAAAGCGGCGCAGCGGAAAAAATCGCCATGCTGCAGCAGGCGCGCGAGGAGCTCTCGAACCAGTTCAAAGCGCTCGCCAATGACATACTCGACCAGAAATCGAAAGCCTTCACTGAGCAGAACCAGACGAACCTGACCACCCTGCTCACCCCGCTCAAAGAGAAATTCGGAGAATTCCAGCAAAAAGTCGAGAGCCTTCAAAAAGACGGCATCGCAGGCCGTTCCGAGCTGAAGACACAGATCGATCAGCTCCGTTCGCTCAACGAACGGCTCTCGGCCGACGCCGCGAATCTCGTGAACGCGCTGAAGGGCTCCTCGAAGACGCAGGGCGACTGGGGCGAATTTGTGCTGGAGAAGCTGCTGGAATCCGCTGGCCTGCGCGAAGGCCAGGAGTACCGGGTGCAGAGCAGCTTTACGCGCGACGATCGCACGCGGGCGCGTCCGGACGTGATCCTGGACCTGCCCGGGAATCGCCACCTGGTGATCGACGCGAAGGTGTCGCTCGGCGATTACGACGAATACTGCGCTGATCAGGATGAGACCACTCGTGAAGCGGCGCTGCAGCGGCATATCGCATCGATGCGGAACCACATTCGCGAGCTGGCGCAGCGGAATTACCAGTCGCTGTACGGGCTGAACTCGCTCGACTTCACGATTCTGTTTGTCCCCATCGAGCCGGCGTTCATGCTCGCCCTCGCGCACGACGGCAAGCTGTGGCAGGAAGCCTGGGACCGCAATGTTTTGCTGGTGAGCCGCACCACGCTGCTGTTTGTGCTGCGCACGGTGGCTCAGTTGTGGCGCCAGGAGCAGCAGACGCGGAACGTGCAGGAAATCGTCCGGCGCGGTGGAGAGCTCTACGACAAGCTGGCGGCGTTTGCGAAAGATTTGACGGACGTTGGACACAGCCTCGAAGCAGCGCGGCAGAGCTACGACGACGCGTACAAGAAGCTGGCCTCCGGCAAGGGCAATGCGATCCGCCAGGCCGAAATGCTGAAGAGCCTGGGCATCCGCCCGACAAAATCGCTGCCCCTTGCGCTGGTCGAACAAGCCCTGGATGCCGAAGAGACGCTGGAACTCGCCGCCGTCAGCGACGACGCCTCCGGCCCGAAGCCGGACTGACAGGAATTTCGCAGTTCCCTACTCTTCCGCCGTCTTCGGCTTCGTTCCCGCCGGGACCTTGAAGTGCTTCGCCCCGGCCGGCGGTTCGGAACTCTGCGCGACGCTCTCGCCCTTGCGCAGTTCCAGGTCGCCGTGGTCGGTGTCCAGTTGCAGCAGCACGCCACCTTTGCCCACCGTGCCCTGGAGGGTTTGCCGTCCGCCATCGTTCGAAACCTTCAGCGGAAAGTCCGTGCGGATGGATTCGTCGCTGCTGGTGCTGCCGCTCACGCTGAAGCTGGCATTCTCCGGCATCGTCACCACCACGTTGCCGGTGTGATCGCTGATCTGCACGTTGCCCAGCGGCGCGGCCGCCACCAGATCCACATCGCCGTCGCTGTTCTCGATGTGCGCGTCGCCGGCAATCTGCGTCAGGTCAACGTCCTTGGATTTCGTCGCGATATGCAGCGGCCCCGAGGCCCTGGTCACGTTCAGGTCGCTCCCATCCAGGGTCAGCGACCCGTCGAGGTGAGGAATATCCAGCGCCGTCACACTCGAGTGGTAATGCACATCCGACCCAATGTCCTCGAGGTGGATGTCGCCGAAGAAATCTCCGTTGATGGTCGCCGAGCCGTGCACCGCCGACACCGTCACATCGTCGCCGCGGCCGTCCACCAGCACGCGTCCCTGCACGTTATGCGCGGAGAAATCGCCGTGATCCATGTGGCCCAGCGCTTCCCCGCCGATATCATCCAGCTTCACGTCGCCGTGGTTGCTGGTCACCTGCATTCCGCCGTTCAGCCCATCCGCGGTCACATCGCCGTGGTTGGCCGTGACCGTCGCATACGCCGCTGGCGGCAACTGGACAGCGAGATCGACGCTGGCTCCGTCTTTCTGCGGAACCGTGATCACCGCGCCGGAGCCGGTCACATCCACCTTCGGCTTCAGTTCGTCAAAGACGCGCTGCGCCGCCTCATCGGAGTCGCGATGGACCACTTCGTGCGCGCGGACGTGCATCTGCCCGTCCGCTGAGGCAGTGAGCGTTACATCGCCGTGCGGGTCGTCGATGCTCACTGAGGGCTTCGCTGACTGCAGCGTGTAGTCCATTTGCACGTCATTGTCGTGCTCCGGGCCGAAAGTCCACGGGAAACCAAAAGAGTTGTTATCCCCGAAATACGACGAAAAAGGCCCCACCAGCCGGCCGTTTCTGGAAACCCAGCCCAGGCAGATCAACAGGATGACCAGCCAGACCAGCCCTCCCATCGACCGGCGTGCGGCCCACGGCCGGTTCCAGTCCACCAGGTATTCCACCAGCAGCAACCCGCCGAGGCCGATCAGCAGCACCGGCCACCAATGGGCGTACCAGTCCCAGAATTGCACGGCCTCCATCTGGCCGGTGCAAATCAGCAGCGCAACGATGCCCACGGCGAGCAGGACCACGGGCCCGACGAACGTGGGCCGACGAAAACCGCGCCAGTAGCTGCGGTAGTACTGCCGCTGCGCGTGCCACTGCGCTTTCCATTGCCGGCGCTGCGCGCGCGCTGCCTCTCGCGCCTGTCTTGCCTGCCAGCGGGCATCCTGCGGCGAATACGGAGGTGTGGCCATGGCTAGCTCCTGTCCTCACCCGGCGAAGGAACGATGGCCGTCGAAGTGGTGGTAGATCCCGGCGGCGTTCCCGCTGCGGGATAGCCTGGGTAGCCTCCCTGGGGCGGATAGCCCGGATATGGGGGCGGCGGTGGTGGTGGATTCTGCGCCAGCACCGCGTTTTCGGCCAGCTTCAGCGCGCCCAGGGCAATGATGTACAACGGCCAGCTCTTGTCGTAGCCGATCGACGTATATTCCGCAAGAATTGCGGTCACGCCAAACACCAACAGCAGGATCGGCCCACGCATCCGGCGAAGAAACAGATATTGGTTCATCGTTCACCTCCGGGCGGCGGCTGCGTATCCCCTGGTTTCTCCGGCGGCTCGACCACCGGAGGTGTCGGCATATGCATTCCCATCCGGAACCGCCCGCCGCCGCTCCGCACCAGGAGCCAGACGGCGATGGCCAGGATGATCCACGGCCATCCATGGCCCAGCCAGTGGAAGCTGAAGAAGCCCATGGTGTTGAACAGGAACAGCATCCCCAACAGAATGAGTACGATAGCACCAATCGGCTCCCGTCGTGCCCGCTCCAGCTCCATCTCCGGCGGCACTGGCGGAGGCGCGGGAGGAACATACCCCGGAGGGGGTGGCGGCGGAGCGTACCCAGACGCATATCCGGGCGGCGGCGGATAGCCCGGGGCCGCCGGTCCATACCCAGGTCCCGACGCCGGAGGGGTTCCCGTAAATCCCGGGGCAAACGGGCGATTCGCTTCCGCGACGATTCGCTGCCGCAATTGCTCGCCCCACTGCCCGGCCTGCTGGCCGATGATTCGCGCGTGCTGCTCCACCTGCTGCCCAAAGACTTCGGCCTGGCGCCCAAAGACTTCGGCCTGGCCCCGCAGATGTTCACCCCAGTCGGGATAGGGCGGAGGGGGTGCGGTTCCACCCGGCCCGGTTGACGAAGCGCCGGGGGGGGGCGGCGGTACGGGACGCTGCCCACCCAGCGTGTTACCCAGATCGTTCAATCCGAAGGGGTCCGGCAACGGCAGCCCATCGCGGCGCGCTTTGGCCGTCTGGTGTGCGTCGAAGACCTGATAGAGAACCCAGAAGGCCACGAAGAGGCCGAAGACTCCGTACCGGCTGCTCAATCCCACCAGAACCACGAAGACGATCACATGCACGATGGCCTTGATGTACTGGCCGTTGTACATGGCGCCCACGCCGGGGATGAATCCCAGCAGCGTGGCCAGCCCAGGATTCGGCCCTCCAGGGGGAGGAGGCATGCCCGGGACTCCGGGGATGGGGGGAGCGCCAGGCATACGCGCAGCCAGGCACGGCTCGCAAAAAACGCTGCCCTGAACCGTGCGCGCGCAGGCACTGCACAGCCCCTTTCCGCAGTTCTGACAATAGGCGGAGACCGCCGCCTCGGGGTGATTGACGCAGTTCATGCCAGGCTCCTTCCTTCGTACCCGGCGAGTTCAACGCCTCGCCGCGGCCCGGCCCTGTAAGTTTTCCGGGAAAACAAAATTTCCGCCTCGTTTACGTGATTGCTTGCCTGCGGCAGCCCGTGGCCCGCCTGGGGCCCGAGCTGCGCATCCTGTTCGACACTGCCGGAAGGCTGGCTCGCCCCCCGATCATCCGCATTCAGTGGGCTGCCGGTGACCGGACCGGGATCCAGCCGCCCGTCCTTGTCGCCGCTCGGCTTCGCCGGCGCGCTCTTCTTCTGCTGCTGTGCCGGTGGCGTGGTGTCCACGTCGCGCCGCAGCTCCCGCATGCGCGATTCGAGCTGATAGACAAAGCGCAGATTGGCGTAGAACTTTACCACCTGCTCCTGCGCACCGTAAAACTGCCGCGAGAGCGCGCTGCCGATGGTCGAGGGGCGAAGATCCGCCAGCTTCATGCTGCCGAAGCGTACCCCGGCCAGGTTCAGCGTCAGCGCGATCGAGAAAAAGGCCATGGCCACGGTCATCAGGAGGCGCATTTCGTGGAAATTCCGCCGCCAGGGGACAGCAGCTACAGCCGCGCCGGCGGGCTGCCCCGCTCCGGCGACCAGCGGCACCGGAATGCTGCTGGCGCCGACCGTCTGGTCGAGAATTTTGGCCACCAAACCGGACGGAATTTCCGGCTCGGTGTGCAGATAACCCAGCCACTCGCGCCCCTGCTTTGCGTGGGCCAGCAGATCGGAGCAGGCCGGGCACCCGACGCTGTGCGCGGTGAACGCAGCCGCTTCCTTCTCCGGCAGCAGACCGTCCAGAGCGTCGGCCAGCAATAGTTCCCATTCCTCGCAGCGGAGACCGCCGGGGTTGGCTTCCGGCTTTTGCCCGAATTTGCTCTGCTCCGCCATCGCTACACCATCTGCCCTTTATTACGCTCCAGTAAACGGGCAAGTTCCGCCCGCCCGCGGCTGATCCGGGATTTTACGGTACCTTCGGGTATGCGCAATACCTCTGCGATCTCTTTGTAGTCGAGGTCCTGCAGATCGCGCAGGATCACGGCCTCGCGCAGCTCCGGCGAGATCTTCGTGAGCGCTTCCTGCACCATCTTTTCGATTTCCTTCTGCACCGCGCGATCGTGCTGCGTGGGCTGACGGTCGGCCAGGCGCTGCGTCAGTGGCGTCTCCTCGCCGTCGCCATCCCAGCCCGTGTCCATGGAGTCGGTCACACGCTGCGCCCGCGACCGGCGGAAGTGATCCACCAGCAAATTGCGAGTCATGGTCGTGATCCAGGTCTGGAATGTTCCGCGCGCCATGTCGAAGGCGGCCAGATTGCCGTAGACCTTCAGGAAAACGTCCTGGGTCAGGTCTTCAGCGTCGGTGGCCGAGCCGGTGAACCGATAGCAGATGCCGTAGACGCGCCGATGGTGGGCTTTCACGAGTTCGGTCCAGGCAAAAGAGTCGCCCTTGAGGCACCGCTCAACCAGGACCTGCCACTCGGCTTCCACCGGCCTCTCTCCGATTCGTTCCGCCGCCTGCTCGTGCCGCTGCCAGCGCTCGGCAGATCCAGTCTGGGTCCGTCCGGCGGCATGCCCGGGCCCCGACGGCACGAATTGGGCCACCCGGGCCGCATTCCGGGGGAATCCCATCATGCCCAGATTCCACGTCAGTGTACCGGCGGCACTCATGGGCAATGATACGCAGGCCGGAGCGGCGTGGTTCCGAAAAACCCATGAATTGAAATCCGGACCTCTGCCGAAAGCGAGACCGTTCAGCGCCCGGCCGCGACCGCGCCCCAGTCCTCCGGGCTCAAATCCTTTGCGTGGCGGGAGAAAAGCCAGTGATGCCCGTCCAGGTCCTCGGCTGCATACTGATACTCCCCATAAACCGTCTCATGCGGCTCCTCCAGGACCGTCGCGCCGGTGTCCTTTGCCCGCGCGTAATGGGCGTCTACATCCTCGATAAAAATCGTCAGCGACTGCGTACCATAGCCGAGCTGGGCCGGCGATCGCTGGCCCGGCTTCGCCTGCCGTACCTGGATCGCCGCCCTCCCGGCAAACAGCTGCGCCCCACTCGGGCCTTCCCCATAGCGGTAGGCTTCGGTGAATCCGAAGACGCGGTGAAGCCAGGCGATCGCCTCGGGCAGATTCTGATACACCACGTGCGGCAGAACGGTATCGGCGGGCACAGAACGGTTTCCGGGGACCATCTTCAGCATTGTAGGCGGTTTGCCGCGCGCTCATTGCCGGACGCAATTGCGGCGGAGGGGCGCTGATGGTAGTCTCGTGGCCAATCGCAGGAGCGAGCCATGAAGGTAGCGATCACTGTGTTTGCGATTCTGGCTTTGGCAGCCTGCGGTCCAGCTCATGCCATCGAGCGGACAACTCTCACAGGCAAGGTGACAGACACAAGCGGCAAGCCGCTGAGCGATGCCACGGTAATCGTGTACCACGCGGGAGTGAGGACCGGCTACAACCTCTACTGTCCAGGCTGCTACACGGATTGCGGGAAGCGCACCCACACCGACTCTTCCGGGATGTTTTCAATCAGTGGCCTCAACCGCGACTTGTGGTTCGAGCTGCTTGTGGTCAGGAGCGGCTACACACCGGCTTTCGTGAAGCACGTGGATCCGCTGGCTGGGCCTGCGCCAACAGCTACGCTAACCGAACGCACGCCGGTCGACGATCCGAGGCGAGTTGTACGCGGCCATGTGGTCGATGCGCAGGGATCACCTGTTCCTGACGCGGTCGTTGAGCCCGAAGCGATTCTGCTCGCGGCCGGCGATTTGCTGGGGGGTCGCCCCGTTCCGGCGGGAACGACGATCTATGGCACGGTGGGAGGACTCGACACAGTAGCCCTCACCGACGGCCAGGGAAATTTCGAGATCGATTACACACAACCGGCCGCGAAGTTGGCGCTGATGGTGGAACCGCGCGCGTTGGCGCCCAGGTTCGTCATCCTGGCGTTTGGGCCCGAGCGCCATACCGTGACGGTGACCGAGGGCGCAGTGGTGCGCGGTCGGCTCATCCGGAACGGCAAGCCGGTCGCCGACGCGGAAATTGGACTAAGGCCACAGCAGCCATGGATCGGACGCGGGAACCTCGACGTTTCCGGAAGCTTTTACGACGAGATCAGGATTGGAACGCGACAAGACGGGACGTTTGCCATCACCGGCGTCCCAGTGCCGGAACAATGGAACCTGTTCGGCAAGATGGAATCGCTGGCGACACGCGGTGAGACGGAGCCGGTGGCGGTGTCGACCACGGAAGACGGGCAGGACCTGAACGTCGGCGACCTTGTGGTGCAACCGGGATATCGCCTGCGAGGACGAGTGGTGCTGAGCGATGGCAAACCAATCGCAGAAGGAATGCGGGTATCGCTTGCCTTCGATCGCACCCAGGATGTTCAGACCATGGTGCTGCCGGCGGACGGTGATTTTGCATTTGAGGGGCTGGCTCCGGGTCGGTATACCGTGTGGGCAAGCGTGAAGGGCTACAAGGCAAGGCAGGATACGGAAACGTCCGTGAATCAAGATGTGAACGGGCTTGCGATTACCCTCGACCCGGTGGGCGCGGCTCCCGCGGACCACTGAGCAAGACGCAGCTCAAAAGTGCGTGCGCTGGACATCGGGAACAACCACCCGGTCCTGCATGTCTGCACCGTCTGATATACAAAAGCCATGGAACCAACCGAGGCCCAGGAGATCCAGGAGCAGCACGAGCATGCCGCGCACGACCGCAGCCTGCATCCGGTGAGCTTCACCATCAGCGTGCTGGCGGTGCTGGTGGCGATTGTGACGGTCCTCGGGCATCGCTCCCACACCCATGCGGTGCTCTACCAGGCGCGCGCGAGCGATCAGTGGAATTTCTATCAGGCCCACAAGATCCGCCAGTACGACACGCAGCTCACCGTCGATCTGCTCACGTCGCTGCCGTTGCGCGACGACGCCGCCGCGAAAAAGATCCTCGACGGCTACCGATCGCACCTGCAGAAGTGGAATCAGGATCTGATCGACAGCCAAAACGCGGCCACCGCGCTGGAGGAGCAGGTCCACCAGGCGGAGCGCCGGGCCGACCGATTCGACCTCGGCGAGGCTCTGCTGGAGATCGGCCTGGTGATCGCCTCGATTACCCTCCTGACCCGCCAGCGAGGCTACTGGTATATGGGCATGTGCTTCGGCTGTGCGGGGATCGTGGCCGCCGCTCTCGGCTTCCTCGTCCGGTAGCGCACACCCGAGGCTCCGGCTGCGGCTTATGATGGTTCCCGGAGGGTTGAGCTGTGGCGGTTGCAGAAACCTTGAGCGGTATCGGCGAAGTTTTTCAGGATCGTTCGGCGCGCATAGGCATCCGCGGTCTCGGCGTTGCGGCTGCGCTCGTGGCCGCGCTGTTTGCGGGAAACGGACTTGCCCTGGCGCAGCAGGCTGGCACGACCCCTCAAACGGCAGCGCAGCCGGCGACCCAGGCCGCGACCGAGCCGCTGCAGGTTTACTTCGTCGATGTGGAGGGCGGACAAGCCACGCTCTTCGTCACTCCGGATAAGCACTCGCTGCTGATCGACACCGGCTGGCCCGACAACCAGGGCCGCGACGCCGATCGAATCGCGCTGCTGGCGCGACGCGCAGGCATCGATCACATCGACGACGTCCTGCTCACCCACTATCACATCGATCACACCGGCGGCGTGCCGCAACTGGTGGAGCGGATTCCTGTCGGCACGTTCATCGATCACGGACCGAACCGGCAAACCGACGACAAAGACACCGAGGCTGCCTACGAGGCGTACCAGAAGGTTCTGGACACGGGGAAATACCGCCACCTGGTGGCAAAACCTGGCGACGCGTTGCTGATGCCGGGGCTGAGGGTGCAGGTGCTCACCTCCGACGGAAACTTCATCCAGCAACCGCTCCCGGGCGCAGGCCAGCCGAATCCTTACTGCAAAGATTCGGCGGTCCGTCCTCCTGACCAAACCGAGAACGCGCGCTCGGTCGGCGTGCTGATCACGTTCGGCAAGCTGCGCATCCTCGATCTGGGCGATCTTACCTGGGACAAGGAGATGGACATGATGTGCCCGAATAATCGCATCGGGCACGTCGACGTTCTTATCGTCTCGCATCACGGCTGGTATCAGAGCTCGAGCCCGGCGCTGGTGGATGCCATCACGCCGCGCGTGGCGATCATGGACAACGGGGCGACCAAGGGCGGGTCGAAGGTCACGATCGAGACCATCCGCAAAATTCCCGGCCTCGAAACCCTGTGGCAACTGCATTACAGCGAGGAAGCCGGAGCGGACAATCCTCCTGCCGAAGACATCGCGAACCTCCAGGGCAACGACACCGGCTTTTTTCTGGAGCTGACGGCGCAGCCCGACGGCAGCTTCGCAGTCCTGAATCCGCGCACGGGACAGACGCAGCAATACGCCGCCCGCTGACGGCGCGAACAGGACGGCAGCCGCACGCGCAGACAATTTTGCAACGCTGTTTTGCTGCCGTAGCAACGAGCATCTGCCGCAGTTTCTGCAACGAACGCGGCGCTTGCGTCATCGAAGCCAACTGAGCCTGCGCGGTCTGGTATTCTCTGCGCAGCAGCTCTTGTTTTCCAAGGGGAGTGTGTGCCTGGTCAGCAGGAAGTGCGATGGTCACAACTGAAAGTGGGCGTGCTGGTCATCGTTGCCTTGTCGGCTCTGGCGGCGCTGGTTTTTCTCATGTCGGGCAGTACGGGCGGATTCTGGTCCGGTCATCTCTATCTGCACTCTTACTTTGAGAATTCCGCAGGCCTGAAGCAAGGCGCGCCGGTGAATCTGGACGGGGTGACTGTCGGCAATGTCACCGCCATACACGTCGTGCCCGCCAAACGGCTAACGCCCGTTGAAGTGATCATGAAGATCAGCGGCGATCGCGCAAGGGAAATCCGTGCCGATTCCAAATCCAGCCTGGAAACGGTGGGGGTTCTGGGCGACACCGTGGTGGATATCGACAGCCGTCAGGCGACGGGCCCGCCTGTGCACAACGGGGACGAGCTGCCCACCACGGAGACGCCGAACCTGCAGGATGTCATCCAGGCCAGCCAGGGAACGATCGAACAACTGGACACCATCCTGACCAAGGTCAACAGCCTGGCCGATACGCTGAACTCCGACAAAGGATCCATCGGCATGCTGATCAACAATCGGGAACTCTACGACAAGGGCATGAAGACGCTGAACGAGCTGTCGGGGATCGTGGACGATATCAATAACGGGCAGGGATCGATCGGGAAGCTGCTGAAGGATCCGACCATGTACAACCGGCTGAACCATATGGTGGGACAGGCGGATGAGATCACGACGCGGCTGAACGAAGGCAAGGGCACGGCCGGCAAGCTGCTGAAAGACGACACGCTCTACAACGAGCTGAAGAGCACGACGCATAATCTGAACGAGATCACCACGTCGCTGAACGAGGGCAAGGGCACGCTGGGCGTCCTGCTGAAGAATCCGAAGACGGCGGAGCAGCTGAACGACACGCTGACGCAGATGGATTCGGTGCTGACGCAAATCAACAGCGGCAAGGGAACCATCGGTGAACTGCTGAAGAACCGCGAACTCTATGACCGGATGGATTCCACTATGGAAGAGACCAAAGAGCTGATGACCGAGATACGCAAGAATCCGAAGAAGTATCTGACCATCCACATGAAGGTCTTCTGAAGCGGCGCGCAGATGAGCCTCCGGGCGCTTCCCTCCTCGCATTCCTCTATTCTGCGTGATATCGTTCCTGCGTAATTCACTCTGCTCGTTTGTCTGCTCTTCCGCAGCCGAGGTCTTATGCGCATGGTTTCCTCTGCCTCGATGCTGGCACTTGTGCTGAGCGCCGGTACGCTTTTCGGCCAGCAAGCCGGCTCCGCTTCCGATACCGCTTCGCAAAATCCCACCGAGCCGAAAGCTCCACACAGCTTCGACATGAGCGCCATCGATACCAGCGCGGATCCCTGCGTGGATTTCTACCAGTACGCATGCGGAAACTGGGTGAAGAACAATCCGATCCCAGGCGACCAGGTGGTGTGGGGGCGCTTCAACGAGCTGGCCGAGCGCAATCGCTATCTTCTCTACGTCGATCTGAAACATGCGGCCGACGATCCTTCCACGCCGCTGCAGCGCAAGTACG
Organism: Acidobacteriaceae bacterium; assembly: GCA_030041955.1. Classification (GTDB taxonomy): domain Bacteria; phylum Acidobacteriota; class Terriglobia; order Terriglobales; family Acidobacteriaceae; genus Palsa-343. Next base: position 13,689 of record JASIAO010000020.1, on the reverse strand, counting down.
GCAACTTTTTTGCGGCCTGCATGGATACCGATCTCGCCAACAAGCTCGGCGACCAGCCCATTCAGCCGCTGCTGCGGCGCATCGACGGCATCCAGGACAAGAAAGAGCTTGCGGGCGTGGTCGCGTGGCTCGACGCGAAGAACGGCACGGGCGCGTTTTTCCGCTTCGGCATCGATCAGGACGAGAAGGATTCAAGCAAGGAGATTGAAACGCTGTTTCAGGGCGGCCTCACCCTGCCCGATCGCGATTACTACCTCGAAGACTCTCCGCGGATGCAGAAGATTCGCGAGCAGTACAGCGATTACATCGTGACGGTGATGAAGCTGGCGGGGGATTCGGACGACCAGGCGAAGACTGTTGCATCGCAGGTGCTGGAGATCGAAACCGCGCTCGCCAAAGGATCGCTGCCGCGCGCCGAGCTGCGCGATCCGGCGAAGCGGTACCACATCATGACGCTGACGGCTCTCGAAGGGCTGGAGCCGAACTTCGACTGGTCGGCGTACTTCAGCGGGATTCACTCGCCGGCAGTGGAGACGCTGAACGTCGCGCAGCCCGACTTTTTCACGGCGCAGAATCAGCTGCTCGGCAACGAGAGCCTCAATGCGCTCCGGAGCTATCTGAAATTCCACGTGGTCAACGGCGCCGCACAGTGGCTCTCGACCCCATTCGAGGACGCGCACTTCGACTTCTTCCAGAAGACGCTGCAGGGCCAGGCGCAGCAGACGCCGCGCTGGCGCCTGTGCACGGCCGCCACCGACCGCGCCATGGGCGAGGCTGTCGGGCAGGATTGGGTGAAGCAGAACTTTCCGCCGCAGGCAAAGCAGAACACCGAGCAAATGGTGGCGGCGCTCAAAAAGGCACTGGCGCAGGATATCCAGTCGCTGCCGTGGATGACGGAAGCGACTAAGCAGCAGGCGGAAGCCAAGCTGGACGAGTTCCGCCAGAAGGTCGGCTATCCGGACAAGTGGCGCAACTACTCGAAACTCGAGGTGACGCGAACGGACTTCGTGACCGACCTGCACAATTCGGCTGCGTTCGAATTCGATTACGAGATGAACAAGCTCGGCAAGCCGGTGAACGAGAAAGAGTGGGGCATGACCCCGCCGACGGTAAACGCGTATTACGATCCGTCGATGAACGACATCAACTTCCCCGCGGGCATTCTGCAGCCGCCTTTCTACGATGTCAGCAAGGACCCGGCGGTGAATTTCGGCGCCATCGGAGTGGTAATCGGGCACGAGATGACGCACGGCTTCGACGACGAGGGCAGCAAGTACGACGGCCATGGCAACGTGAGTAACTGGTGGACCGATGCGGATCGCAAGGCCTTCGACGAGCGCACCGACTGCGAGGTGAAGGAATACGGCGGCTTTGAGCCGGTACCCGGCGTGCATCTGAACGGCAAGCTCACGCTGGGCGAGAATACCGCGGACAACGGCGGCATTCATATCGCGTGGCAGGCGCTGCTGGCCACGCTGGCGCAGCAGGATAAGAGCATCGACCAGAAGATCGACGGATACACGGAAGCGCAGCGTTTTTTCATCTCCTACGCGCAGGTCTGGTGCCAGAACCGCACCGACCAGTACGCCCGCGTGGCCGCGAAGACCGATCCGCACTCGCCGGGCAGGTTCCGGGTGGATGGGGTGGTTCGCAACTTCGACGAGTTCGGCAAAGCATTCGGCTGCCACGAGGGCCAGCCCATGATGCCGGAAGACGCCTGCCGGGTCTGGTAACGGGCCCGACCGTCCCCATTTCCTCTGCTTCGTTGCGGCGCGCCAGAACCGCTCGACAGCACTCGGAGCGCAACCTGCCTTTTCCATTTACAATGGTCCAGGATTATCCCTACAGCCTGGCCCAATCGTCTCCATTGGCGAGCGGGCATGAAGGAAGCGCATGAAGTTCAGGATTTTCGGCCGGGTTGCCCTAGCTCTGGCGGCATCCCTTGTTCTGATCGGCGGGATGGATTCCTGCCATTATGACTACACCGAGGCATACGTCATCGTCACCGGGTCCCAGTACAACCAGGTGGCCTCCTATCTGGAACAGAACGAGACCGGGAAACTGTTCGCCGCACCGGGCGACCCGCTGAGCTCCGGCGGCTACAATCCGATTCGGGCGGTGGTGCTCACCGGCGGCCGCTATGTGTACGTCCTGAACGAAGGCAAGCCGACCATGGACTCCTCGGGCAACATCACCTGGAGCGGCGGCAATATCTCGCTATTCTCAATCGGCGGAGACGGCGGGCTGTCCTACCAGCTGTCCTATCCAACCGTGGGGAATGGCTCAATCCGGCTCGCTATCAGCTCCAGCGGCAATTTCCTGTACGTGCTGGATCAGTACCAGCCGTCGGGGACGCTGTACACGACTCCGGCATCGACCTCTCAGTCCGCGGCGTTTCCATGCTACGACTCGACCAATGGCGTGTATCGCCCGGCCGCCGACGTCTCCGTCTTCTCGATCGACACAAATACCGGGCGTCTGTTCCTGATCCAGAACCAGCAGACGCAGAACCCTGTGACCCACCAGGATCTGTCCTATTTCCCTCTGGGCTGCGGCGTGGTCGATTTCCATCAGGCTTCCGGCTACCTGTATACCGTCGAAAACAGCGACCCGAACAATACCCAGTCGACCGGGCCCGTCCCGACCGGTACGGGTCAGGTGGTGTACCCATATCAGACGCAGACCACCGGCCAGTTGCTCCAGGCTCCCGGCGGATCGCAGGTTCTCGACGGCACGGAGAACGTCACGGTCATCGCCGGCAGCCAGTCGGGCAGCTGGATTTACGTCCTGGATTCGGGAACGAACCTGATTTACACATTTACGACCGGCGGGAACGGCCTGCTGTCGGCGATTGCCTCCGCGGCGCAGCCCAACTACTCCGGGACCTCGGGCATGTCGGCGCTGACCACGGACAGCAGCTCCAAGTTCCTGTACATCACGAATACTCAGTCGCCGGCTCTGGGCTTCTCGACGAGCGTGATCTCGGCATTCCAGATCACGGCCGGCTCAGGCATTCTGCAGCAGCTGCCGGAATCGCCCTATCAAACCGGCTCCGATCCGGTCTGCATCTTTGAGGATCCGTCGCACCAGTACATGTACACCGCCGACGGCGTCAGCAACGAGATCACGGGGAAGGCCATCGAGCCGCAAACCGGCATCCTCGGCAATTTGCCTAAAGGGTCCGGCTTCCCCACGGTAGGAACGCCGACTTGGTGCACCTACAGCGCCAATACAGACTAGAGGCTGCGGGAAAGAAATTGATGAAGTTCAGGATTATCGGCACACGGCTGCTGGCTGCAGCATCGACGGTGGGGGTGGCGCTGCTCATTACTTCGTGCGGCGCCAGCAACACCATCGATTACGTCTACGTAACCAGCAACCTGCAAAATCCAGGGCAGATCAACGTCTACGAGCTGAATTCCGAATCGGGGCAGCTCTACCAGATCGCCGATTCTCCATACCCCGCGGGACGGAATCCGGTCTACGAAGTCGCGTCGCCCAACGGCAATAATCTATACGTGGCCAATCATGACGACAACACGGTGGTCATGTATGCCATAGGCACAGATGGCAAACTCTACCCGCTGCAGACCGTGACCACGCCGGGCACGGAGCCGGTGGCGCTGGCGATGAACTCATCGGGCACCGCGCTGTATGTCCTCGATTACTACGAGCCGGCAGGCCTCGGACAGCCGTCGTACACGGACCTGAACCCAGGCCCTGGCGCCGTGATTGTGTATCCCATCAGCACCAGCACCGGCACGCTGGGCACGCCGCTCACCAATGGCGCCGCCAACTACTGGAGTGTACAGTGCTTCCCCACCAATCTGACCGTGACCCCGAACGGTAATTTCGTTTACGTGACCAACACCAATGCGGTCGTGGTCACCACGTCGCCGCCGGTCACCGGCACGGTCCCGACGCTGCCGCCGGTGTGCCCCGCGCACGGGACAGTTTCAGAATTCGCCGTCAACGGGTCCACCGGCACGAGCGGCGGCCAGACGGTCTCCGGGATGACCGAGTTGACCGGCAGCCCAATGAGCACCGGAACAGGATCCGAACCGACCGGCATTGTGTCCGACACGGGCAGCGGATCGATCTACGTGACCGACGCCGCCCTCAATCAGGTGTACGCGTACGCCGTCGGGAGTGGAGGCAGCCTCACGCTGACGGCCACCGTCTCGTCCGGAACGCAGCCGATGGGAGCCCTCGTATACGGTACGCCGGGCAATCCGGGCAATTATCTTTACGTAGCTAATTACACAGACGGGTCGCTCAGCTCGTACTCGCTGAGCGGTGGGGTTCCCACGCCGATCGGCACCGTCAATTCCGGCGCCTCCGGACCGCTTTGCATGACCGTCGATCCCGACGTCCGGCGCTACGTTTACATCTCCAATTACATCGGTGGAAAGGTCGGCGGAGCCGAAATCGATACGACGACCGGGGCGCTGGTGATGAACAAGGATGCGCCGTACATAAGCTCCGGGCAGCCCACCTGTGTGGCCGCCATCAAGCACGTCGGCGGCAATCCGAACGGCCTCTAGGCGCCCTTGTACGGTATTCGGGAAGATGCGCCGGTTTTTGGAATGAAGCGGGAGCGATCCCGAAATTTGGCCCCGCGAGGGACGAAGGACGAGCATGAAGTTGACGAATTTTGGCCAGGTCGCACTGGCCGCCGCAGCATGCCTGGCAGCAGGGCTGAGTCTGACCGCCTGCAACCCCAGCTCCACGATCGACTACGTCTATGTGACTTCTACCACCAGCACTGGCGGGGAGGTCAGCTCGTATCACCTTGACTCTGTCTCGGGGGCGCTCAGCCAGGTGGCGGGCTCGCCTTTTTCCTCGCAGGGAAACAACCCCGTCGCCGAAGTGCCTTCGCCGAACGGCCAGTACCTCTACGTCGCCAATGAAGCAAGCAACAACATTGCGCAAATGGTGATCGGGACCGACGGCCAGCTCTCTCCCGGCAAGACCTATACTACCCCGGGCACGGAGCCGATTTCGCTGGCCATTAACACCACCGGCACGCTGCTCTTCGTGCTGGACTATTACAGCCCGGGCTACAGCGACGCCTCGCCGGGGCCGGGCGCGCTGATGGTTTATCCGATCAACTCCGACGGGACGCTGGGATCACCCGTCGCCAGCAGCGGATTGAGCTACTCGCCGGTGCAGTGCTTCCCCGGCGGCGTGGCCGTAACCGCAAACGGCAGCTACGCTTATGTGACCAACACGAACTCCGTTGTGGTAACCACCACTCCGCCCACTACCACGACGCTGCCGGCCACGCCTTCAGGCTGCCCGGCGAATGGCACCATCTCGGGCTTTTCCATATCGTCCTCCGGCGTCCTGGCGCCGGTTGCCGGCAGCCCCTTCCTGGCGGGCACCACGCCCACAGGCATCGCCATCGATCCCACCAGCCGCTTCCTTTACGCCACAGACAGCGTTCAGAACCAGCTGATCGCGTATGACATCCTGGCCGGAGGAGCTCTGCAGCCGCTGATCAACGGACCGTTTACCACAGGCACCTTCCCGGTCGGCGTCACCATCGATCCTCGCGGCGAGTACCTCTACGTCACGGACTTCAATTCCGCCGCCGTCAACGAATTCACGATCAATCAGAGCACCGGCTCGCCTTCGGCAGGAGCCGCAAACAGCTTCGGCACAAAGCAGCCTTATCCGACGTGCGTGGTGGTCGATCCCGCGCTGGGCCGCTGGCTCTATACGTCGGACTTTTCAACGCCGGGCAATATCACCGCGGCAACCCTCAATCCCGACACCGGCGCGCTGGGCGGCGTGCAGAATTCGCCCTTCCCGGCTAACGGCATACCCACGTGCGTCACCGCCGTTCCACACGGCAATCACGCCACGCAGTACGTTTCGGCCAATCCCGGACAGTAACTTCTTACCTCATCTTCGACAACAGGAAGGCCGCCAGCGATGGCGGCCTTTTAATGTTGCGGCAGAAGTGAATTACCTGCCGATGGCGATGATCTCGAAGCTGCCCGGCACGATCGGTGGGCGAGGATGCGGATGATCCGCCGTCGGCTCCGGCCGTGGGCCGAAGTCCGCGGTGACCACGTAGACCCGCTCGCCATCGGGATCCATGGCCATGGTGCGCGCGCCGCGCTTGGTCGTCACTGTCTGCACCACGCTGTAGTGGTCCGGGCTGTCTTCGTGGATCACGGTCAGCGTGCCGCTCTCGCCGTTCGGGCTAAAGGCGTATTGGCCGTTCGCCGCGAAGCGCGCCGCGTCCGGGCCATCGCCAATCGGCACCGTGGTCACTACTTTCCCGTTGTTCGCATCCACCACCGCCATCATCTGGTTGTCGCAAACCGGGAACAGCCGGCGGTGAGCCGCGTCGATGGCCAGGCCGGACGGGCTCTCGCAGGGAGCCAGCGGCCACGTGTCCGCCAGCTTCAGCGTCTTCGCATCCAGCTTCACCAGCTCGCTCTTGTCCTCGATGTTGTCGAAGACATAGCCGCGTCCGTCGGCCACCGGAAACTCCGGCTTCCCCGGCAATGCAATGGTGGCGACTACATGATCCGTATTTGTATCGATTACGGTTACATTATGGCTGCGTCCGTTGAACGCCCACACCGTCTTCGTGACCGGCTCGAAAACCGCGCCGTCCGGATGATCGCCCGCGGGGATGGTCTTCTCCACGGTGTTCGTCTGGCGGTTGAACTCTACCACCTGATTGGCGCCGCCATCGGTGATGTACCCGTGCACGCCGTCGCTGGAGAAGACCACGCAATGGATGCCGTGCAATCCGGGGATGTCCGCGATCTGTTTGCCGCTCCGCGTATCGATGACCATCACGTGATCGCCGCGCGTGATGTACAGGAGTTTCGAATGCGGATCGACGGCGAGATAATCCCAGCCTCCATCGCCTCCCACCTTCCATTCCTGTTGGACGTGAAATGGCCCTTGGGCTCGCGCCGGCGCGGCGGAGATCGCCGCGCCCAGGACCGCAACCGTGAATATCGATGTTCCACGAATCCTCATTCTGTTATCCGCTCCCCTTAGAGAAATTGGCCCTGGCCAGCCTACAACAGTAGCCTGAAAATTTTCCTGAAGATTGACCTTGCGGTATAGATCCGTCAGGAAATGTAACAAATCTGTGAATGTCCGGCGCCGCTGCCGGGCACATCCTCAGAGCGCCATTTGTAACCGCGACTGGTGCTTGTGAAAAACCTGTTGAAAGCAGCATTCTGCAATAAAAATCGCCTCGGGATCAGCTCGAAAGTAATGACGCAGCCCCGCTGCGCGGGCTTATTTCGCGTAATTCTCACCCACGCTCGTGCAGGAACTCCCCAATCACTGCGAAACAATTGCGCAATGTTACTGTAGTGTCGCAATTGTCACGAAAGTTGTAACTTTCCCTGTAAAAATGCGGTTCCCACGCGGGTTTCGTTGTGTATTATCCCACCAGTAAATCAATCCACTCTCTGCCTGGCCACGCGAGAATAGCGAGACTCACGCAGCTGTAACGCACGAGTCCCGCGATCCGCGAGTAAGGTCTCGCCCGATGAGACCTGGCCAGTCCGCTTCCGCGATGGATGTGGAAGGGCAGCCCGAACGCTGAGCGACTCTCTTCCCGCAAGGCCATGGCGGCAACGGCATCGTCGCTGTGCGCGCCTGAACGATCGGTGCGCCCGGACATCCACGGCCCGCAGGATTGGCGCAGACCGTACGCGCCCCGCTACCGGCCAGCCAACACATGGGTACAGCGGTTCCTCGGTGAGCCGCCGACGACGTGAACCGGAACCAGATTTTTTTCGAGGTATTTCATGCACTGTTCGACTCCCCCGCACGGCCTTCGCCGAATCCACGGACGGCGCGGCTTCCTGCGCGTTGTCCTGTGCTTTTTTGTTCTTCCCGTATTCATCATGAGCATCACTGCCTGCGGATCCAGCTACGCAGAGACTCCTCTCACCGTCAGCAGCGTTTCGCCCGCGTCCGGATCCACCGGCGGCGCCAATGTCACCGTATACGGCACCGGATTCGCCTCCGGCATGCAGGTTTGGTTCGGCTCGTCCGAAGGGACCGTGCTGAGCGTCAGCTCGACCTCCGCCCAGGTTGCAGCGCCCGCACATAGTGCCGGTTCCGTGCAGCTGACAGCGTTCAGCAGCGGCAGCGAATACCAGACACCAGGCTACGTCTTCAACTACGTCGCGCCGGCCGCCACCACTGCAGCGAAGCTCGCGATCAGCGGTGTGTCGCCGGCAACCGGGTCCACCAGCGGAACGAGCACGGTCACGGTGACCGGCACCGGCTTTGCCTCCGGCATGCAGATCTGGTTCGGCAGTGAGGAGGCGACGATTGTCAGCGTGACATCCACATCCGCAACCGTTGTAGCTCCCGCGGAGGGTGCTGGGACGGTTCAGCTGACGGCCTTTGCTTCCGGCTCCGAAGTTCAGTCGGGTTACATCTTCACCTACGTCGTTCCCGCGGCTGCCACAGCCACGCTCAGCAGCGTGAGTCCCTCCAGCGGACCGGCCGATCAGGCGGCGAGCGTCACGCTCACCGGATCCAACTTCCAGGCCGGCTCGCAGGTGCGCGTCGGAGGAACTGACGCGTCGGTGGTCACCGTGTCCTCGGCATCTACCATAAAGGCCACGCTGCCGGCGATGGCTGCAGGTCAGTACACCGTCGAGGTCGTCAGCCCGTCGAATGCCGTGGCCTCTCTGAACAACGCGTTTACCTATCTCGCCAGCCTTGCGATTGTCACCGGCTCATTGCCGGGCGCTACGGTCGGCAAGGTCTACTCCGCCGATCTGGCGGCGACGGGCGGCGTGGCCCCGTACACCTGGTCCATTGCTGCGGGCGCGCTTCCGACCGGACTTTCGATGACCAGCGGCGGCGTGATTTCCGGCGCAGCCACCAAGGCCGGCGATTACTCGGTGACCATCAAAGCCACGGACAGCAAGAGCGACGTCGCCGAGGAAACCTACTCGCTCGACGTGGCCGCTTCTGCGGCTACCGATTCACCGGCGCCCACCGGAACGGCGCTGACCAGTTGCCAGGCCATCAACAACAGCGGCAGCTACTATCTGGCGAACAACGTGACCTGCACGACCCAGGGCTTTGCCATCAACGCGAATAACGTGACGCTGAACCTGAACGGCTACACCATCACTTACGGCACGTCGAGCGCGGTCGTTCCGGCCATCAGCATCTGCGACAACTGGTACACCCGCCTGCCGGCCTCGTCGTGCGGCAGCAGCGGCGAGCATGAGTCGCCCACCATCACCAACGGCAAGATCGTGCAGGCCGCAGGCGCCGCGCCGTTCACGCCGGCCATCTGGATCGGCCAGGGCAATAACGTCACCGGCGGCACCATCTCCGGGCTCACCATCACGGTGCAATCCGTGGGCACGCAGCCTATCTACGGAGACTTCCCCGGTTCCGGATGGACCATCGAGAACAATACCATCAACGACAATGTGACGAATATCCAGGCGTCGGGCCAGACGCCGCTGCAGGCACGCGAGCAGTTCCAGGGCGTGGCCATCTATCTGTATAACGGACTCACCTCGACCGCCGGCGACACCATCGCCGACAACACCATCAACGGCTCGCCGCAGGGCGGCATCCTCGACACCAATCAGAACTCGAAGATCACTGACAACGTCATCACCCTCTCGAGTTACTACTCCAACGATTACGGCGTCACTGTCCTGGTGAACGGACAGGTGGTCTCCGGGAACCAGATCAGCGGACGCGGGCGCGGCATTGACGCCGAGTCCTCCAATTTCGTCCTTACCGGCAACGTCATCAACGTGCACGAAGAGGCGAATAACTCCGAGTACGGCGGCTGCGAACTGGCTGGCTCCGACGGCATCCGCATCAAGCAGTATGTGACGTCTGCGACCGATCCTTCCACCATCAACGCCGAAGGCGACTCGGTTCCCGCGCTCACCGGCTGGACCATCTCCAATAACACCGCGACGGTCAACGGTACCGACTGCGAAGCCAACGGCCTCGACTTCACCAACATGACCGAGGGCGTCAGCGGCACCGTCAGCGGCAACAGCTTTACGACCACCGGACCGCAGATGAACGTCGCTCTCTACTTCAACGGCGCGGACCAGCCGCAGATCACGTACTCCAACAACACCTTCACTGCGGCGCAGTACTGCTCTGTGATCGGCGATGAGGGGGATATGTGGCCCTCCGCCGACACCACCGTCCAGAGCGGCCAGCACTGGTCCTGCGGCACCACGGTCTGGGATACCGATCTCTCTCAGTCGGTGAGCGGCACGCCGCCCGAGGCGCTGACCCTCCAGGACGCCATTCCCACCCCCAGCATCGTCTGCGGCCCGTACTCCGCGGCCCTGGTGAAGGTGGGCGGCACAACCAAACAGTGCGGCGAGTAATTGGCCGTGCCCCTGAGGACGCAGCTTCGGCTGCGTCCTTTTTCTTTTTTGCTCGCCGGAAGCCGTGAAGCAACGGGCCTCGCTCGGCTGAATTTCTCCCCTGTGCGCAAAGCGCTGCACATCAGCCTTGCAGGCGTGGCTGGATATGCCCCTGGCGATGCGCAATCTCTTCTCTGCGCGCTGCCTCGATGGAACACCAAATGCAATGCTCGCCGGGAGGATGAACGCTGTCCCCGCACGCCCACCCGATGAACCTTCCTGCATCGCAGACCTCCCGCCCCTGGTCGCTGGCTCGCCTCGTGCGCGGTTCCACCAGCCGCGTCGCACAACTCTGCCTCGCCACGCTCATCGGATTCTTCCTCACTCCCTTCATCGTGCGCTCGCTGGGCACCGAGCAGTACGGCATCTGGGCTCTGGCATACGCCTTCATCGGCTACTACAGCCTGCTCGACCTCGGCATGTCTGCCGCGGTGTTCACGCACATCTCGTATGCGCTCGGCCAGGACGATCGGGAAGAAGCGCAACGCATCTATTCCACCGGCCTTGCAATTTTCGGCAGCGTCGGGCTGGCTCTGGCGCTGGCCAGCGTGCTTCTTGCCCTCGGAGCCGGCGAGTTCTACCACTCGCGGCTCATCGCGGGCGTCATTCTGGTCGTCGGCCTTTCCACCGCCACGACCTTTCCCTTGCGCGTCCACTTCGGAGCGCTGAATGCCGGCTCGCATTTCGACATCACCTCCGGCCTGCTGATGCTCACGCTGGTTCTGCGCGCCGCAGGGACCGTGATCGTGCTCAGGCTGCACCACGGTGTGCTCGGGCTGGCGTTGGTCTGCGCGCTGGCCATGATGCCCACGAACATCCTCATCGTCGCGGCGGTTAAGTGGCGCTACCCGTTCCTGCACGTGCTGCGCGCGAGCTTCCGCCGCACCACGGGCAAGAAGCTGATGAAGTTCGGCTTCCCTGTGATCTTTGGCCAGCTCGCCGACCGCGTACGCATGCAGACCGACTCGGTCACGGTATCGTTCTTCATCGGTTTGGTCGCCCTGGCCCACTACAACATCGCGACCACGCTCGTCCTCTACTACGCCGACGGCGTGCAGGCCATCATTGGCGTGCTGGCGCCGGTGCTTTCCATGCAGCAGAGCGTTCGCGACGAGGCCGGCGTCCGCCGCAGCATCCTTGCCGGAACCCGCGTCGGCATTGCCGTTTCCGGATTCGTTCTCTTCGCCATCATTGCGTGGGGACACGCCTTCATCCAGCGCTGGATGGGCCCCGCATTTACTGACGCTTACCCCGTGCTCGTCATTCTCGGCTGCGCCGTCTTCGTGGACGCGTCGCAGGGCACGGCGGTGAACGCCTTCTACGCCACCATGAACCAGAAGTACTACGCGATCCTGAACGGCGCCGAGGCTGCGGCGAATCTCGCGCTCAGTCTCGTGCTCGCGCGGCCGCTCGGCATGATCGGCATCGCTATCGGCACGCTCATCCCGGCTCTCGTGGTGCGTATCTTTGTCCAGCCGTTTGTCGTGGAGCGCTGCATGGGCCTCGCTGTGCGCGAATACTGGCGCGTCACCTTGCCCACACTTGCGCGCACCGCGCTCTGTCTGCTGCTGCCACTCGGGATTACTCGCCTCTGGCTACGCCCTGTCTGGCCTTCGATCTTTCTGGTGGGCGCGGCGTCCACCATCGTCTTCGCATTGTCGATCTGGGGTCTGGAATTCAGATGGTTTGGCGCGGACCATCTTGCCGGCCGCCTGCTCCCGCAGCGGAGTCCCGGCGTGAGCGCGGCCGATTAAGCCGAACACGCGCCGTTCAGGATAGCGGCCGGGTCCGGCCTACTGCTTCACCGCTGGCCTGGCGACCCGCAGCCACAGTCGCCGCGTTCGCCACCAGCAGCTTCCAGGCCGGCAGGCGCCGTGGATTGGCACGGACGCTGCGCCACGCGGTGTTCAGCGCCAGCGCCGGGTTCTTCTCTCGCTGGTGCCACGCCAGATCGAAAAGCGTGCTCGCCAGGCGCGTTCGAACTGCTCTGCGCTGCTTCGCCGTCAGTTCCTCAGAGAGCAGCGACGCGAACACCATCGCGGAATTCTCCGCCATCATCGCCTCGTTGCGGCTCACGCTCGTTTCCTGTCGCTCATAGATCACAAGACACTCCGGAACCAGCGCAAATAGAGTGGCGCGCGCCAGGCGCAGCATCAGCTCCATATCTTCCACCCCGCGCACTTTTTCAGCGAAATAGCCGGCTCGCTCGATGAGCTCCCGTCGAACCATCGCAGTGCTGGGCAACACGAAAAAAGAACGCAGCAGCCGATCGTAAATGTACCCGCTGGCCGCATCTTTCCCGTCCAGGAATCGCCCCACCGGCCGGCCCGCATCGTCCATCACCGTGGCGTCGCTGTAAATCACTCCGGCATCCGGATTCGCTGCTGCGCAAGCTATCAGCCTTTCCATCTTCTGAGGCAGCCAGCGATCGTCCGCGTCGAGGAATGCAATCCACTTCCCTGCCGCCGCGCGAATTCCGGTGTTGCGCGCTCCCGCCGCGCCGCGATTCTCCTGCCGGATCACGCGCACCGCGTAGCCACAGTTCGCCGCAACTTCCGCGGTCGCGTCCCGCGATCCGTCGTCGACCACGATGATTTCCCTCGGCGCCAGCGTCTGCGCCAACACGCTTTCCAGGCATCGCGGCAGCAGATGTGCCGCATTCCACGCCGGAATCACCACGCTGACATCGCAAGTCATCTTCTCGCCTCCATCCGCGGCTTTGCGGCGCGCGCGCTCAATTCCACACGCAGCGCGGCCGTCCATGTCTCCATCGCGAAGGGCCGCAGATGCCATGCCCACCGCATTTTCTCGGTGGCCAGGGCGCGTTGGCCGGCGTGCGCGTTTCTCCACGCACGGGTCAGGCAGATGCGGTAACGCGCCTCATCGATCAGGTGCGGCTCCACCTGGAACAGCGGCAACTCCGCCAGCTTGTCCAGCGCGCACATCAGCGAGTCAAACTGCTCTTCCGGAAGCTCGCTCGTTAGGCACTCAGTGTGCACACGGTACCGCACCAGCGGCTCGGCCAGAAAATGTAACGGAAACTCGGCAGCGATCCGCACCCATAGCTGCCAGTCTTCTCCGAAATTTCCCATTTCCTCGTCGAAGACGCCGACTTTGTCCAGGCAGGAACGACGCACCAGGGCGCTGGAGGTCGCTATCCAGTTGCCGAAGAGAAGCTGCCGCGCCACCATGCCGTTCGCGATGGAGTACAGGCGCGCCTTGGATTTAGCGGGCAGGAGCCCGCGCTCGTCAAAAGCGGTGACTTCAGTCG
>JASIAO010000196.1 GCA_030041955.1 Acidobacteriaceae bacterium | reverse complement strand
ACGCGCTTGAGCACAAGCGGGAATGCCTCCATGAGCGTTTCCAGGCGTTTGTAGGTGCCCCAGTGGCCGAAAGCGAGGATGCGGCGCTCGGGATTATTGCGTTTGGTGAAATCCGGCGGCGTGCAGATGGTGGTGAAGGTGCCGTGCGTGCCCACAAGCACGTTTTGCGCCGAGTATTTCTTCATCAGCGTCCGCCGATACGCGGAGAGCAGCACGGAAACGGAGTGGGCCTTGAGCAGCGCGCGTGTGGCAAAGTCCGTGCCCAGTCGATAGAGGCGCTCGCGGCGTACTCCCGCGGCGCTGAAATCCACATGCTCGATGATGTGGTGCAGTGTGATGTGCGTGTAGTAGCCCGCGGCGCGCACCAGAGCCGGCGCGGAGAGCCCGGCGAAAGCCGCAAAGGGATTCTCCGGAGTGCCGAAGCTGGAGAAGACGAGGTTGAACCAGACCACGTCGGGGTTGAGGCGGCGAATGGTGCTCAACAGGCGCACCGGAGTGTCCACGGCGCCGAATTTCCAACAGCGGATCACGTTGAATTCCGAGGAGTCTGACTCGCGCTGCGCCAGCTTTGACGTCGAGCCATCGCCCTTCACATCCCGGCAAAAGTCGTAGTCGGTCAGCTCGTCGCCCAGCACGGTGAGCTCGACGTCGTCATGCCGTTGCAGCTCGCGCGCGATGTGCCACGAGTATTCGTTGAGCTGCCGCTTGCTGGGAGGAAATGCCGCCACTAAGCAGATTTTCATCAGGGCCCGCCTCAAAAGATATTGATGCTGACATAGGGCCGGAATTCCTGCGTCCGCCCGTGGGTGAAGTTAGGGAAGGTTTCCTCCTGCAAGCCAGCGGAAAAACGAATTGGATATTTCAGGTGAACTTCTCCGGTCTCATCGTTGAAAGTGCGGCCGAATGGCCGAGTGTACGACAGCACGACGCCATTCTGCGTCATGTCGTAAAGATGAAAGCTGCGCGTGTCTTCATACGCGCCCTGAAATTGCACGTCCCAGTTGCGCGTCGGCGAGTAATCCACCGTTCCCGCCGGACGCAGCGCCTGGGCGATGCCCGAATATGTAACCGTGCTCGAGCCCGTACCGGTACCCGAGCCGACAATGGCATACGGGACCACCCGCCACGCACGCAGGTCTTCCGCGATGCCCTCGATATTCAGATGCGTGGAAAAGCGGCGCGTGAGGCCGACATAGGACGAGGTGTAGTAGTTTTCCGTGTTACCCAGGGTTTTGGAGTTGAAATGCTGGTCGTTAGCGCCCCATCCGGTGATCAGAGCGGTCTTCGACCAGGGCGCACCGACGCGGAAATCCACAGCTCCGGCAAGAGTGGACTCGTTGAGCGGAATCTCGGTGAAGGGGCCAAAATCGTGAATAAAGTAGCCGGTGGCCGAAACGGCGTCGAGGAACGAGCTGGTAGACACGAACGTGTAGACGCGGCCGATGTTCTGGTTCATCTCCCGCGGCGAGAGCGAATCGCGCCGCACCGTCCCCTGCATGCCGCTGTTGAAGGTGATGACGCTGGATCCGATGCGCACAGCAGGAGCGACACCGAAGTTGAAGTTGTAATCGGTGGTGTCGCGGTCGACGACGCCGATGGCGGGGACGGAGATGAGACCGCGCGCGTTGCGGATCTGGAAGAATCCGCCGGTGGTCGGCGCCGGGCCGAAGTGCAGGTGGAAGGCGTCCGTCCAGTCGGTTTCGATGGAGTAGCGCGGCAGCGGCAACAGCGCCGTATCGATTGTGTTGCCCTGGTACGGCGGGGGATGACCGAAGGTCTTCGAATCGAGCACATACACGGTGCTGTCTTCGAAGATGGGCTCCTGCATCAGGTTGGAAAGCACGCTGATCTGCGGCGTGATGCGGTAGCCTTCATTGGCGCCCGTCTGCAGCAACTGTTGCTCGGCAGTCTGGTCCTCGCCCGAGGCGCTGGCTGCTTCCGCGAAGGCTGAGAGCGCCTTGGCGCCCTTGTTCTGTTGCTCGTAGACGTTGGCTTCGGCGAGGAGGTAAGAGTAGTCGGAGCGGCTGCCGTCCGCCTGACTGACGGCTGCGAGTTCCGCTGCAGCGCGCGTGGTGTCGCCGAGCGCGAGGTAATCGTTGGCCAGGTCGACCCGCACGTCGATGTCTGAAGCGCCAGCCGCCTGCGCTTTCTGCAGGTAGCTCTCCGAGAGCTGATACTCGTGCAGTTGCTCCAGGATGTTCGACGCCTCGAGGTATTCGTCGCCGGTGGGCGGCTCAGTAGCCCCGGCCTCCGCTTCCATCTGGGCCAGCGCGATCTGGCGCTCGGCTTCCTGCGCGTGTCCCTGCTGGGCCATCAGTTGGGCAATCGCCAGCCGCACGGCGACCCGATCGCTTTTCGGCGCGGTGAGCGCCCAGGTAAAGCGCTGCATCGCGGCGTTCTGATAGCCGAGAGTGTCCAGCGCCTCGCCCGTGTCCACGTAGATGTCGCTCTGCGTGTAAGACTCCGCGTTGGCCTCGGTGGGAGTCTTCGCGGCATAGCGTTCCGCGAGCTGAACATTCTCCATGGCGGGCTGCTTCTCCTGGAGCGCGGCGTAAGAGCGCGCCAACTGCGCGTAGACCTGCGCATCGTCAGGCAGGTACTTCTTCGCCGTATTAAGCTGCTCCAGAGCCTGGCGGTATTGCTGCTGGCCGAAGTAGACATTGCCAAGGGCCAGGTATAGGGAGCCATCGTCGGGCGTGAACCGAATCGCAGCTTTATACTCGTCCGCGGCCTTCGCCAACAGGCCTTCGCGGCCATAGGCCGTGGCGCGGATGACATGCACGGTGCCGGAGTCGCCGAGATACTGCTGGGCCAGCTCGGACTGCCGCACAGCTTCGCCGGAATGATTCAGCGCCAGCGAGGCAAACGCGAGGCCGAGGTGCGCCTGACCGTCTTTCGGATCGCTCTTGAGGGCAATTTCAAAGTCGGACTCGGCCTGCTGCGGCTCACGCAGATCGTTCTCGACGAACCCGCGGTTCACGTACGCCGTTTCCACGGT
>JASIAO010000195.1 GCA_030041955.1 Acidobacteriaceae bacterium | reverse complement strand
GTACGTGAAACGGCCATCGCCGCATGGCGCATGGACCGTATCACGACGGCGGACGCAGAAACCCTCCAGTTTCCGGGTAGCGGGTCGAATGCAAACTGTGCGCTTCGGACACTGCGCCGTATGCTTTCGCTGGCGAAGGACTGGGGCACGATCCAGAGCGCACCCAGAATCAAGCTGAGGAAGGAAAAGGAACGGTCTGTGATCTTCACGCCTGAACGTGAAAAGGCTCTCCTGGACGTCGCTCCTCAGCCTTTGCACGACGTATTCCTCATCTCTCAGGACAGCGGCCTGCGCCCCGATGAAATCATCCGGCTGCGCTGGGATCACATCCTCTGGGATAAGCACCTCATCTTCAACCCGGATGGGAAGACAGACAAGTCCCGCCGCTATGTGCCTCTGAGCGATCGCGTGCGCACCCTGCTGCGCGCCCGGGCGCAGGGTGCCACGAGCGAATGGGTGTTCCCTTCACCCCGGCGTAAGGGCGCTCACATTACCTATTCCCCGATCCTGAAGCAGTTCACCAAGGCGCGGGAGGATGCCGGCCTGCCGAAGGAGATTGTGCTCTATTCGGCGCGGCACTCGTTCGCTACGGACATGCTGGACAGGACCGGAAATCTCATCCTGGTGCAGCAACTGCTGGGCCATGAGTCGGTGACCACCACCCAGAAGTACCTGCATCCAGAACTGAAGGGGATCGCCGAGGTGGTGAACGAGCGCAACGCGGAACGGCACACTTTACGGCACAGCCAGGGAGACGCCCAAAGCTAAGTTGTTGAAAGGATGGCGCGCCCTGAGAGATTCGAACTCCCGACCTACTGATTCGTAGTCAGTCGCTCTATCCAACTGAGCTAAGGGCGCGCTCGGGAAGGATTTGGTGCAGATTTGAGAATATCAGTTCCCCGAATACCGGGCAACGGCCGTCAGCACCAGTCGAGGCGGCGGCGCGCCAGGCCGCGGCGCTTCCTTGCGGGCGGCGCAATGGCCGACTCATCGCCGGGCGCTTCCAGCTCCTCCTCGGTAAGGATGAACCGGCGGATGTAGCGCAGCGGCTCCTCCCAGAGCGTCATCTGCTGCAGGTGATACTGCCAGATAGTGTTCGAGGTGGAGCGCGAACTGCGGCGCGTAAACGGCTGCCGCTTCACCGTCACGACCTTGCCCGCGCGGTCGATGCGCGTGTACTCCTGCGCGGGCAGAATGAAGCTGATCTGCGTGCCCTTTTTCCAGAAGTGCTTCGCGAAATCATGGGAGAAGAGCAGGGCGTAGTAGCGGCGGCCGCCCTCGAGCGTGGCAATCGCTTCGTCCAGATTCGTCCACTCCGGATCGATGTGCGTCTGGAACCAGGGGCGGAACTCGAATCCGTGGGCCCGGGCGCGGAGAACGAGCATGCGAAGGAGTTCGCGACGAGTCATCGATCATTACGGTAGTCGTACGCGCGGCGGGAAGCAAGGAGAAGCAGGGGATTTCCCGCGAGAAGAGACACCAGAAGTGTCACCCCTTTCCCGTGCACCCTGAGGTTGCGAATGCCAGAGGCAGCGATTTATGTCTGCCGCGTATCTTCAACTTATCGCATCAACTAAATGGCGCGAACTCGTCAATTACACAGCGCCCGTACGGTCAGCCTTCAGAAAATCCCCAGCCATGGATGGCCGGCGCTGCAGCCCGGCACGCGAAAGGCGCCGATGCGCGTGGAATAATTCTTCGCGCCCGACTTCAGATAATCGCCGACATACCAAAACGTGCAATCGTCGCTCGGGTCCAGCGCGATTGTCGTGTAATCTTCCCAGCGCAGTGTCGTGGTCTGCGCGGCTTGACCTTCCGCGAGGACCGTCTCGTGGAAGGTCATCTCGCCCTTCGGGTCGTCCGCGAGCCGTGCGGTAAAACGCTGGCCCACGAATGTCGACGCTCCGCCATACGAGTACCCCATCCCGATGTCGCCTTTATGGTCCATGGCGATACTACCCAGCCAGCGATAGTTCCCGCCCGGAGCATATGTGCCCTGCTGATCCAGATGCGGCATTCCCTGCTTGTCCAGGCGGAACTCGTACCAACGCACACCGCCGCCTCCCGCCTTAGTGTCGACGGAGTGCACGGCCACAATCGCCTGATAGCGCCCGAAGTTGCGATAGACCAGCCGCTGCATCAGCTTGTCGCCCTGCGAATCCAGGCGAACATCGGTTCCCGGCTGCGGCACGCAACGGCTCAACTGCCCGTTGCAGAGATAGTGATACGGCGCGACGCGAATTTTCTCTGGACCTCTGAGCTGCGTCTTCGAAGGGTCGTCCCAGTTCACGGCGAATCGGTAGACGTAAATGCCGTCGTCCTCGAAAATCCCATGCAGTTGCGTGCCTCCGGTGGCCATCACCAGTTCCGGCGTTCCGACTGGAGGCAATCTCTGACCGTCGATGTCAGCAGCGTTCAGGAAGTTCACGCCGTCGATCACTTCGCACTGCTCGCTGGCAGGCAATCCCTGCAGCATCTTGTTGCGTTCGGCCGCGCAGATGTGTTTCTGGATCACGGTGTCGCCGGTGCTGGTGGGCAGATAGTATCCGTCGGACCAGATCGCGGGACGCGGATAATCTGGAAAGAGCGGCCGATTGAACTGATAGCGGTAGTAGGACCCCATCGGGTCGGGCCCGGTGCTCACCGCATAGCACATCGCATAGGGAGCATCAGGCTGGTCAGGTGGTTTGCGGAAGATGGGCAACACGAAAAGCCAGCGCCCCGCGAGCTGATCGTATCGCACCACCGCGTCCCCGCTCACCAGCATTTCGCACGGGCCGCCGAAGCCTGCGAAGAGCGTGTTCGTGATGACGGGACCGAACAGAGCTTGGCCGGTTTCCGGATACTTCCTGCTCTTCCTGGTGAAGATCGCCAGCCGCGAGTTCACAATCTGCACGATCTCGTCCGGCCCGGCGGCCAGGCTGTCGTCCGACGGATTGCGCGCCTCCATGCTGCCCTGCGGTCCAGAGAATCCATCGCCCAAACCATCGAAGCTCGCGATCAGCGGAACCGGCGGACGCGTTCCCTCCGTCGTCTGCTCCACGGCTGCGCCTTCGGCGCTGATTTCGGCCGGCGGCAAACCTGTGGGCTTTTCCGCACTACTCGTCGGCGGATGCCTGTGCTCCTCGCGCGGCGGCGCCTGATAGGTCGCGTAAAGGGAGCGCAGCGGCGCGGAACGATCCACCTTCACTGCCGGATTCACGATCACCTGTCCCGGCACCCACGCGGAAGCATCATCCGCGGGCGGCGCAGCAGCCCACGCCAGCGGCAGCACCACGGTCACCACGAATCCGCAGCTCGCCGCAGTAAGCGTTCTTCCGAAAAATAACTTCCAACTCGGGGATCGTCTGCGCAGCATCGTTCCTCGTCCTTTCCGGCATGCCGGCCACAACGTTACTGCACCCCGGCACAGGAATTACCCTGCCCGGTTCGGGCCCGAATTCTTCATCAGCGCTTCAGCTCGACACTGCCTCGCGCGTGGTGTTGCCGTTAATCATGCGCAGAATGCCCAGCGGATTCGCATTGCGCAATTCGTCGGGGAGCGACGCTTCGGGAAATCCCTGGTAGCAGACCGGCCGCGCAAAGCGCAGAACGGCGCGGCTGCCGACCGCGGTGAAGCGGCTATCGGAACACGCCGGATAGGGCCCCCCGTGGACGATCGCATCGGATACTTCGAGTCCCGTCGGGAATCCATTGAAGATCAGGCGGCCGGCTTTGCGTTCGAGGATCGCGATGAGATCGGCGTACTCGGCAAGGTCGGCGTCGGTGCCCCACACGCTCGCCGTCAGATGACCTTCCAGCTCCTCCGCCGCGCGCATCATCGCCTCGCGTTGCTGGTAGCGGATCACCAGAGACGTGGGCCCGAAGACTTCCTGGCTCCATTCCGGGTTTGCCAGAAAGTCGTCGATCTCCGTTTCCAGCAGCGCAGCGGAAACCGCACACATGCCCTTGGCTTCCTTCGCCTCCTGCATCGCGAGCCCAGTCTCTTCGCGCCGGGACTGCAGGGATCGCTTGTAATTCGTGGCGATCCCCGGCGTGAGCAGAGTGAAAGCGCCACTCTCAGACGTAAGCCGTCGCAACTCGTCCAGCACAGGTGTGGTCTCGGGCTGGCTCGGCAAGAACACCATGCCCGGCTTGGTGCAGAACTGGCCTGCGCCCAGCGTGAACGATCCAAAAAGTCCCGTCGCCAGTTGTTTGCCCTGCTGCCGCAGCGCGCCAGGAAGAATGAAGACCGGATTGGTGCTGCCCATCTCCGCAAAGCACGGGATGGGATCGGGACGCTGCGCAGCCATGTCCATCAACGCGCGCCCGCCGTTGCGCGATCCGGTAAAGCCGACCGCGTGAATGAGCGGATGCTGCACCAGCGCCTGGCCGACTTCGAATCCCGAATCGAAGAGCAGCGAGAACACGCCTTCCGGCGCGCCGCAACTGCGGATGCTCTCGACGATGATGCGTCCCACAATCGCGCTGGTTCCGGGATGCGCGGGATGCGCCTTCACCACCACGGGATTGCCCGCCGCCAGCGCCGAAGCAGTGTCGCCGCCAGCCACCGAGTACGCGAGCGGAAAATTGCTCGCCCCGAAAACCGCAATTGGCCCGAGCGGCTGCAGCATGGAGCGAATGTCCGGACGCGGCAACGGCTTGCGATCGGGCATGGCCGTGTCCACGCGCGCGCCCACCCACGAGCCTTCTTCAATCACATCCGCGAAAAGCCTGCACTGACCGCTGGTGCGCCTCGTCTCGCCCTGGAGGCGAGCCTCCGGCAGGGCCGTTTCCTGCTGCGCGCGGTCCACGAGTTCCGCTGCAGCTGCGTCGAGCCCGTCGGCAATGGCACGCAACAGACGCGCACGTTCCGGCGCGCTCCGCTTACGCCACACCAGGAACGCTTCCTGTGCAGCGCGCACCGCGCGATCCACGTCGTCGCGGGTCGCCGAGATGAACGCCGGCTCCATGTTCTGGCCCGTAGCCGGATTCACGGCTCGAAACTCGCCGCCCGCGTTCGCAGCCTCACGGCCGGCGATCAAAGACAACGTTGCAAAACCCATCGCATCGCTCCTTCAGTCTCTACTGCGGAAATGGCGTGCTGCGCACACTGGGCCGGTGCTCCAGCGCATTTCTCACAGCGGTCCGCGTATCTTTGAGCTCGAGGTCGATCACCTCCAGCCGAGGTGGACGCACGCGTGCGCTGCCCGTTCCCGTCTCCTGTTGCACCTGTTTGATGAGCTGGATGAACTTTGGAACCGTGTCCATACGCAGCAACGGCAGGAACCAGCGGTATAGCGCGAACGCCTCGTCCCATTTGCCAGCCGACGCCGCATCGAACAAGGCCACGGATTCCGCCGGGAGTGCGTTCACCAGTCCGGCGACCCAGCCCACCGCTCCGGCAGCGATCCCTTCCACGATGGCGTCATCCACGCCGACAAAGATGCGCAGGCGCTCCCCCTGGAGAGCGCGAATCCCGGTCACCCGACGCACGTCCGTGCTCGATTCCTTCACCGCGTGCAGATTCTCATGTTCCCCTGCGAGCTCTGCAATCTGCTCGGGCAGAAAATCCGTCCCGTAGGATACGGGATTGTTGTAGAGCATGCAGGAAAGCCGCGTCGCGCGGAAGATCGCCGCCACGTGGGCCTTCATCTCGCGCCAGTCGCCGCGATAGACGTACGGCGGAAGCACCATCAGGCCCGAGCAGCCGAGCTGTTCTGCCGCTTTGGCCAGATCGATGGCCTCGGCAGTCGAGAGCGCAGAGATGGCCGCAACTACCGGCGCGGCTCCAGAGGCCGCTTTCACCGTGCGCAGCACCGCTTCCTTTTCGGCGAATGTCAGCGTGGCCGCTTCGCCCAGCGAGCCGAGCGCGATGATTCCGGTGCAGCCGTTGTCGAGCAGCCAGCGCACGTGGCGGCCTATAAATCCGTGATCGACCTGCAGCCGATCGTCAAAAGCAGTTGTGATGGCGGGCATCACACCTTGCCATTTCATAACGTCTCCTTTTCAAACGCAGGGGATGCACCTTGCGGCGCAGAATTCTGTTGGAGCCCGTCGGCCTCGCAGGCCGAGCCGAGACTGGAAACAAGAGCAGGAAAGATCGGCGGACGCACCGACTCGACGCGCCATCCAAAAAGAAATTCGGTAGCCGGGCCGCAGACGCGTCCCTGGCAAGGGCCCATACCGCAACGTGTCTGTAGTTTCGCATCACGCCAGGTGTTGTGGCCATCCAGGCTTACTAAGCGAACATCCTCGCAGCGGCAAATCCGCGTATCTGCGGTCGGCAAACTGCGCAGTTGCGGATCGAGCGTGCATACTTCCTGCAAAGCGCGCAGGAATCCGAGTTTGCCGCGGCGGCGCTGCGCATGCTTCCTCGCTTCGTCGGCGCGTCCCGCAGCCGCCCTGCCGGCGATTTCCCCTTCGAGCACCGCCAGCTCCACGCCGCCAATGCCCGTCGGCTCGCCGACACAATACACGCCGGGAACAGATGTTTGCATGCTGTCATCGACGCTTACAAAGCCATGGTCGATGCGGCACCCCAGCAGCGCCGGCAGTTCGATGTTGGGAACGAGATGAAATCCGCAGCCGACAAAATCGCATGCGACGTCCCACTGCTTGCTACCCTGCCGCAGCCTCACGGATTCGACGCGATCGCGGCCATGCGCGGCTACGATCCAGCATCCCGTGAGGTAGCGCGCGCCTCGAATGGCAATCCGGTATTCCGCGCCCTGGCGCAGCTTCGCTGGTTCGCCCAGCAAACGCGAGGCAAACCGCACCAGCCGTGACAGCGGAGCCTGCTCGCAGACGGCAACGATGCGCGCACCGTGCCGCTTCAAATGAGCGGCCACCGCCAGCAGCAGCGGTCCGGTTCCCGCCACCACCACGCGCTTGCCCGCGATCGGCACGCCGCCCCGCACCAACGCATCCAGCCCGCCCGCACCCATCACGTTCGGCAGCGTCCATCCCGGAAAGGGCAGAAACCGCTCCCGGGCACCGGTGGCCAGGATCAGATTTTTGTAACAAAGTTCGCCACATTCTCCATCGCCGCGCTCCGCGTGCAGCACGCCGGACCTCGGAGCATCGAAGACCCGCCATCCCTGCAGGCGCGCTACGCTCGAAGCCTCCAGCATCGCAATCCAGCGCTGCGCATCGTCCGGCACCTCGCCACCGCTGCGCCAGATCTGTCCGCCAGCCGCGGGATTGTCATCCACCAGGCCGACACGCTTTCCGCAGGCAGCCGCGCTCACAGCCGCGGCTATCCCCGCCGGTCCAGCCCCAACGACCAGGATGTCGAAGGAATCTTTCATGGTGTTGGCAGTCCCGCGGTGCTCACGCTCATCCCCGGCGCGCAGAGAATCTGGCAGCTTCGCTGGTGCGGAATGCCGTCGATTGTGACGCGGCACTCGAAGCAAATGCCCATGCCGCACAGCGGCCCGCGCGGCTCACCAGCAACTGACCTGCGCGTCAGCGCGCCCGCTATCATCACCGCCGCGGCCACCGTCGTTCCCGCAGCAACGCTCACGGCAGCGCCATTCACGGTGAGCGCGATAATGCGTCCGGCGTCAGACATGCGAGCTCTCCGCGGAGTGCGAATGAACATGCACCTCATCGTTGCCCGCACCATGCCCGTTGTGCGCAAAGCGATCCGGCAGATACGGGTCGGCTGGAATCTCCGTCTTCTCGCCCAGCATCGCTCTCACCAGCAACTTCGCGGTCCCCAGCGATGTCGTAATGCCCAATCCCTCATGCCCCGTCGCCAGAAAGAGCGAATCGTCTCCCGCCCAAGGCCCAATCAGCGGCAGCTTGTCCGGCGTCGCCGCACGAAAGCCCGTCCACACGCGAATCGCCTGCATCTTCCCAATGCCCGGCAGATAATCCTGGGCCCGCTCGATCATCTTCGCCAGCAGTGCGTGATTCACGCCAGGAGTCTCTGCGCCATACTCGCGCGAAGACCCAATCAGTAATTGCCCCGTCTGCCGAGGTTGCACGTTAAACGCCACCGAATCGGTACTAACCGAGTGAGCGCTCTTCAGGTAGCCAAGCTCCACCAGCTGGTGCCGCACAAATCCTGGATAACGATCGGTAATTGCCAAATGTCCTTTGCGCTTCCTGATCGGCAGCTCCGGCAGCAGCTCCACCGATTCTGCTCCGCATGCATTCACAATGCGCGGCGCGCGCAGCTCGGTGCCGTCATCGAGGCGAACACGTCCCTGCTCCGCAGAAATCACTTTTCGCGCACTTTGAAATCGCGCCCCGGCCCGCATAGCCTGACGCAGCAAAAACGCCGTCGAGCTCGGAGGATACAGAACCGCATCCGTCGGGACCAGCAGCGCCCCGGCCAGCGGACGCCGCAGATGCGGCTCCGCCTCCGCCAGCGCATTGGCCGCCAAAACTTCAGTACGCACGCCGGCCGACGCATACACACCCTGCTTGCGCCGCACTTCGCCCATCTCTTCCTCATCGGACGCGACCCACAACGTGCCGCACATCTCGAATTCCGCTTCGGCGGGAAGCTCCGCGGCCAGTTCCCGCCACAGTCTCTGCGAATAACTGGTCAGCGCCAACTGCGCGGGCGAGTCGTCCATCACCACGATGTGGCCCATCCCCGCGGCCGTCGCGCCTCCGCCGGCGCCGCATTCGTCCACCACCACGGTTTGCAGGCCGCGCCTCGCGCACTCCCATGCGCACGCCGTGCCCACGATGCCCGCGCCGATCACGACAACGTCGCAGCTGCTGCTCATGCGCGAATTCCGGCGCGGAACGGATCGTCAGGATGCAGAATGAGCCTGCTCTCCGAGGTGATGTACGCCGATCCGGTGATGCTGGGAATCACCTCGCGCGGTGAGCCGTTCACCAGGCGATAGGAGCCTTCGAACCACGTGCCCAGAATGCCTTCCTGCCGCCATGTCTGGCCGGGCGCCAGCCGCCCATCCGCCGCGAGGCATGCAAGTTTCGCGCTGGTTCCCGTTCCGCACGGCGAACGGTCGTAGGCCTTGCCTGGGCAGAGAACGAAATTGCGGCTGTCTGTGCCTGTGGTTGAAGCCGGCTCCGACACTTCGATGTGGTCAATCTCTTCCCCATTCGCCCCGGTAATCTTCTGCGCGCCCAGCGCCCCGCGAATCGCCCAGGTGTATTCGGTCAGTGCGTCCCGATTGTCGATCGTCAGCGCGCACGGCGCTGAGTCCACCAGGAAAAACCAGTTTCCGCCCCACGCAATGTCGCCATGGACTGTCCCGAACCGAGGCACCTCCACACGCACACCCGCGCGATGCCGGTAGCTGATAACGTTTTCCACCGTCACCTTCCCATCCGGCCAAAGCGTGGCGCACACTTCGCCCACCGGCGTCTCGATGCGATGTTCGCCCGGCCGGATGCGGCCCAGGTGCGCCAGGGTGGTTACTACGCCAATCGTCCCATGCCCACACATGCCCAGGTAGCCGACGTTGTTGAAGAAGATGACACCCGCCGCGCATTCCGGATCCGTTGGTTCCAGCAGGAGCGCGCCCACCAGCACGTCGGAGCCGCGCGGCTCGTTCACTACCGCAGACCGAAAGCTGTCAAAATCGGCTGCCAGTCTGCGCAGACGCTCTGAGAGCGTCCCGCTTCCCAGCTCGGGACCGCCCGATACGACCACCCGCGTCGGCTCGCCGGCGGTATGAGAATCGATAATCTCTATGGAGGACATAAATCAGTCAATATACAGATTGTCTACAATGTTGGATACTAATTTGCAACCCTCTTCAGCATTTTCGCATCCGCCGCCCCTCACCCGCGGCGTACAATCCGAAAAGGAGTTGGATAGCACCTGCACCTCATGCCATCGCACGCCGCCATCGGGAAAACCTCTCCCCGACTGAAAGCCGAACACGGGAACAGCCTGAGGAAGGCCGTCCACGAGATTCGCGAACTCATCGTTCACGGCCGGCTGTCCCCCGGTTCCTGGATTGTGGAAGCCGACCTCGCCCGGCACCTGTCCATGAGCCGCACCCCGGTTCGCAGCGCGCTTCACCTTCTGCAGCGAGAAGGCTACGTCATCGAGCACACCAATGTGCGCAAGTCGCGCATGGTCGTCGCTCCCCTCACCAAGGAAGACGCCGCCGAGCTCTATCCCATTATCGGCCACATCGAGGGGCTGGCCGGCAGGCGCACCGCGGAGCTTCCCAAAAGCAATCGCACTGAGATCGCCTCTCGCCTTAAGGGCTTCAACAATCAGCTGCGCGACATTCTCAGTTCCAAAAATTCCCGCGCTGCTGGAATCTTCGACGTCGACCGTAACTTCCATCGTGCCATTATCGAATCCGGAGCGGGTCCGCGTCTCCTCGCCCTGCATCGTTCCGTGGAGCCGCAGGCGGAGCGCTACTGGCGCCTCTACGCCAGCTCCATCATCCACGATCTGCACCTCTCCGTCGCAGAACACGACGAGATCATTGCCGCCATCCTTGCCGGAGACGCCGACCGCGTCGAGCGCGGCCTGCAGACCAACTGGCAGAACGGCTGCGAGCGCCTTGCTCGCGTTATCGACATCTTCGGCGAACGAGGCAGCTGGTAAGCGCGCCGCCCCGGCTGCTCGGGTTGTTCCGCACACCGTCATCCCTCCAGTTCCTGAAGCGAGGAAATGGCAACCGCCGCATGGGGTCGTCGGCCTGCCCGTTGCCGCCGCCGCTGCAAAAAGAATTGCAGCTTGACATCGCGGCATCCGATATTGTACACAATCCTACCAACGGTTTTGTGCACGACCGTTACAGGTGAGCGGACGTCCCGTTTCCTCGGGCCCAGCGCACTTCGGGCTTCCGCACGACAGCATATTTAAAAAAATCAGATTCAACAAAGCACGGCCTCTGGAGGAACAGATGACACTCAGAAGGTGGATACTTGTCACCCTTATGCCGGCGCTGCTCTTCGCAGCTCCACGGATAGCGTTTGGGCAAGCACAGACGGCCGGCGAACTCAGCGGCACCGTCACCGATCCTTCCGGCGCAGTCATTCCCGGCGCCACGCTCACCCTCACCCGGCCCTCCATCAGCTACAGCCGCACCATCACCGCCAACGGCAGCGGCGAATTCAGCTTCCCCGACCTCCAGGCCGGACAATACGTGCTGACGGTCAGCGCCAAAGGCTTTCGCGACCTGCAGGTGAGTAACGTCGAAGTCCAGACCGGGCGCCCGCTCAACCTGAGCCTGAAAATGACGCTGGGCGTCTCCACGCAAACCGTCGAAGTCTCCAGTGCCGCGGAGGCTCTGGAAACCACGACCAACACGCTGTCGACGACGATTACTCCCGACGCCGTGCAGGACCTGCCCCTGAACGGCCGCGACGCGTTGCCCTTTGCGCAGCTGGTGGCCGGGGCGCAGAGCGGCGGCGACCAGCGCTTCACGACCTTCAATGCCATGCCCAACGCGTCCATCAACATCACGGTGGACGGCATGAACGACAACTTTCAGCGCTACCGCACCTCCACCACCGGCTTCTTTGACGCGGCGCCACTGCGCATCGGTGCTATCGACGAGGTGACGGTTTCCACCGATGATCTGACCGCCGACGCCGGCGCCGAGGGAGCAGCCACGCTGCGCTTTGAGCTGAAACGCGGCACCAACCACTTCCACGGCAACGCCTTCTGGCAGACGCAGAACAGCGGATTCAACGCCAACACCTACACGAACAACGCGCAGGGAATTCCCAAGTCGCCGTACCACATCAGCGATTTCGGCGGTAGCCTGGGCGGCCCCATCTGGAAGAACAAGGTTTTCTTCTTCGGCAACTACGAGCAGGAATACGTCCCCGGCAATCTCACCGGCTATGCGGATGTGCTGTCGCCGCAGGCGCAGAGTGGCGAATTCAGTTACGTCGAGTCGTGCCCGGCAGGAAGTCCTCCTTCCTGCGTGAACGGCAGCACCAACACGGTTAACGTTTTGAGCGTTGCCCAGGCCAACGGATTTCCCTA
>JASIAO010000019.1 GCA_030041955.1 Acidobacteriaceae bacterium | reverse complement strand
ATGATGGATCTGCCGGATGAGAGCGCCGTAGGTTTCGAGCTGATGGTGATAGTCGCGGCCCACGCTCAGCAGCAGCCGTTCCGAGGAGAGTTCACCGTCCGGCGCCACGGGGAGGCTCAGCTCCACGCGATCCTGCGCCGGGGAATCCTGGAGCGAGTTTTCCTCTTCCATCTCCGTCGTTCCAGTCGAGTCGACGTCGTAGCGCGAGACCCGCGCTGCGCTGCCCGTGCCGTCGATGTGCAGGCGGAGAATCGTAAGAAAACGATCGGAGGTGAGCGCGCCGACGAACAGGCTCTCGTGGCTCTCGCGGTTGTAGATGAGCTGGCTGCCCACGCCGCGGTGCATACCGTTGGTGGGATCGCCAAGATCGTGAATCTTCATCGCCGGCCGGTCTTCGCTGAAGCTGTCTGAGAGCACGCGATCCATAGTTGCCGGTCCGCCGAGATCAGCGGTCGTTCCGCCCGAGGCTTCGATTGCGCGGATCGCCTGCACATTGATACTGGCGCCGGTGCTGTTGCGCACCGTCACCTGAAGGTCGGCGAAGGGTTCCCCCGCATAGACTCGCAGTTCGCAAACCAGGTCGGGCTCGCCGTTCAGGCCGGTGTTCGTGACCTGCCATACGTCCGCCTGACCCCAATAGCCCTGGACTGTGGAGCGGTGCAGGTCGTGCCGCGGATAGTCCTCGGAGCGCAACCAATGGCCGTTCACCTCCGCGGCGACTCCTGAGGTGAGCGTGGGTGTGGTGACGCCGGGCAGAGC
Source organism: Acidobacteriaceae bacterium (assembly GCA_030041955.1). Classification (GTDB taxonomy): domain Bacteria; phylum Acidobacteriota; class Terriglobia; order Terriglobales; family Acidobacteriaceae; genus Palsa-343. The sequence goes on along the minus strand of JASIAO010000019.1, from coordinate 15,228 downwards.
AATGCTCCAATCGCCATTGCCGCCAACAACGACATGCAGAGGCTGCGACTGCGCCTGAAGCGACAGGCCCAGCGTAAGGGCGAAAACTCCGCACGCAAGCTTCTTCGCTGTTCTGTTCACGGTCTGTCTCCCCGCGCAGGTTCGGCGCAAGTTTCGTTTTCTTACTGATGCGACCCAAAGGCTAGAGTACGTAGCAAAAGTGTGTCAACCGGCGCTGGCGCGACCCCCCGGCGCGCTGGTACTAATAGGAGTCTCCCGCACTCTCTTCAGGAGCAGCCCTTGGAAATCGCACCAACCGTGGAAGCCGACCGCAGTTCGGGAGCGCCGAGCCTGCGCCGCTCACTGAAACTCTGGCACCTGATCATTTACGGCATCATCATCATCCAACCCACGGCGCCGATGAGCATTTACGGCGTGGTGAGCAACGTTGCTCGCGGCCATGTGGTGACCACGATTCTGATCGCGATGGTCGCCATGCTGTTCACCGCCGTCAGCTACGGGCGCATGGCGCGCGTGTATCCCAGCGCCGGCTCCGCTTTCAGCTATGTCGGCAAGGAACTGCACCCGCTGGGCGGCTATCTGGTGGGATGGGCGATGCTGATGGACTACGTGCTCAACCCTATCATCTGCGTAGTGTGGTGCAGCGTCGCCTGCCAGGAGGTGTTTCCGCAGATTCCCTACGCTGCGTGGGCCGTGGCGTTCGTGATTGTCTTTACGGTACTGAACCTGCGCGGCGTGGAAACCTCAGCGCGCGTTAACGCATTGCTCGCGCTGGGCATGGGCGTGGTGGTGGTGGTCTTTCTCGCCTACGCGATACGCTACATTGCTTTCGTAGCGCGCCCGTACGGCGGGGCGTGGCTCATTCCGTTCTACGATCCGGCGACCTTTTCGCCCTCACGCCTTTTCCAGGGCACCTCGATCGCCGTGCTGACGTACATCGGCTTCGACGGGATCTCTACCCTGTCGGAAGAAGTCGAGAATCCCCGCCGCAACATCATGCTGGGGACGGTGCTTACCTGCCTGGTGATCGGAGTACTCTCTGCGATCGAGGTTTATGCTGCGCAACTGGTGTGGCCCGCACGTATCCCATTTGCCGAGTCGATCGTGGACACCGCTTACGTTCACGTGGCGCTGCGTGTCGGCGGGCGGTTTCTTTTTCTGCTGGTGAACACCACGCTGCTCGTCGCCAATATGGGCTCCGGCATGGCGGCCCAGCTTGGCGCCGCGCGGCTTATGTATGGCATGGGCCGCGAGAACGCGCTGCCCCGCCGGTTCTTTTCGGCGCTCAGCGCCAGGACCTCGATTCCGCGGAACAATGTTCTGTTGCTGAGCTGCGTGACTCTGCTCGGCGCCTTCCTGCTGACTTATGAGCGCGGCGCGGAACTGCTGAACTTCGGTGCGTTCATCGCCTTCATGGGCGTGAACCTCGCCGCGCTGGTGCACTATCGCTTCCGCTCGAAAGAGAAAGTCTTCCTGCCGGCACTCATTCCCATCCTGGGCTTCGCGGTCTGCTGCTTTATCTGGCTCAATCTGAACCACAGCGCACAGCTTCTTGGCACCGTATGGATCGCGTTCGGGCTCATTCTGTACTTCGTGATGCGCGGCAGACGCACGCGGAGAGGCACGCCCGAAGCCGGCCCGCTGCCATAACTGCTTTCCGTTCCTGCCCCAACCGCGAGGCTGCCAGGACCGCCCGGGAACGGATATCTTTTCCTTGACAATCCGAAGCCAGAGGGGCTAAAACGAAAGCCCACAGTGGAAATAGAAACAAACCTCAACAGAAATCCACTGATGCCCACTTCGGAGAGGACACGCATGATCAGCCAAAGTCCCCTTCCTGCGAAGGCCAAACGCACAGTCGTCCGATTTGTCACCAACGTCCTGTTTATCGCTGCCGCGGTTACCGCGCAGGCGCAATTCACCACGGCGCGGCTGAATGGCGTGGTTACCGATTCCACCGGCAGCGTCATCTCCGGCGCCACGGTGACGATTCAGGATGAGGCCACCGGCTATACACAGAGCGCCGCCACTGGCGACACTGGCGCATACCTCTTCCCCAGCCTGCCCGTCGGCACCTACCGCCTCACCGTCACCATGCAGGGTTTCGCTACCTATCAGCAGAATGGCATCGTGCTCACAGTCGGCCAGTCGGCTACCCAGGATGTGAAACTTTCCGTCGGGCAGGTGGCGCAGAAGATTGTCGTGAATGCAAATGCGACCCTGGTCACGACAGATTCTCCGACAGTCGGCCAGCTTGTCGCGCAGAAGGACATCGTCGGTCTGCCGCTGAATGGCCGCGATGTGCAGCAACTGGTTTTCCTGGCTCCGGGCGCTACCAACGTTACCGCCAATTACTGCGCGGCTAATTGCGAGGGCGGAGTTTTTCCCAGCGAGCAATACGCAAAAGTCGATGGCGCTACCGCGAACGGAGTCAATTATCAGCTGGATGGCGTCGACTACAACGATACCTACATCAATACAAATGTCCCGTTCCCTAACCCGGACGCAATCCAGGAATTCAATCTCCTGACCGGCAACATGAGCGCGGCGTACGGCAATGCTATCGGCGGCGTGGTCAACGTGGTTACGAGGTCAGGGACCGACCAGGTGCATGGAGACGTATTCGAATTTCTCCGTAATTCTGCTTTCGATGCGGATGACTACTTCTCGACCATCGTGAATCCGTTGCGCCAGAATCAGTTTGGCGGCAGCGTCGGCGGTCCTGTCATCAAAGATCGCCTTTTCTATTTCGGCAGTTACCAGGGGACGCGCTTCTCCACAACGCAGAACGGCCAGATTGCCTTCGTTCCGAATGCCACGGAGCGCACCGGCAACTTCTCCGATCTGCTGCCGGGCACTCCGCTCAGTAACCCCTACACCGGCGCGCCGTACCCGAACAATCAGGTCCCGGTGAGTCCCGTTGCGACTTACATTCTGAATGAAATCCCGTTGCCTAACGGGCCGAACGATCAGCTGACCTTCAACGGTGCGCCGGATCAGCAAAATACAGACGAGTATCTGGGCAAGCTGGATCTGAACGTGGGGAACCACCACCTGAGCGGCCGTTATTTCCAGATGAATTACACCGACCCGGTCGTTCTTCCCCCGCCCACGAACGTGCTGGAACTGCGTTCGGATGCCGAGCATCTGGTGCTGAAAAACGTAGGTGTTGTCGATATCTATACGATCTCGCCGCGATTCCTTCTCAATAGCTACTTCGGGTACAACAGCGAGAACGGCGATACGCTTTCTTCGGCGCCATTCAATATGACCCAGGCTGGGTCGAACATTGCCGAGCCGCCGAATCTTGGCGGAGGCAAGGGCCCGGTACTGTACGTTGCTGTTGGCGGCGACTTCACGCTGCCGAGCGTGCCTTACGGCACGTGGAACCGCGGCGATCAGTCCCTGCGCGAGATCGCGATCTGGACTCACGGCGGTCATGAGTTGCAATTCGGTGGCGAGTTCATCCGCATCCGGCTGCCTATGGGAAATCAATATCAGGAGAGCGGCATCTACCAGTTCACGAACGACCTGACCGGCGATAACCTGGCGGATTTCGAGGTTGGTTCGGTTTCCGACTTCACGCAGGGTGGCGGGCTGTACCTCAACGTCACCGGATATAAGGAGAGCTTCTTCGTCCAGGACAACTGGAAGGCGACACGCCGATTGGTGCTCGATGCAGGGCTGCGTTGGGATCCGTTCTTTCCGTATACGGACAGCGAAGGTCGCGTGGCCTGTTTTGTTCCCGGCGCGCAGTCGAAGCGTTATCCGCAGGCGCCGCTGGGCATGCTGTTCGGCGGCAAGAATCACGATCCCGGCTGTCCGGCGTCTTCCATCTACAACAATCCCTGGAATTTCGGACCTCGATTTGGATTTGCATATCAGATCACCCAGGATGGCAAGACGAGTCTGCGCGGCGGCGCCGGCTATTATTTCGAGCCGCCCAACACCGTGGCCTTTGAGGACGTGGTTGGCGTGCCGCCGTTCGCGCCGATCGTGAACCTTACCGACGTGGATGTCTCCGACCCTTACGGCAGCGCGGGCATCGCTAATCCATTTCCCGCGGAGTTTGGGCCGACGAATCCCGGGCCTGACGCGACGTTTCCGTCGGATATCTCGTTCAACCAGATTTTCTCGCGGAATTTTCGCCTGCCCATGGTGCTCTCGTACAACATGACGCTGGAGCGCGGGTTCGGCCAGAACTGGATGATGCGCCTGGAGTATGTGGGCACCGACGCGCACCGGCTGAGCGGCACCGGCGACCAGGAGAACGGCCTTTTGGAGCTGAACCCTTCCATCTACATCCCCGGCCAGTCCACAGAAGATAATGCGCAGCAGCGCCGGGTTTATCCGGACTACGGTTCCATCGGGTCCATCAACTCGGGCGTGAACAGCAACTACAATGCCGCGCAGATCACGATGGAGAAGCGCTTTGCCGGAGGGTTCTCATTCCTCTCGAACTTCACCTGGGCGCACGCTCTGGATGATTTCGCGCCGATCGGCTCGCCCGAGCTGACGAACAGCTGCACCTGCGGCCGGTGGTTCGACTACGGGCCCTCCGACGATGACCTGAACAAAACCTTCAAACTGAACGGCGATTACATGCTCCCGCATCAGCGCGTGCCCGGATTCGCCGACCGCGTTGTGAACGGATGGGAGCTGACGGCGATCGCCGACTGGAACACGGGCTTCCCGTTCACGATCTTCAGCGGGTACGACAACTCATTCAGCTCGATCGGCGCCGATCGTGCAGATCTTCTCAACGTGAGCAGTATCAAAGAGGCTGAGCTGGGTTACGGCCGCTCGCACGGGCAGGAAGTAAACGAATGGTTCAACGTGAACGACTTTCAGCCCAATGCGATCGGCACCTTTGGCGACACGGGCAAGAACGCGATGCGCGGGCCTCGCTACTTCGACACAGATCTTGCCGCGATTAAGAACACGAAGATCTCGGAGACGGTCGCGCTCGAGCTGCGCGCTGAGTTCTACAACGCGTTTAATAACGTCAACTTTGGCAACCCGGACAACATCCTGACCGACACGGGCTTTGGCCAGATTACGGGGCTTGCCGGGTCGTCCTCGTCCAACACCTACGGAACCGCGCAGCCCAGGATCATGCAGTTTGCTGCCAGGCTGTCTTTCTAATTCCGGGAGCGCCGGCGGCTAGTCAGTATGGAGTGACCGGTTCCTCTCCGCTTGTGGCTCTGAGCTGTGCTTCTCTTCGACCCACAGCCTAACCCACGACCAGCGCACTGGAACCGGTCACTCCATACTGACTAGACCAGCACGACTTCGATATTCTGCGCGCGCAGCGCCTCGGCTGTTGACGCCGGCAAATTGCGGTCGGTGATCACGCAATGGATCGCGGAGGGCGGCACGATACGGGACATGCTGCGCCGGGTGAACTTCGTTGAATCGCACACTGCGACCACTCGCCGCGCCGCCTTCACCATCGCCCGGTTCACGCGAGATTCCTGCAGGTTGGGGGTGGTGACGCCGATTTCCGGATCGAAACCGTCCACGCCCAGGAAGAGAATGTCGGCGTTCATCTCTTCGAGCACGTCCTCGGCCAGCGGGCCCACCATGGAGAAGGAGCTTTTGCGCAGCGTCCCGCCGGTGAGGATCACCTCGAGGCTGGTGTTCGCCAGTTCGACGGCGATGTTCACCGCATTTGTGATCACGGTCAGGTGCGAGAAGCGCTTGAGCGCCTGCGCCACGGCCTTGGTAGTCGTGCCTGAATCGATCATCACGCACTGGCCCTCTTCCACCATCTCGGCCGCCGCGGCGGCGATGCGCAGTTTCTCCTGGTAATGTTGCTTTTCTTTCTGGGGCAGGGAAGGATCGAAGAGCGCGCCGGCCTGCAGCCGCAGCGCGCCGCCGTGCGTCCGCTGGATGAGCCCTTTGGATTGGAGATAATCGAGGTCTTTGCGGATGGTAATTTCTGAAATGCCGAGCGTGCGCGACAGTTCTCCAACCAGCGCGCGGCCTTCGCTCTGGATCAGCGACAAAATGTATTGCCGGCGCTCGTCAATCAGCATCTCCGGGCGTGCTTCCAAATGCGACTTTCGTTCCGATCGTCTCATGGTTTCGATCTGTTCCCTTCAGAACAGTACCTTAAAGCGCATTCGGCGGTCACGCCCTGTGTTTCTGCACCCATCATCGAATTGCTCTTCCGGATCACTTCCGGATGCTCCCGCGGAGTTCCGTTTTCCGAGGAATGCACGATGCAAGGGCGGCCATCCCGGCTACAATGAGCCAGATGAACCCGCGGTTCGATGTCACTATTGCAGGCGAGGTCAACCTCGACCTCATCCTTTACGGGCTCCCGGAAAATATGCCTTTGGATCGCGAGTTGCTCGGCTCCGATTTCCAGATGACACTGGGCAGTTCGTCGGCGATCCTGGCCCACAATCTCTCGCTGCTGGGCGCTCGCGTGGGATTCGTCACCCGAGTGGGCGACGACGACATGGGCCGCATCGCTATGCAGCGTCTGGGCGAGAGCCCCGTCGATCTTTCGCGCGTGCTTTCCGGCGGATCCGCGAAGACCGGGGTGACCATCCTGCTGCCGCACGGCCGCACGCGTCGCATCCTGACTTATCCCGGCGCGATGTTCGATCTGACCGTCGCCGATCTCGATGTAGAGTTCCTGGCGTCGGCTCGCCACTTTCATCTGTCTTCGCTCTTTCTGCAAAAGGGGCTGCATCCCGGACTGCCGGGTCTTTTGCGCGAACTGAAACGCCGTGGCCTGACGCTTTCGCTCGACACCAACGATGATCCCGAAGATCGCTGGGACGGCGTGCTCCAGGAGATCCTTCCGCTCGTCGATCTGCTCTTACCCAACGACGACGAGATTCGCCGCATCGCTCGCACGAACAGCGTGGAAGAAGCTCTGGACCGGCTCTCCGCGCAGGTTCCGCTCATTGCAGTGAAATGCGGAAGCACTGGCGCGCTCGTTCAGCAGGGCAGCCGGCGCATCCAGGTTCCCCCGCTCGCCGTTACGCCTGTCGATACCATTGGCGCGGGAGACACCTTTAACGCCGGATTCCTCTCGGCATGGCTCGCTGGTGCGGCGCCCGAAGTCTGCGCGCAGGCGGGCAACATCACGGGCGCGCTCTCCACGCAGCGTCCGGGCGGGACGGAGGCCTTCCGCGATGCGCAGCTTCGCGATTCGTTTCTCGTGGAGCATGGCTTTCCGCGCTTTACGCGCGAGGCATAATCAGGCGATCAGCAGCCGCTCCAGGTCATCGCGGCGGTGAGCAGCACTTCCGCCGTCCGGATTACAGAATCCAGCTCCACGTATTCGTCGGGGTTATGCGCGCCCGCGCCGCACGGTCCAAAGAGCAGGGTGGGAATTTCGAAATCGCGGTGCATCAGCCCAGCGTCGCACGGATAGGGCGCGCCCGTGATTGGCGGCCTGCGCCCGAGTACGGCTTTCGCGCTGTCCGCCATGCACCGCGTCCAGGGGTGGTCGAGCGGAAGCTCGTGGCCATAGAGCGGGCCGCCGATGAGCGGCTGCCAGCGGATCGGATACTTGCGAAAGAATGCGTCGCGGGCGCAGAAACGCTCCAGCTCTTTGCGCGTTGCGGCGATGACCGCGTCCACATCTTCCTGCGGCAGGAACTGCATGTAGACACGCACGGTGGCGCGAGAGGGCACGCTGAGCGGCGCTTCCGGGCCGAGGCGGTTCGACTCCACTGCGAGCACCTGTACCGGTGCGGGGTCGGGAAATTCTGCATAGGCCCCACGCGCACGCACCCGGCTGCGTTTGCGGCCCAGTTCCTCCACCCACGTGAGCAGCCGGCCCATCGGAATTGCCGGGCTGACCACTTCAGCTCTGGAGAAATATGCGCTGGGATCGCCCGCATCGGAAACCAGGTCCACGACAAATCCGCCGCGCGTCGCGCGGTAAATTTCCAGTTGCGTGCCCTCGGGAATGACGCAGGCGGCTGCGCCCCCGCCGCGCAGCCGCGCTGCAATCGTGCCTCCTCCTCCGCCCCACTCCTCATCCACGACTGACTCGAAAATCACGTCGCCGCCAGGACGAATTTGAGCGCGCTCGAGAGCGCACACGACCGCAGCTCCGGCTACCAGGCCGCCCTTCATATCGAAGGAGCCGAGTCCGTGGATGCGGCCGTCCTTCGATTGACCTGACCACGGCGAACGGCTCCACGGGGCGATCCCGGCGGGCACGGTATCCATGTGCCCGTTGATCACGAGGCTCTTTCCCATTCCGCGGCCACGCACTCGGGCGCTCAGATTCTTGCGCCCGGCGTAGGTGCGATTCTTCCGCACCAGCGGCGAGCCGGACTCCTGAATGAATGCGGTGTCGTAGAGTTCCGGCCGTAACCCCTGTTCGCGTAGAAATTGTTGCAGCACCCGTTGCGCAGGCGTCTCATTGCCGCCCGGCGGAGCCGCTACGCTGTTGGTGCGCACCAACTCCTGGAGGAGCCGCGCGATCGGGCGCCGCAGCGGGGCGATCAGTTTCTGCGCGTTATGGTTGGCAGTGCGGGTCATACCGCATTCTCTCCCAGGGGCTGGCTGGCTTCGATCCGGAGCCGGCGCAAATTACCTTTTGCCATCATATCTTACGTTTTGTTACGATAGGCTTGGCAAAGTTGCTGTCATACTTGCGCAGCCCGGCGGTTTCTGAAGGAGAATCAAGGTGAACCCACTCGCGGACCTGCTCAGCCTTTCCGCTTCAGCGAAGCACGACCGCGGCCTCGTGCACACGCCCGCCGAAATCGCGCAGCAGCCCGAAACCTGGCCTCGCACCTTCGAGATCCTCAACGGCCGGCGTGCTGAGATTCAGGAGTTCCTCAGAGGGTGCGGCGTCGGCGGCCCTGCGGCTGAGCGCCCCCTCGTGTTTCTCGTCGGAGCCGGAACTTCCGACTATATCGGCCACAGCCTTTTTTCGTTGTTGCAGAACGAGTGGCAATGTCCCTGCATTCCCATAGCGAGCACCAGTCTCTTGCCAGGCATTGGCGATAATGTGCTCGCCGATCGGCGTTATCTCTGGATCTCTTTTTCCCGTTCCGGCGACAGCCCGGAAGGGGTGGCGGTTCTGGAGCGCGCGCTCGCCGACTACCCCAACGTCACGCACCTGCTCATCACCTGCAACCCCTCTGGCGCCATGATGCGCGCTGTCGACGGCAGGCCCGGCTGCCTCGCGATCGTCCTCGACGAGAAGACGAACGATCATGGTCTCGCCATGACCAGCTCGTTCACCAACATGGTCGTTGCCGGCCACTGTCTCGCCCGCGCATGGAGCCTGGACCGATATAGGCCCATCCTCGATTCCCTTACTGGCGCCGCTACGGGCTTCCTTCCCGCTGCGGCCGCCCGGGCTGCTGAGCTGGCGCAGAGCGGCCTCACCCGCGCGTGCTTTGTCGGGACCGGTTTGCTTGCGGGAGCGGCGATGGAGTCGGCGCTGAAAGTTCTGGAACTCACTGCGGGGCAGGTGCAAAGCATGTCCCAGGCCACGCTCGCATTGCGCCACGGGCCCATGGCTGCCTTGAATCGCGAGACGATCCTGGTCAGCTTCGTCTCCAGTCAGGCGGCACGGCGCCGCTACGAACTCGATCTGCTGCGAGAAATCGGCAGCAAATCTCTGGTTCGCTCGCGCATCGCCATCGCCGTTGCCAATGCCGGCGAGATCGCTGCTGAGGCCGAATGTGTGCTGGCCGCTGAGCCCGAGCGGGATATCCCCGACGCGTACCGCCCGGTGCTCGACGTGATCTTCGGGCAGTTGCTCGGCCTGTTCGCTTCTATCCACGGCGGACTTAAGCCCGACATCCCCAGCCCCAATGGCGCGATAAGTCGCGTCGTCCAAAATGTAGGCATCTACTGAACGTTCTTTTTTAGTAACATAGGAAGTGGGCATCCTGCCGCTGTGGATTTATATGGATTCGTCGTTTCCTGCCTCCCTTTGTGCCTGTGCCAGTCTTCGTCGCGCCAGTCGTGCTGTCTGCCATCTTTACGATCTGGTTCTCGCGCCAACCAACCTTAAAGTCACCCAGTTCGTTATTTTGCGCGCCATCGGTCAGGCCGGAGAGATTGCGCACTGCGATCTTGCACGCCACTTCGCCGCGTCGGAGGAGACCTTTTCGCGCCGCCTCGCTTCTGCTCGCGGGTCCGGATGGGTCTCAATGAAGGTCGGCCGCAGGGGCCGGCGCGTTTATGCGCTCACCGAACACGGCCGCAAATTGCTGGAGCTGGCCACGCCGTATTGGGAACGTGCGCAGGAGCGCATGCGCCGCGAGCTGGGCGATCTCGAGTGGAGCGTGCTCAACAGCTTCACTGAGCGAGTGACCCAGGCGGCGCTTCGCGCCGAGCTGAGCCGCTCCACCAACGGGCGCCCCAAAACCGCGGCCTGAATGGAGCATGGACATGGGGCCGCGCTTCTCGATCATCGAGCGCTACAGGCCCTGCACGCCCTGGGCGGCCATGGGCGGGAGATCGCCGGATCCGATGCGTGCCATCCGTATCGAATCGCTCTTGTCCCGGAACGCCATTGCCGGTGAATCCATTGTTTCTTTCCACGCCACCTGGAACTTCCGCATTTCTTCGGGCGTTCCGACAGTGATGCGCACCCAGTTCGGCATGATCGGCCAGACGCGCCCGATGTAGATCTCGCGCTGCGCCATCGCCGCGATCACGTCGTTTCCGGGGCGCCCTGCATCGAGCATGAAAAAGTTCGTCTCCGACGGAATGAATTTGTAATTGTTGGCCGTGAGCCAGGCAAAAACGGCGTCTCGCGTATCCGAATTGATTTTTCGCCGCTGGGCCACCAGGTCTGCTTCCTGCAAACTGGTGGTTGCCGCGGCGACCGCGAGGATGGGCAGCGGATTCTGCCCGTAGGTCTGCAGCTTCTGGAGCAGATCGGGCCGCGCAATCGCCAGCCCGCAGCGCAGGCCTGCCATCCCGTAGATTTTCGAGAAGGTCCGCAGCAGGATGACGTCCTTGTCCGCCTTGACCAGATCCAGCGAGGGCGTCTCGTCCGAAAAATGGATATACGCCTCATCCAGCAGCAGCACCGACCCCGCCGGCTTGTTCGCCAGCAGATAGTCGATGTCCTCGCGCTTCGTGGTAGTCCCGCTGGGGTTGTTCGGATTGGCGATGTAGAAGACGCCGGCGTTCGGGTCCGATGCCAGCATGGCCCGCACATCGTGCGCATAATCGCTGGTGAGCGGCACTTTCTGGATGGGCGCGCCGTTCATCTTTGCCGCGAACATGCCCGCCTCGTAGCCGGGGTCGCCGGTGACGTAGCTGCGGTCCTTCGACGTGAAAGCCAGCACCGTGTAGTGGAGCGGTTCGCTCGAGCCCGCATAGGCGACCACGTACTCCGGCTTCAATCCCTCCATGGCCGCAAAGGTGTTGCTCAGCTTCTGCGTCAGATCGAAGTCGTAGCGGCAGCTCTCCGGAATGAGGTTGGTGATGGTTGCGCGCGCCCCCGTGCTCGGCCCCAGCGGATTCTCATTGGCATCGATGCGGACGGATCCCGGCGTCATCTCGCCCACCGGATGCTGTCGCGCCGCCCGTGCCAACTGCGGTTCGGTCAGAATCGGAATGGCTGTTGCGGCGCCCGCGGCTGCGGCGATGCGAAAGAAATTGCGGCGGGAGAAATCGGTGTTCATCTGCGCCTCCTGAATGCGGTCCCCGATCCACTCGGCGTCCCTGTACGCGCGCCCGGTTTGGACTGGCCGGCGCTGGGGTGCATCCTTTGTACCAGACTTGGGAAATCCGCGGCTACGGCAAGTTTCCTCTCGTTTCGACAAAAAAATGCCCGTGACCGGAGACAAAGTCACGGGCGTCAGGGAGGTATTCGATGCACCGTTTCGCGCAGCGAAAATCAATCTCTCCGCAGGCGGCAATGCACGCACCTGCGTTGTCGCTCCTCAGGAGCGCCGATGTCTTCAGGAGATCTTCAACAGGGAAGGGAACACTGCGGAGTCACGCGCCCTCCATACGGGGGAAGGCCATCCGCCTCACTTGCTCTCGTGTTCTTGTTGTCCCACATCGCCGCGTGGGGCGCAAGCTGTAGCAGAAAAATCTCTGCGCCGCATAAAGCAATGGCACACCCAATGATGATGGCACCGGGCTCCGCCGTCGCGAAAAGCGCCAACCATGGCTTAAAGAGCCGTGGAATTGTAAGAAAGGAAACTGGGAAGAGCTTTCAGTCGGCGCCTGGCGGTTACGGCTGCGAGACTGGCGCGATGCTCGGCTTCGCCCGATCCGCCGCCACTTGCACCGCATGCATCTGGAACGCCGCAAACGCCGCGCGGCACACTCCGTACGCTGCAAGAACCCCAAAAGCCAGCGAGGCCAGCGTCGCGCATACCAGCATCAGCATATTCACTGCGTTTTGCATCCCGAAAAACTCCCCGATTGCTTCACAACCCGCCCATTCAGCCTGGACGGAACAAGGCCATGTACCCTTACGATGTCAAAGGTTACAGAAATGGCAAGTCGTTGACCCCATTTTCTGTTGCCGAATAAGATACCGGAAGGATCTGGTTCCGAGTTTGAGCCCACGCCGTCCCGTTTTGCAACGGGAATGCCGCCGGTTTTCTACAACTTTTGTCACATAGGTAACCCCATAGTAATCCACACCTCGCCCATGGCCATCTCCCACATCACTGTCCGCGGCGCCCGGCAGCACAACCTGCGCGATATCGGTGTGCAGATCCCGCGCAACACGCTGACGGTGGTCACCGGCCTCTCCGGTTCCGGGAAATCCTCGCTCGCCTTTGACACCATTTATGCCGAAGGTCAGCGCCGCTACGTGGAAACGCTGTCCGCCTACGCGCGCCAGTTTCTCGACCAGATCGAACGGCCCGACGTCGACTCCATCGAGGGGCTTTCGCCCGCCATTTCCATCGAGCAAAAGACGACCAGCCGCAGCCCGCGCTCGACGGTCGGCACCATCACCGAAATCTACGACTATCTTCGCCTGCTTTACGCCTCCGTCGGGGTGCCGCACTGCCCGCGTTGCGGCAGGCAGATCTCGCGCCAGTCCGCCGAGCAGATTGTCGAGCGCATCCTCGCTCTCGCGCAGGGTGAACGGGTCACCATCTACGCCCCAGTCGTCCGCGGTCGGAAGGGCGAGTTCAAAGATTTGCTCGACAAGCTCGATCAGCAGGGATTCCGTGCTCGCGTGGACGGAGAGATCCGCGATCTGGCCGAGCCGCTCAACCTGGAGAAGCGGAAAAACCACACCATCGAGGCCGTGGTCTATCGCGCCGTGCTCAAGCCGGGCATCGAAAAGGCCCTCGCCGCTTCTGTGGAAAAGGCTCTGCAAATGGCCAATGGACTCGTCCTGGTCGCCACGCAGGGCGATGAGCAGCTTTACTCTTCGTCGATGGCCTGCCCGGATTGCGGCCTCGACGTTCCCAGGCTGGAGCCGCGCAGCTTCTCTTTCAACAGCGCTTATGGCGCGTGCCCGGAGTGCCACGGGCTGGGCAGCATCTACGATTTCGACCCTGCGAAAATCATTACTGACTGGAGCAAGCCTCTGCTCGACGGCGGGCTTGGCCCGGGGGCATCGTCGCAATATCTGACGCGACTGATCCAGCTCGCGGCGCAGCGTTACAAGATCGACCTGAAGCAGCCATTCGATCAGCTCCCGCAAAAGGAGCAGGAACTCCTGCTTTATGGTCCCGGCCAGGCCGAAGCGCCGCGCACCGGTTTCCACGGCATCCTCGCCTTCCTGCGCGACTCGCTCGACGAAGTCAAATCCGACGCGTACCGCGAGTGGATGATGCGGTATATGTCGGCCTCGGAGTGCGCGATGTGTCACGGCCGCCGGCTGAGGCCCGAATCTCTTGCAGTCAGGATCGACGGCATGTCCATCGCCGAGTTCACGGCGCTGCCTATGGAGCGTGCACTCGCCCGCGCCCGAGATATTCGGTTCACCGCGCGCGAGGCGCTGATCGCCGAGCGGCTGCGGCGCGAAATTGTCGAGCGCCTGCAGTTCCTCAACGCCGTCGGCCTCAGCTATCTCTCGCTCGACCGCAATGCGGCCACGCTCTCCGGCGGCGAGGGGCAGCGCATCCGGCTGGCGACACAGATCGGGAGTCGCCTGCGTGGCGTGCTCTACGTCCTCGATGAGCCATCGATCGGCCTGCATCAGCGAGATAATCAGCGGCTGATCCATGCGCTCGAGTCGCTGCGCGACCTCGGCAACACCGTGCTGGTGGTGGAGCATGACGAGGAGACGATCCGCCACGCGGACTACGTGCTCGATCTGGGGCCGGGCGCGGGACGGCTCGGCGGCCAGGTGGTTGCTGAGGGTCCGCCTGAAGCGATCATGCGTACGCCGGCTTCGCTTACCGGCCGCTACCTCGCCGGCGAAATTTCCACGCTGCACCGGCTTGTGCCGCGCGCCCTCACGGGCAAATGGATCACTGTCGAAGGCGCGCGCAGCCACAATCTGCAGGACCTGACCGTCAGGTTTCCCGTCGGGGTGATGACGGTTGTCACGGGGGTCTCGGGATCGGGCAAGAGCACGCTCGTCAACGACATTCTCTACCGAGCTTTGGCCCAGCAGCTTTACGGCTCGCGCGAGCAGCCCGGCGAGCATGCGCGCATTCGCGGATTCGACGCACTCGACAAGGCCATCCGCATCGACCAGTCGCCTATCGGCCGCACGCCGCGATCGAACCCGGCAACCTATACCGGGGTCTTTACGGCCATCCGCGATCTGTTCGCGATGCTCCCGGAGTCGCGCGAGCGCGGCTACAAGGCCGGGCGCTTTTCCTTCAACGTCACGGGCGGACGCTGCGAGGCGTGCCAGGGCGAAGGCCAGAGGCGCATCGAGATGAGCTTTCTGCCCGACGTTTACGTGCAGTGCGAAGTATGTAATGGACGCCGTTACAATCAGGAAACCCTGGCTGTCAAATTCAACGGCTACTCCATTGCCGACGTGCTCGACCTGACCATTGAAGACGCGCTCCCCGTGCTTGGCGACATTCCGCAGGCGCGGCAGAAGCTCGAGACCCTGGTCGACGTCGGCCTCGGCTACATCCATCTGGGCCAGGCCGCGACCACGCTGAGCGGCGGCGAAGCGCAGCGGATGAAGCTGGCTCGTGAGCTCTCCAAACGCCAGACCGGCCGCACGCTGTATCTCCTCGACGAACCCACTACCGGCCTCCACTTCGACGACGTTCGCAAGCTGCTCGAAGTGCTGCACCGGCTGACGGATCTGGGGAACACGGTTATCATCATCGAACA
>JASIAO010000194.1 GCA_030041955.1 Acidobacteriaceae bacterium | reverse complement strand
ACGCGGATTCGCGGGCTGCGCGATTCGAAGCAGTTGCTGCCTGAGGAGCGCGAGCGGCTGGAAGCGATTGTTTGGGCGCGGGCGATTGCCATCGCGATCGAGGAAGTGGACGCGGAGACGATCGACCGGGTGAATATCTACCAGGCGTCGCGCATGGCGATGAGCGCGGCGGTGATGCGGCTGGCGCCGCAACCGGATCATCTGCTGATCGATGCGCTGCGGCTGGATCTGCCGCATGCGCAGACGAGCATCATCTATGGGGATTCGCTGAGCATCTCGATTGCGGCGGCTTCGGTGGTGGCCAAGGTGTACCGCGACCGGCGAATGTGCGAGCTGGATCGCGAGTATCCGGGGTACGGCCTCAAGTCGCACAAGGGGTACGCGACGCCGGAGCATCGCGAGGCGCTCAAGAATCTTGGGCCGACGGTCCTGCATCGAAAGAGCTTTACGCCTGTGGCGCAGACAGAATTGCCATGGGAAGACTTTCCTGCTGAGGAAGATTCTGTTTGTCCCATCGACTCCTCTGTGTAACCGCACATCCTGACGACGAGAGTGGTGCGTTTGGCGGCGCGCTGATGCTGGCGCACCAGGCTGGCGCTGAAACGCGAGTGCTGTGCTTTACGGACGGGCAGGCGGCGCATTTTCGCGGCGAAGCGAAGGGCGACGAAGACCTGGGCAAGATGCGGCGCGCGGAGATGGACGCGGCGTGCGCGGTGCTGGGCGTGACGCACCACGAGGTGCTGCACTTTCCCGATGGCGCGCTGGCGCAGCAGAATTTCCTGGAGATGGTTGGGGTGGTGGTGGAGCGCATCCGGCGCTGGCGGCCGCATGTGGTGCTGACCTTCGGCGCGGATGGCGGCGTGAATCTGCACCGCGACCACACGATGATCTCGGCGGTGACGACGGCGGCCTTTCACTGGGCGGGGCGGCCTGAGATTGTGCCCGGCGAAGCACCGCCGTGGAGGCCACAGAAGCTGTACTACTCCAGCACGCCGTTTGTGTCGGTGCGGGGACGGCCGGAGCTGGCCGGGGCGCCGACGGTTCCGTATTCGCTGACGCTGGAGCTGGGCGAGCTGGGGGAGCGCAAGATGGAGGCGTTCCGGAAGCATCATTCGCAGCAGGGGGTGCTGAAGCGGGTGGGCGAGCATGTGAACCGGGCGATGCGGGTGGAGCGCTATCTGCTGGCAGCGAGTCGGGGGCAGATTTCGGTGACAGCGGATGTGTCGATGCTCACAGGAATTGAGGAAGAACAGGACTAGACTTTGAGCGTT
This sequence comes from Acidobacteriaceae bacterium, assembly GCA_030041955.1. Lineage (GTDB taxonomy): Bacteria > Acidobacteriota > Terriglobia > Terriglobales > Acidobacteriaceae > Palsa-343. The sequence goes on along the minus strand of JASIAO010000194.1, from coordinate 2,397 downwards.
TGCGGTATACGAGGCGCCTTATGACAGAACCTGTGATTCGGACGAAAATCTTCGGTTTTACCCTCCTGAACCACCCCAGACTGAATAAAGGCACAGCATTTACGGAAGAGGAGCGCGATGCCTTCGACCTGCACGGGCTGCTGCCGCCGCATGTGGGCACGCTGGAGGAGCAGATCGTGCGGCGCAAGAACGTCTTCGACCAGTTTGAGACGCCGTTTGAAAAATACAGCTTCATGCGCGATCTGCAGGACATTAACGAGACGCTGTTCTACGCGCTGATCACGCGGTACATCCGGGAGATGATGCCGATTGTTTATACGCCCACGGTGGGCGAGGGCTGCCAGCGCTTCAGCGAGATCTGGCGGAAGCCGCGCGGGCTTTTTCTGAGCTATCCGAACCGACACCGCATGAAGCGGATCCTGAACCACAAGCGCTACGACGACGTGAAGGCTATTGTGGTGAGCGACGGCGAGCGGATTCTGGGGCTGGGCGACCAGGGCGCGGGCGGCATGGGTATCCCGATTGGGAAGATGGCGCTGTATACGGCGCTGGGTGGAATCCACCACGCGAACTGCCTGCCGCTGCTGCTGGATGTGGGCACGGATAACGAAGAGCGGCTGGAGAATCCGCTGTACATTGGCTGGCGCCACAAGCGTGTGCGCGGGCAGGAGTACGACGACTTTATCGAGACGTTTGTGTCGGTGGTTGAGAAGCGGTGGCCGCATGTGCTGCTGCAGTGGGAGGACTTTGCGGGGTCGAACGCGGCGCGGCTGCTGAAGCGGTATCGGGACCGGTTGTGCACGTTCAATGACGACATCCAGGGAACGTCGGCGGTGGTGCTGGCTACGCTGCTGGCTGCGGTGAAGGCTGCGGGCAAGAAGCTGAAGGATCAGCACGTGGCGATTGTCGGATTCGGTTCGGCGGGCATCGGCATCGCCAACCTGATGGTGAAGGCGCTCATCGAGGAGGGCCTGAGCGAGCAGGAAGCACGCGCGCGGGTGTATCCGATTGGGCGGCCGGGGTTTCTGGTGGAGGGTGTGGACGGCATCCATCCGGAGCAGATGGAATTTGTGCGGCCGCGCAAGGACGTGGAAGGCTGGCAGGTGAACGATCCGAAGCGGATCACGCTCGAAGAGGTGGTGCGCAACGGGAAGATCACGGTGCTGATTGGCGTGGCAGCGAAGGCGGGGATGTTTACGGAAGAGGCCGTGCGCGCGATGACGAAGAATTGCGAGCGGCCGATTGTGTTTCCGCTGTCGAATCCGACGTCGAAGAGCGAGGCGGTTCCGGAAGACATCCTGAAGTGGACGGACGGCAAGGCGCTGATCGGGACGGGCAGCCCGTTTGAGCCGGTGAAGTTCGGCGGGCGCGAAATTTGCATCGACCAGACGAACAATTCGTACGTTTTCCCGGGGCTGGCGCTGGGGATTGTGTCGGCGCAGGCGCGGAGGGTGAGCGACGCGATGATCATGACGGCGGCGCGGGCGCTGGCAGGGCTGTCGCCGGTGGAGCAGGACCGCAAGGGAAATCTGCTGCCGCCGATGGCGAAGTCGCGGGAGATCAGCCGGGTGATTGCGATTGCCGTGGCGAAGCAGGCCATCGCGGAAGGGCTCTCCGATCTGAAAGAGAGCGATGTGGAGGCGACCGTTGCCGCGAACGTATGGGAGCCGGTGTACCTGCGGTACGAGCGGGAATACTGAGGAAGCCGGTAGCGGTGGCCTGGAGCTGCCGGCGTTCAGGCGGATTTTGCGGCGAGCATTTCGCAGTGGGACTTGAGGCTGCGGGCTTCCGTGCGCACGAGGTCGCAGATGCGCTTTGCGAAGAAGCTGCCGAGGATGGCGCCCAGCGGACCTTCCGTCGCAAAGGAAAGCTCGACTTCGGTACTGGCGCCGTCGCCGGCGTTCAGGCGGTGATCGGCGATCATGACGGAGCCGGGGGCTTTCTGAACCCAGGTGAACGCCTGGTGCGGCACGCATTCCGTCACTTCGTAGACGGCCGGACGCAGTTTTGGCTGAGTGATGCGATAGCGCGAGCCCACATGCAGGCCGTGGTTTTCGAGCGGCTGCACCTCGAGGACGGTGGGGGTCCAGCGCGGCCAGCGCTCTACGTCGGCAAGAACCTGCCAGATGGCGGCGCGATCGGCGTGGATGATGACGCGTTCGACGGTCTGCATGGGGAGTGACTCCTGGTATGGGCCCGATTTTGCGTTTCAGGGAGAGATACGAGGGAGGCGGGCCTGCGGTTCCCGGGCCAGTCGCTACTCGGAGCGGGCGAAGGCTGGGAGATGCCGGAGAACGTCTTCGGGCTCGGGGCGGACGCGGAAATCGGCGTGGGCCTCGGCGTAGAGGATCTTGCCGCCGGGGCCGAAGACGTACGTGGCGGGCAGGGGCAGCTTCC
>JASIAO010000193.1 GCA_030041955.1 Acidobacteriaceae bacterium | reverse complement strand
ATCAGCTGTCCGATCGTTCGACGCGAGTTCACCGGCAAGCCGATGGTCTCGCCGAGTACTGCGATGCCAACCTGGAATCCCACTCCGGTGAGGAAGCCCAACAGCACAGTCTGCGACAGGAAATCTGCGATGAATCCCAGCCGGAAGAGCCGGCCGAGCAGCAGGAACGCACCGGTCAGGAGCGCCACATAGCCGGCCAGCGTCACCCAGGCGGGGCTGGCCATCGGGGCCATCCCAGCCAATCCGCTCGCCAGAATCGCCGCTGTCGCTGAATCCGCTGCGACCACCAGATATCGCGACGATCCAAATACCGCGAATGCCGCCATTGGCGCCAGGAGTGTATAGAGCCCGGCCACCACCGGCATGCCCGCGATCCGCGTATACCCCAGTACCTGCGGAATGTTCATCGCGGCGAGCGTGATGCCGGCGCGCGCATCGCGCAGAGCGTCCCTTCGCCGAAATGGTCGAAGACTCTCGAACAACCGATCAGCCCCGGCTCCCGCGCCTCCGCTTCGGCGCGGTGGTGGTTCAGAAGAATGCTGCCATCCTACCTGATGGCCGGATCGAGGAACGAATGTCCGTCAGGCTGGAGGCTATCCTGAGATTGGACTGCGATGCTTACCTCTGCAGAACTCGATCGCCTCTGTGTCGTCCTGGTCGGCTGCCGCAACCCGCTCAATATTGGCGCAGCGGCGCGGGCCATGTCCAACTTCGGATTCCATCATTTGCGTGTCGTCCGGCCCTATGACGTTGCGTTTCGCGAGGCAAGGTCAGCCGTTGACGCTGAAACAGTATTGACTGAAGCGGAGGAATTTGACCTCGTTGCCGGGGCGGTCGCGGACTGTTCCCTTGTGGTCGGAACAACAGGCGGCAGCCAGCGCAACCCCCAGGAGCCTCTTTACCGGCCGGAAACGACTGCTGAAATCATCCGGGAGTGCCTTCGCTCCGGTTCGAGAGTGGCGCTTCTCTTCGGTTCGGAGAAGGTCGGATTGTCGAATCACGATCTGAGCCATTGTCAGATATTGCTGCGAATCCCGACTCGCACCGAGCATCCGTCGATGAACCTTGGGCAGGCGGTCGCCATCGTCCTGTACGAGGTGATTCGAGAGACGGCGCCGGCAGGCCGCGAAGAGGCCGCCGCGCAGGAACCCTCCGCGACGGCCGGGGAGCGAGAACGGCTGATCTCCTTGCTGCTGATGGCACTCGAGTGCAGCGGCTATGGGCACCCCGGCCCCGATCCGTCTCTGGAAAAGAAGGTTCGCCGGCTAGTTCGGCATCTGCAGCTCACACAGTCTGACGTCCACGAGTGGCTGGGACTGGTGCGACACATCCTGTGGAAGCTGGAGAACGGGAACATCACGCCGAACCACGATTGAAGGCGCGGTTGCGAGATCAGGGCTCTCAATCCTGAATGAATGCTCTTTGCGCGGGGATCAGCAGAGAGTTCATGGCGGAGAGACAGGGATTCGAACCCTGGATGCCCTTTCGAGCATACACGCTTTCCAAGCGTGCGCCTTCAGCCACTCGGCCATCTCTCCGCGCAAAGGCGATGCGTGGGCTCGCTACCCTGAATCTACCACAGGGCCGCCCGTCGGAAGGCCCATCTAAAATGGGCCATCCGTATGTCATCCGAGCAGGAAATCCAGGTCTTCGAGCAACACAATCACGCACCGCGGCTGGGTGCGGAGTTGCGCGCGCTGCTGGGGCTCGCCATTCCGGTGGTGTTGTCGGAGCTGGGATGGATGACAATGACCATCGTCGACCTGATCATGGTGGGGCGGCTGAGTCCGGATGCAATTGGAGCGGTGGGGCTGGGGAATGCCATCTACTATGCGCCGTCGCTGTTCGGCATCGGGCTGCTGCTCGGGCTGGATACGGTGGTCTCGCAGGCATGGGGCGCGGGACGGTACGACGACTGCCATCGCTGGCTGGCGCAGGGGATGTATATCGCCACGGCGTTCACGCCCCTGCTGATGCTGTTCATGGTGGCAGCGCAGTGGATCTTCACCGGACACGGGGTCGATCCGACAGTGGCGCGGCTGACACGCTCGTACGTGATGATTCTGAACTGGGGCACGCTGCCGCTGCTGGTGTATGGCGGGTTCCGGCGCTATCTCCAGGGGGTGGGGCGGGTGAGGCCGGTGGCCTTTGCGCTGATTACGGCGAACCTGGTGAATCTGGGGGGAAACTGGGTGCTGATCTACGGGCACTTCGGATTTCCGGCGATGGGCGTGCGTGGATCGGCGCTGTCGACATGCCTGGCGCGCGTCTACATGGCGGCGGTGCTGGTGTGGGCGGCGTGGGCGCATGAGGCGAAGCGCGGGCATGCACTGTTTGCACACTGGCCGGGTCCGGACTGGAATCGGCTGCGCGAGCTGCTGCGGCTGGGATTGCCGGCGGCCTCGCAGGTGGTGCTGGAAGTTGCGGCGTTCGGAGCGGCGACGGTGATGGCTTCGCACCTGAATCCCATTGCGCTGGCCACGCATGAAATTGTGCTGAGCTGCGCAGCTTACACATATATGGTTCCGCTGGGAATCTCCGCCGCGGCGGCGGTTGCGGTGGGACATGCGGTGGGCGCGGGCAATGCGGCGCGAGCGCGAAGGGCCGGATGGCTGGCGATCGGGCTCGGCGCGGGATTCATGGCGCTGATGGCGGTGCTGTTCCTCACCGTACCGCGGCCAATTCTGCACATCTGGACCGGCGACGCGCGCGTGCTGGCCCTGGGAGCGCACATCCTGGCGATTGTGGCGGCGTTCCAGATCTTCGACGGCACGCAGACGGTTTCGACGGGCGCGCTGCGCGGCCTGGGCGAGACGCGCTTCCCGATGCTGATGAATTTCGCAGGCTATTGGATTCTGGGACTGCCGCTGGGCGCGGTGCTGTGTTTTCCAATGAAGTGGGGGCTTTCAGGACTATGGCTGGGGCTGACGCTCGCGCTGATCGCGATCGCCCTGGTGCTGAGCGTGCGATGGCTGAAGGACTCGCGCAAGCCACTGCTGCGCGTGGAGAGAGCCGCACTGTGAGTCCGCCCGGGCGCGGCGGCTTTGACCGTTGGCGATTTGCCAGGTAATATCGAAATCAATGGTCATGTGCCCCATTCCGGCGATGTGCTGCGCTTGTTGTTGCGCGCTGCGCCGGACTTGTGGGTGATCCCCTAAAGATCAAGCCGATCCCATAAGCCCGCGCTTCAGCCCTATGCTGACGCGGGTTTTTTGTTTTTGCTGGAAATATTGCCGCACCGAAACGGAGACACCATGGCGGAACTGGCCGTGAAAGAGACGAAAGCGCAGAAGGCCGAGCGCCTGAAGCGCGAGAAGAATCCCTGGGACGCGATTGAAGAAATTCGAGCCTTCGCCCGCAACGGGCGCGGATCGATTCCCGAAGACTGGAACATGTACTTCCGCTGGTGGGGCATTTACACGCAGGGCGACGGCGCCGGAGTAACTGGTGGCAAAAACGGCGAGGGCAAAGCCACCGACTACTTCATGATGCGCGTGGGCGTGCCCAACGGGATTTTGCGAGCGGACCAGGCGCGGGCGCTGGCGGAGATTGCGCAGCAATACGGGCGCAACCTTGCGGACATCACGGTGCGGCAGAACATCCAGTACCACTGGCTGACGGTTGAGTCGCTGCCGGAGATTATGGAGAAGCTGGACGCCGTGGGTCTGTCGCCGAAGGGCGCGTGCGGTGACGTCGTACGCAACGTGACGGGCTGCCCCCTGGCGGGAATTGCGCACGATGAGCTGATCGACGCGTCACCGCTGGCGGTGGAGATTGCGCGCGAGCTGCAGGGCAACAACGAGTTCTTCAACCTGCCGCGGAAGTTCAAGATCTCGGTGACGGGTTGCCCCGTGTGGTGCTCGTATCCGGAGATCAACGACATCGCGCTGACGGCGGTCCGGCGCGGCGACGAAGTCGGCTACTCGGTGCGCGTGGGCGGCGGACTCTCGAATGAGCCGCATCTGGCGGTGCATCTGAACGCGTTTGTGCGCCAGGAGCAAGCGTCAGCAGTGGTACGCACGATTGCGGAAATCTTCCGGGATCAGCTGGGGCTGCGCGAGAGCCGGGATCGCGCGCGACTGAAATATCTCTTCATGAAGGAAGGATGGATGGCGGAGCGATTCCTGCTGGAGATTGAAGCGCGTCTTGGATACAGCCTCGATCCAGCGGTGGAAGAAGTTGTGCCGGAAGATATCCTGCGGGATCACGCGGGGATTCACCCCCAGAAGCAGCCAGGACTGAGCTATGTGGGCGCAAGCGTGTTGCGCGGACGGCTGACCGGCGATCAGCTGGCGGCGGCAGCAGAACTGGCGAAAGGATTCAGCGCGAGCGGCCGCGGCGAGCTGCGGCTGACCGTGATGCAGAACCTGCTGTTCCTGAATATTCCGACCAGCCGCGCGGGCGAGCTGGCGCGGGAGTTGGGGACGCTCGGGCTGCGCGTGGACGGCACACCCTTCTGGCGCGGCGGCATCGCCTGCACCGGCACGGAGTTCTGCAAGCTCGCGATTACCGAGACGAAGGGCTTTCTGCGCTGGCTGGTGGATGAGATGGAGGAGCGGCTTCCGCAGTTCGATCAGCAACTGCGGCTGCACGTGACGGGCTGCCCAAACAGCTGCGGCCAGCACTGGATCGCGGACATCGGACTCGAGGGAAAGAAGATCAAGCACGATGGCAAGCTGACCGACGCCTACTACTTCTGCGTCGGCGGCTCGGTCGGCAAGCACGCGGGAGTGGCGCGGCCGGTGGGCTTTCGCTCCCCGGCGCAGCTGGTTCCGGAGGCGATGGAGCGGCTGCTGCGCAAGTATCTGGACGAGCGGGAGCCGGCGGAGAACCTGCGCACGTGGTTCGGCCGCAAAGAGGATGCGGAGCTGCGCGCGGCGCTGGCGGGCGAGGATTTGGCTCCGGTGGAGCGCGATTTGCCGGCGGGCCGCGTCCCTGCGGAGCTGGCCGGATGAGCGAGCGCAATCTGTTGCCAATTTTTCTGCGGCTGGAGCGGCGCCAGTGCCTCGTGGTCGGTGCGGGCACCGTGGCTCTGGCAAAGATCGAAAGCCTGCGTGGCGCTGGAGCGGAGATTACCGTGGTGGCTCCGCAGGCGAAGGCAGAGGTGCGGTCGCTGGCGAACGAGGGCGCGCTGGTGTGGCACGAGCGTGTGTTTGAGGCGTGCGACCTTGAAGGGGTTTTCCTGGTGATCGCGGCAACGAATGCGCCGGACATCAACCACGCGGTCTATGAGGAGGCGATGCGGCGGAATGTGCTGTGCAATGCGGTCGACGATCCACCGAATTGCGATTTTTATTTCGGCTCAGTGGTGACGCGCGGCGATTTGCAGGTGGCGATTTCGACAGCGGGCGAGAGCCCGGCGCTGGCGCAGCGGTTGCGGCGGGAGATCGATGCGCAGCTGCCGGCGGATTTGGGACCATGGCTCAGCGAACTGGGCGCGCTGCGGCGCGAGATTCGCGCCGCGATGCCGTCGGGAGCGGCACGGAATCTGCTGCTGCATGAGCTTGCGGCACGTCAACTGTGCAGGTCGGCGGATTGCCCCGCGCGGGAATTCGCGCGAGAGAGAGTGGCAGCGGCGCGGGATGCTGAGGTGAGCGCATGACGGAGGCAAAGCGCGGAACAGTGTACCTGGTGGGCGCGGGTCCGGGCGATCCAGAGCTGCTGACGCTAAAGGCGGCGCGGCTGCTGGCCATGGCAGACGTGGTGCTGCACGACGATCTGGTTCCGGGGGCAGTGCTGGCGCTGGCAGAGTGCGCGTTGACCGTGAACGTCGGCAAGCGCTGCGGGCGGAAGAACATCACGCAGGAGCAGATTCACGCGATGATGATCGACCATGCGCGGCGGGGATTGGCCGTGGTGCGGCTGAAATCCGGCGATCCGCTGGTGTTTGGGCGTGCGGGCGAGGAGATGAATGCGCTGCGCGCGGCCAGCGTGCCGTTTGAGGTGGTGCCGGGTATTACAGCGGGCTTCGCGGCAGCAGCGGCGCTGCGCAAACCCCTGACCGACAGACGAAGCGCGTCGAGCATCAGCTTTTCGTCGGGGCATCATGCGCCGGGCTCGGAGCTGCAGCCCGCTTCCCTGCTGGGCGCGACTCGTGTGGTCTACATGCCTGGGCGCGACCTGCGTGGAGTTACCGCGCAATTACGGAGCGAGGGTTTGCCCGCGGACCTCCCGTGCGTCGTAGTTTCGCGCGCCGCACAGCCGGACCAGCATGTGGTGCGGACAACGCTGTCGGAACTGGACCGGATCACGCCGGGACCCGCTCCGGCGATACTTCTGGCAGGGGAGGCGCTGGGCGAGGAAGAAGTGGAAATTGTGGCGAAATTTGTTCCGTCCGCAGCGGAGGAACCGCTCATGATCCAAACGCGCTGACCCCTTCTGACAAACGGCGTAAACTGAATGCCCGGAACGGAGGAAAGGAAGGCCGGGCCGCACGCAAGGAAATTACCGCCTTGCCGCGAGGTTTCGGCATCCAACGCACGCATGAAGAGGATTGGTAAGTACCTGACGCCCCTCGTCGTTGTGGCATTCGCAGTGGCGGGCTGCCACAGCAATCAGAACCAAAACCAGAACGCCAGCCAGACACAGCCGGCCGCAGCAGACAACGGCGACCCGGCGGATGCGAACCTGGCGCCGGCAAGCTACACCACGACGGGCCAGCCCAGCGCGCAGAATCCCCCGGCTCCGCCCGCCGACCAGACGTCCGCGCCGTCAGATGAGACGGAGAATTACCAGGAAGCTCCGCCGCCAACGGATTACGCCACGGACGAGACGGACGAAGACGTGGCACCGCAGCCTCCGCCTACGTTGCCGGACTACGATCAGCCGCCGTGTCCGGGAGACGGTTACATTTGGACGCCGGGGTACTGGGCGTATGCGCCGGCAGGATATTACTGGGTGCCGGGCGCGTGGGTGCTGGCTCCGTGGGAAGGCGCGCTTTGGACGCCAGGGTACTGGGGCTTCTATTCGGGGCGGTACCACTGGTACCCGGGATACTGGGGGCTGCACATCGGATTCTACGGCGGCGTGAACTACGGCTTCGGCTATTTTGGGAACGGGTACGAGGGCGGATACTGGCGCCAGAATCAGTTCTACTACAACACCGCAGTGACCCATGTGAACGAGACTGTGATCCACAACGTTTACAACTACCACGTGGTGAATCGGTACAACACGTCGCGGGTGGCGTATAGCGGCGGGCACGACGGGCTCAACTACCGTCCGACACCGCAGCAGTGGTCGGCGCGAAACGAGCCGCATACCGCACCGCTGCCAGCGCAGCGCACGATCATGCGAACGTCGATGCAGAACCACGCACAATTTGCCAGCGTGAACCACGGGCACCCACAACTGGTGGCGGACAACCGGCCGATGAATGACGGACGAAGAGCTCCGGAGGCTCCGCCTGCGAGTATCCGCGCGGTTGCGGAGAGAACGGCAGCGGTAGAGAATCGGCCGGCAGCACGGCCCGCAAATGAGGCGAGACCGGCTCCGGAAGCGAGACCAACTCCCGCGTCACGGCCGGAAGCACGGCCGGCACCAGCAGCGCGACCGGAGGAGAGGGCTACGCCGGCTGCACGTCCGGAAGCAAGGCCAGCACCCACAACAAGGCCCGAGGCGCGTCCGGAAGCACGGCCAGCACCCAGGCCTGAGGCACGTCCGGAAGCACGGCCAGCACCCAGGCCCGAAGCGAAGCCGCAGGCGCGGCCGGCTCCGAAGCCCGAGCAGCATCCTCAGCAGAAGAAGCCGGAGGACAATCACCCGCACTAAGTCGAGTGTCAGGCTGCTCGCTCGGGCAGGAGGATGGTCCGGGCGAGCAGCTCATGCAGGCGGAAGGCGCGCTTGAGTTGCGTGACGAAGAATCAGTGCAGAAACCTGAGAAGAGCTATTGAGACGAGCCACACAGCCAGCAGCCAGGCGAAGATCCCTCCAAAACGGAGGTACGCCGGATACCAGGGCTTGAAGATCATGCGATGAAAAGGCCAGTTCTGGATCCAGCCGGGGCTGACGGGATGCCGCCGCCGCGCATGCGCGACGATGTGGTGGGTACGAAAGAGAAGCAGCCAGCCGCAGCCAGCCAGGGCTGCAACGGTGAACACCAGGACGAACCGCTCGGCTAGCTGCATCACCTTCGCCTTTCTACAGCTCCATCGATTTGCCTGCAATCAGATTCTGCGCGCGGGCAATGAATTGGTCCAGCGGCATGGACCCCTCATCGCCTTTGCCGCGGGTGCGGACGCTGACAGCGTTGCCGGCTTCCTCCTTGTCGCCCATCACAAGGACATAGGGGACTTTCTGCAGAGTGAAGTCGCGGATTTTGGCGTTCATCTTCTCGTTGCGGGCATCGATTTCGACGCGCAGACCGGCATTTTGCAGCTGCTGCTGCACCTTTTCGGCATAGCCGCGATGCCGCTCGCTGATGGGGACGATGCCGATCTGAACGGGTGCGAGCCAGAGCGGGAAGGCTCCAGCGTAATGCTCGATAAGGACGCCGAAGAAGCGCTCGATGCTGCCGAAGAGGGCACGATGGACCATGACGGGCTGATGGCGTTCGCCGTCTTCGCCAACGTATTCGAGTTCAAAACGGGCGGGCAGGTTGAAGTCGAACTGCACGGTGGAGAGCTGCCACAGGCGGCCGAGCACATCGACGAGCTTAATGTCGATCTTGGGGCCGTAGAAAGCGGCTTCGCCGGGGATGGTTTTGTGCGGGATGGCCTTGCGCTCCAGCGCGTGCTCGAGCGAACGGATGGCGAGTTCCCACTTGTCGTCGGAGCCGGCGTAGCTCTTGCGATCGTTGGGATTCCAGGTGGAGAGCTCGACGACGAAATCCTTAAATCCGAATGTCGTGAGGACGGCCTGCGCGAAGTCGATACAGGCGACGACTTCGTCTTCGATCTGCCCGGGAGTACAGAAGATGTGTGCGTCGTCCTGAGTAAAGCCGCGGACGCGCAGCAGGCCGTGCATGGTGCCGGAGCGCTCGTAGCGGTAGACGTTACCGAACTCTGCGAGGCGGACGGGAAGATCGCGGTAGCTCCTGGGCGAGTTTTTGTAGATGAGGATGTGGCCCGGGCAGTTCATGGGTTTCAGCCGGTACTCGGCGTCGTCCAGTTCCATGGGGGTGAACATGTTCTGCGCGTAAAAGCCGGCGTGGCCGCTAACTTCCCAGAGGTGCGAGCGCATCACGTGCGGCGTATAGACCAGATCGTAACCGCGGCGGATACATTCTTCGCGCATCCAGTCTTCCATCAGCTTGCGGATCATGGCGCCTTTGGGATGCCAGAAGATCAGGCCGGCGCCGGCGAGATCCTGGATGGAGAAGAGATCGAGCTGCCTGCCGAGGACGCGGTGGTCGCGGCGAGCCGCTTCTTCGAGGCGGGCGAAGTGCTCGTCGAGATCCTTCTTTGAAAAGAACGCAGTGCCGTAAATGCGCTGTAGTTGCGGGTTCTTCTCGTCGCCAAGCCAGTAAGCTCCGGCGAGGTTGGTCACGCGGAAGGCTTTGACGCGTCCGGTGGAGGGAACGTGGGGGCCGCGGCAGAAGTCCACGAATTTGCCGTTGCGGTAAAGGGAGATGGCTTCGCCGGGTTTGGTGAATTTCTCGATGAAGTGGACCTTCATGAAGTCGTTGCCGGCGCGGAATTCCTTCAAACCCTGGTCGCGGGACTCGAAATCGTGGACAAATTTTTCGTCGCGGGCTACAACTTCGGCCATGCGGCCTTCGATCAGCTTGAGGTCTTCGGGTGTGAACGGCGTGGGACGCCAGAAGTCGTAAAAGAAGCCGGAGTCAGTCGCCGGGCCGTGGCCAAGCCTGGTTTCCGGAAAGAGTTCGAGCACGGCAGTGGCGAGCACGTGCGCGGCGGAATGGCGCAGGACCCTGAGCGCATCCGGATCGCGGTCGGTAAGGAGCTGCAGGGCCACGTCTTCCTGGAGTGGCGTGGAGAGATCGACGAGGCGCTCAGCGTGCGGATCTTCAGAGGCGTACATGGAGGCCTCGGTGCCATCGGCAGAAGTTGCGGCCACCGGTGCAGCCTTGAGCGGCCGGATGCGCGCGACGAGCGCGGCCTGGGCGAGACGAGGGGAAATGCTCTCAGCGATGGCCAGCGGCGTGGTGCCGGCAGGGACCTGCCGCACCGAGCCATCGGGAAGCTGAACCTGAATCGAACTCATGAAAACAGCGTACAGGGTGCAGCGTACAGGGTACAGGGCTCAGTCCCGCGAAGGCTTTATGCATTCCGCGTTGATTCTCCCATTTCGATGTTTTCGTGGGCCGGGACCTCGATTTTTTCGAGAAGTGCGCAGGTGTGGCAAACAAAGCGGTTACAGGATCGCACTTTGCAAGTGTGGGAAATAAAGCATTTAGACGGCGTTTTGCTGCATGTGTGGGAAACACGGAGGTTAGGGCCACGACGGCCGCGCTACGGTTGGCTTTGTATCCGAATTGTCAAAGAGCGCCGTCGCGGCCTGGGCCGCAACTCAGAGATCAGTGATTCAGTCGTCAGTGACCAGTAGAAGCCGGGACACGAAAGCGGCTATCCCAAAAACAAAAGCTCTGTCGCGCGCTGCGGACAGAGCCTTCCCTACTATCAACCAGCGTAGCGAAGCGCGGAAATCAAGTCCAGAGAAATCGAGGGGATGGCGGTTACGAAAGTCCTCTTTGGTGGATCACGCATCTGCCAAACGGACAACGCCTTCGACATCGGGCCTTCGACATCGGTTGGGCAAAATGGTGGGGTACCGGGCGTGGGTGCCGCTTCCCTGCTATTTAAGGCCGACGTGGGCGGTCATCTGCAGGGAGTCAGGGCCGGAATCGGCCGGGTAAATCTCGAAGTCAGTGTGGTAGGCACGGTCTCCGCCCAGCTGTGCAGGGGTAAGGCGGTCGATCCGCATCCAGAGAGCCGGCACCACCTTCTCTGGCGGACCCTGATCGGAGGTGAAGACCGCGTAGCGTCCGGCGCGGATGGTCTTCGCGACGAAACCATCAGGCAGCTTCGCCACGGAAAGAACGGGCACGCCGAGTGTGTAGTTGTACTCGCCGTCGCTGTCGCCGGCGAAGTCGCTGTAGACCACAACGATGTTGTTACCGGCGCGATTGGGAACCTGGTCGAGGAGGTTGGCGGACATCACGCGCTGCCAGAGCTGTGGAATCTGACCCTGGCCGCCTGCTTCAGCGGCATTGCTGGTGCGGACGGTGACGCCGACAACGGTGAAACTCAACTGATTTTCAATCTTCGGGGCGGCGGTACTCGCAGGGACGGCCGCTGTCTGCGCGGACAGCGCCGGTGCGAGTACAAGCACAGGAAGCAGAGCCAGTTTCCAGGCAGCGGAGGTCATGGCAAAGCAGTATACGCGCACAGAGTTAAGGAGCTCCTGCTGCAAGTCGGTGGCGTTGGCGCCAGGAACCGGCTCTTACCGCTTTTCGCGACAGGACGATGCTGGCTTTTCGAGTTCGAGCAGCTTGTCCTTGCGCTCGATGCCCCAGCGGTAGCCGGTGAGCTTTCCATTGCTTCCAATCACGCGATGGCAGGGGATGACGACGGCAACGGGATTGGTGGCGCAGGCGCGTGCGACAGCGCGGACGGCAGTAGGCTGGCCGAGCGAACTGGCGAGCTGGGCGTAGGTGCGGGTTTCGCCGCGCGGAATGCGGCGCAGCGCTTCCCAGACGCGCATCTGGAATGCGGTGGCGCGGAGGTCGAGCGCGAGATCGAGCACGGCGGGGTGTTCGGTGAACTGCGAGAGAACCTGGTCCAGCATGGACGCGAGCTGAGGGTTGGGGTGGAGATCGGCAAGGGGAAATTGTTTGCGTAGTTCGGCGGTGAGCTGACGGTCGGTGCCGGCGAGGATCACGGAGCAGAGACCGCGTTCTGTAGCGGCGATGAGCAGGCGGCCGAGCGGGCAAGCGCCAATGGCGTAGCCGATGCGGGCGTGGGGAGCTCCGGCGCGGTAAGAGCCGGGAGCCATGCCGAGCTGGGTGTTCTCGTAGGCGCGGCTGGAGCCGGAGTAGCCAGCGTCGTAGATGGCGTCGGTGATGCGAGCGGCACCGTTAGTCAACTCGCGACGGAACGAGGCAGCGCGGTGCTGGCGCTGATACTGTGCGGGAGTAACACCGAGCACGCGGCGGAAGAGGCGTTCGACAGTGAAGGGGCTGCGGCCGGCGATGCGGCCGAGTTCCGCAAGGGTCACCGGGCGCGAACGGTGGAGAGCGTCGGTGAGGCGTTCGACGAGGGCGGCGTCGGCGTGGCGCTCCTGCGGACAGCAGCGGCGGCAAGGGCGGAATCCGGCATGGGCGGCGGCGGACGCGTCAGGGAAAAACCGGACGTTGGCGCGCTCAGGACGGCGGCTGGGGCAGGTTGGACGGCAGAAAACGCCGGTGGTGGTGACGGCATAGACCAGCTCCGCGTCGGCGGAGGGATCGCGGGCCAGAATAGCGGCCCAGGCCTGGTCTGGAGTCAGCATGGCGGATGTGTTCATCGTACTCGCACCTCGTAAGGCAAGAATCGCAAAGGCAGAGCGGGCAGACACTCCGCAGATTGCGGGCAAATTCCAGAGGGGCGCTGGCATCCAGAGAAAGAGAGATCAGAACAGGAGGATGCAATGGAGAAGAGAAACAATGCGTCTCAGCCGAAGCAGGAGAAACATGAGCAGGTGGGTGGGCGCGAGTTCGGCAATGTGATTGAGCCGACGCAGGCGCAGATGGCGAGCAAAAACAAAGGGCTGGCGGCGGACTTCGGCAAATCGGAGACGAAAGAGCCGATGAGGAAGAAGAGAGCGGCGTAAAGACAGCGGTTAGCGATTAGCGTCAGAATGACGGGGGCAGGGATGGAGTCTCTGCCCCGCTCGTTTTGCGGGAGGGTCGCTCTTACCAGCGCCACCAGCCGGTTGGGAAGAGGGCGTGGCGATCGGCGCGCAGCAGGGCGAAGACGAGGATGACAGCCGCGAGCAACAGAATGCCGAAAAGCTGCTGGCGGCGGAGGGTCACTGTCCGGGCTCGAGGTTGTAAAGGAAATCGAACCGGAGCTCAAGGAACGGTCCCTTGAAGTTCCTGGGCAGCGGCGGGAACGGCGATGCGCCGGTGATGCCGGCCCAGGCAGCACGGTCGAGGGCGACATCACCGGAGGGCCCGTCGAGGTGCATGTCGACGACGTTACCGTTGGGCAGAATCTTGAAGCTGATGTAGGTCTGCCCCTGCTTGTTGAAGGGTGGACGCGCTTCATCGGGTATGATGGGCCACCAGGCCTGCTCGGTATCCCAGATCACGCGCTGTATGTAGGGACCGAAGTCGACGCCCATGGTGTCGCTGAGGATCTGGACGCCGGCATTGAGGCCCTGATTCTGCGGAGGCCGTCCGAGGCCGGCATCGCCGCCCCCGCCGCCACGCATGGCCTGGCGCATATCCTGCTGAAGCTGCTCATTGGGATTGCTGGAGCCGGCGTTGATGTTGGGGATGGGCGCCATGGGGGGCGCGTCCAATTTGGCCTGGTTATTCTGCGGCAAGGGCTGCGCCGGCGGCGTGGGCCGTTGCTGCTGCGCAACCTGAGGCTGCGGCGGAGCCGGGGTTTGGGCAGGCGGCGCCTGAACGGGCGCGGGCGGTCCGGCGCGACGCATCGCTTCGAGCTCTTCAAGCGTCTTGCGGTCGATGGTCGGGTGAGGTGACTGCGCGACGCGGGTCTTGTCGGAGATGATGTTGGTCGGCTTCGGCCTGGGTGGCGGCTTCAGCGCGTCGGGAGGAAGGTTCAGGTAAGTCAGGTCCTTCTGGCGCTGGCGCAGGACAACGGAGGGATCGACGACGCGGACGTGGAAGATGTATTTGGGGCCGTAGAAGAGATACCACACGATGAGCAGGTGGATGATGAGCGCGATCCAGAGCTTTTCGCGGAGGCTGGCCCAGTTGCGGTCGCCCTCCAACTCGTCGATGACATGGAGCAGATCGGTGTGGTCGAGCTCTTCGTAGCGATTGGCGTAGCGGAAGGAGCGTGCGCCAGATCCATTGGACGAAGACGGGGGTATGGACGCGGGGATCGCTTCGGGTTGCCGTGGAGCTTCGGCTTCCGGCTGCTCGACGGGGGTCTCGGTTGGGGTGACTCGAATCGGCATTCCTGGGTAACTTCTTTTGCGCGGCTCCGGCGGGAACGCCACGGATGCTATCTATCTATTTTCTCATCAATTCGGGAATTACAGGGCAGTTTGTACAATCGAAAACGTGACTCGTAACCCTGGGGCCTCAAGGCGAACTGCGGTGGTGATTACGGTGAGCGACTCGTGCGCGCGCGGCGAGCGGGGGGATGTGTCCGGTCCGGCGGTGGCGCGGGAGCTGGAGGGGCATGGATTTGCGGTGCTGGGGCGGGTTACGGTTGCAGACGAACAGAGGCTGATTGAAGACGCACTGCGGCAGGCGGCGAATGGGGCGAGGCTGGTGGTGACCACCGGCGGAACGGGGATTGGGCCCCGGGATGTGACGCCGGAGGCAACACGGGCCGTGTGCGATCGGCTGCTGGAGGGTGTGGCAGAAGTGATGCGGAGCGAGGGACGGCGCGAGACGCCGCTGGCGGCGCTCAGCCGCGGAGTGTGCGGGACGCGGGGTACGACGCTGATCCTGAATGTGCCGGGCAGCCCGTCGGGGGCGATCAGTTCTCTGCGGGCTGCGTTGCCGCTGCTGCCGCACGCACTGGATCTTCTGGCGGGAAAGACGGAACATGCGGCGGCGGGGCGAAGCGGAAAGGTTGAGCGCAGCTGAAACATCTGGTGCAGAAATATCTCAAGTGGGTGCAGCACCTCCTGAAGCCGCTGGGGCCGTGGGGCGTGTTGGTGGCCTCGTTTGTGGACTCAGCGTCGGTGCCGCTGCCGATCGACATCATGGTGGCAGGGTGGGCGTGGAGCGACAAGCGGCATTTTTATGTGTACGTGATCCTGGCCGCAGCGGGGTCGGCGCTGGGCGGGCTGATTCCCTTCTATCTGGGACGGGGCGGGGGCGAGCTGTTTCTGTTGCGGCACGTGAACCGGGCGCGGTTTGAAGCGCTGCGGAACCGCTTCGAGAAGCAGGAATTCCTGGCGGTGATGATTCCGTCGCTGCTGCCGCCGCCGACGACCTGGAAGCTGTTCGTATTCGGGGCCGGCGTGTTCGAGATGCGGACGGTGAGCTTTGTGCTGGCGGTGTTCGCCGGCAGGATGATCCGCTTCGGAGTCGAGGCCTTGCTGACGGTCAGGTACGGCCCGCAGATTGTGAGCGCGCTGGGCGAATTCGCGAAACGGCACTTTGCAGTGACGATTCTGTTGCTGGTTGTGATTTTTGCGGGGCTGGCCTGGTACATGTGGCGGAAGCTGAAGGGGAAGGGCGCGACGAGGCAGGACACGAGCGAAGCGAGCAACGGCTAATACGGCTGGTTTTTCCAGATCATGGGAACGAAGTCGGCGGCGAGAAACCAGGAGAGAACGAAGAGCAGAGTGCCGAGACCGACGGTCCAGAAGAAAAGGCGGACGGGAAGTGTCTGAGTGAGGCGTGGCGTGGGCTCGGGGTCGAATCGGCGGTCGGGAATCTCGAAGATGATGCCGCTGGCGAAGCAGACGCTGGCGGCAAGGCCGAGCATGCCGAGGGCATCGAGCAGGCGGTCCTGCCAGGGACTCCCGGGAATGAAAAACGCGTGACCCAGCAGAGCATAGAGCGAGAGGATGCTGAGCAGGAGCCCGACGAATTTGGCGATTTGCAGCATCGCAGAGGTTCGCTCTGCAGGGGCGAACGGCCTCTCTGCCAACTTTAGACGAAGCGCAGCAGGGTACGTGGTTATTCCGCGCGGAGAGCCAGTATCGGCTCAACGGAGGCTGCGTGGAGCGCCGGGATGAGCGCAGCCGCCAGGGCGAGGAGCAGGACGGCCACGGCGGCAAGAGTGAGCACCAGAGGATCGAAGGGACTGACGCCGAAAAGGAAGGCGCGCAGGAGTTTTGAGGCGGCGGCGGCTCCGGCGAGCCCGAGAACGCAGCCGGCGAGCGCGAGTTTGGCGGCGGAAGCAAAGACGAGACCGCGAATGGCAGAACGATGGGCGCCAAGAGCGAGACGGATGGCCATCTCCTGGGTGCGCTGCGCGACCGAAAAGGCGACGACGCTGTAGATCCCGAGGATGGCAAGCAGTACGGCGGCTGCGGCGAAGGCGGAGATGAGCGAGGTGTTGAAGCGGCGCGGGGACTCGGTGTGTGAGACTGCATTCACCATGGTCTGCACACGGGTGAGCGGGAGTTGGGGATCGATGGAGCGCACAGTGGCCAGCAGGGAGTTCTCCATCTGGAAGGGCGGCACGGCGGTGCGGAGAACGATCGCACCGGTGTAAGCATCGATGTCTTCGGGGGTAGCCCTGGAACCCAGGGATGGAACGTTCTGGAACGCGGGCTGGTAAATCTGGGGAAGGGTCCTGCTGTCCGGACGGGATTGCTTCACGTCGTCGACGATACCGACGACAGTCAGCCAGGGGTAGCCCATGGTGCGAGTGCCCCAGCGCACGTGGCGGCCGATAGGATCCTCGCCGGGCCAGTACAGATCGGCAAAAGTGCGGCTGACGATAACGACAAGTGGTGACGTTGCCGTGTCGGCATCGTTGAAGAGACGTCCCCGGATAAGGGGGATGCGCATCACCCGGAAGTAGTCGCCGGTAATGTCGGACAGGAAGGCAAGATTCGTGGGCGCACCTGCAGGAGGCACGTAGCCCTCGACGTCGAATATGACGGAGGAACCGCCGCCGGGACCGGGCAAATTGTCCGTGGTGCCCACTGCGCTGACGCCAGGCAACTGGCGCAGGCGCTGCAGCAGTTGCCGGTCGAACTGGTCAATGACGGGCTGGGTGCCGTATTGCTTTTGCGGCAAAGTGTACCAGGCCGTGAGGACGTGGTCCGGGTGGAAACCGAGATCGACGTCGCGCATCTTCTGGAAGCTGCGGAGGAGCAGGCCGGAGGCACAGAGAAGGATGAGGGCGACTGCGATCTCCGTGATGACCAGGATGGAGCGCAGGCGGGCGTGACCGCTGCCGGCGGTACCGGTGCGTCCGCCTTCGCGAAGCGCCAGGTTGACATTGGTGCGGAGCGCAGCAAAGGCCGGGGCCAGGCCGCAAACCAGCCCGGTGAAGAGGCCGAGAGCGAGCGCAAAAACGGCGACCCGCCAGTCGATGGAGATATCGGCGACGCGGGGCATGGAACTCGGAAGGAGATTGACACCGAGGCGGATGGCGACGGTGGCGAAGACGAGGCCGAGGACGCCGCCGATAAAACTGAGACAAACGCTTTCAAGGACAGCCTGGCGCAGAAGAGCGGTTGCGGGCGCTCCGATGGCGAGACGGACGGCGATTTCGCGGCGGCGGCGGATGGCGCGGACGAGAAGCAATCCGGCAAGGTTGGCACAGGCGATGATGAGCACGACGAGGACGGCAAGAAAAAGCGTGCGGATGAGAGGACGAGCCTGTTCGACGGTGTCCTCCTGGAGCGGCTGGACGGCGGCGCTGATATGCATTCCGGCTATCAGGGAGGGGTAGTTGCGCCTGATTTCCTGGGCGACGGCGTTGGCGTCCTGCTGCGCCTGGGCGGTTGTAACGCCGGCACGCAGGCGGCCGACCATACCGAAGTTCCAGGTTGAGGCGCCCGGGCCGAGGTCATCGGCGGTGAAGCTCATAGGCACCCAGAGCAGGATGTGGTTGACATCCCCGGAATAAAAGGGGAACTCAAAACCGCGGGGCATGACGCCGATAACGATGTAGGGACTGCGTTCGAGGAGTATTTTCCGGCCGATGACATCGCGATCACCGTGAAAACGCGACTGCCAGAGGCTGTAGCTGAGAACAACGACCTGCTGCTTCTGCTCGTCCTCCTGCTGGGTAAAGACGCGGCCGAGGAGCGGGGGGACGTCGAGCGCGGCAAAGACGCCGGCGGTCATGCGGGCGCCGTTCAGTTCGACGGGTTCACCGTTGCCGGAAAGCTCATAGCCGCCATATCCGTATCCGCCAAGGGCAGCGAAGCTGTGGGTATAGCGAGTGTAGGCGAGGATGTCAGGGGCGGTGACCCCGGTTTCCCCGTTGCGGCCGAAGTTAGCTCCCTGGACTACATCCGAGAGGATGACGAGGCGCTGCGGCTGCGGGAACGGCAAGGGGCGGAGCAAAACGCCTTCGACAATCGAGAAGATGGCCGTGGTGGCGCCGATGCCAAGGGCCAGCATGAGGACTGCAGTCATTGCGAAGCCGGGAGATTTGAGCAGGTAACGAACGGTAATCCTCAGATCGCGCAACACAGTCCAGAAGACTCCTAAGCCATGGGTCGATAATACTTTGCGAGGTTCTGGTTAGCTATTCTTACAGAAAGATGGAAAAGAGGCGAGGGGAAAGAGGGTTCAGGGCTCAGGGTACAGGGTGGGCTGAGCTGCCCGAGTCGTGTAATTCGTGCACCTTTCCTGCGAACGCGAGCGAATTTGGCCGAAATTTGTGCCGCGGAAACATTCCGACATGACACGTTACAAGCATTGGAAATGCGTTGGATGCGGCGAATAACAACTTTGATGAGGGCTAGTTAGGGGCATTAGTAAGAGAAGTTAGCCGCGAATGCCCTTCAGTGCGGGATAAATGCGGCGATATCCAGCGTATCCCTGGATATAACGGGCGACGGAGTGGGCCTCGGGCTGGATGGTCTCGGCCACGGTGATACCGGCGGCGCAGGCGGCTTCGAGATCCGGCCAGGAACCGGCGCCAACGCCGGCCATGAGAGCTGCACCGAAGGCTCCGCCTTCTTCGGCGGTGAGTCGCTCGCAGGGATATCCATAAATGTTGGCCTGAATCTCGCGCCAGAGCGGGCCGCGTGCGCCGCCCCCGCCGAGACGGACGCCTTTAACCGGGATACCGAGCTCGGCGAAGAGGGTGAACGTGTCCTTGAGCGAGTAGGCGACGCCCTCGAGAACGGCGCGCGTGAAGTGGGCCAGCGTGGTGGTGGAGGTGATGCCGACGAAGGCCGCCGTCGCGTCGCCGTCGAGATGCGGCGTGCGTTCGCCGAGGAGATAGGGTGTCCAGAGCAGGCCATCGCTGCCGGCGGATATCCTGGCTGCGGCATCGGCCAGGTCGTCGTAGGACTGTCCCGGTGCCAGAGTTTCGCGGAGCCAGCGCAGGGAGAGCCCGGCAGCCTGGGTGACGCCCATGACATGCCAGCGGCCGGGGACGGCGTGGCAGAAGGTGTGCAGACGGCCGTGCGGGTCTTTGGTGGGCGCGGCGGTTGCGGCGAAGACGACGCCGGAGGTGCCGATGGTGGCCGAGACGGAACCGGGGTCGAGAATGCCCATGCCTACCGCGCCTGCGCCCTGATCGCCGGCTCCGGCAGCGACGGGAGTCCCGGCGCTAAGACCGGTGAGCTGCGCGGCTTCGGGCGAGATCTTCGCGCAGATTTCCGGAGACTCGAAGAGCTGGGGCAGCCAGGATTCGGGGATGCCAGCGGCTGTCGCGACTTCAGAGGACCAGCGCCGATGGGCGACGTCAAGAAGCAATGTGCCGGAGGCTTCCTGGACGTCCATGGCGTATGCGCCGGTGAGGCGGTAGCGAACGTAGTCCTTGGGACAGAGTATGTGGGCGATGCGGGCAAAAGTTTCCGGCTCGTGCTCGCGGACCCAGAGGAGCTTGGTAAGGGTGAAGTTGGGGAGAGCCGGGTTGGCGGTGAGGTCGATGAGTTTGCGGCGGCCTTCTTCGCCAGGCCCGAACTGAGCGTGCAGCCAGTCGCACTGGGGCTGGGTGCGGGTGTCGCACCAGATAAGCGAGGGCCGGAGGACGTGACCGTCTTTGTCGAGCATGACGGCGCCGTGCATCTGTCCGGTGAGAGCGAGGGCTTGCACCCCAGCGCGCACGCGCGCCGGGGACCCCGCGGATTCAACCCTGGCGCCGGAAGCAAGTGCGAGGACAGCGCGGATGGCCTCCTGCGCGGCGCGCCACCAGTCTTCGGGATCCTGTTCGGCCCAGCCAGGGTGGTCGACGCGAAAGGGAGCGTGTTCGCTGGAGGCGGAGGCGATCAGCTGGCCCTGCTCATTCACGAGAACGGCTCGCGTGCCGCCCGTGCCGACATCCATGCCCAGAAACACGGCGGAGATCTCCTGAGTAAATCGGTGTAGTCGCAACCAATGTATCAGAGAGCAGGGTCAATGCGATGCAGTTCCGTCGGGCAGGACGAGGGAGGCCGCAGAGGGAATGCGCTGGTCGGTGACCGGCTCACTGTAGCGGATTGCAAAGTCCTTAACATTGTGCAGCGAGAAGACGGGCGTGCCGGGGGAGGTCTGGGTCTGAATGCGGAAGAAGTTGGCGTGCTGGACGTCGTCGAGAAGGATCGCGGGGCGCGCGTCAGGCGATTGGGTCTGGAGCTGGATGTTGGTCATGGAAAGCCCCTGGAGATGGCGCACGTAGAAGCCGTATGCCGGCGTGGCGCCGAACATAGTCGGCTCAGGATATTTCGATTCGTCTTCGGGGAGCTGGATCGAGGCCTGCTCCGCAGTGCCTCCGCCCTCGGAGATGATGAGGATGTCGTGGAGGGTGACGTCTTCCATGGCGTAGCCGGGGATGCCGGCGAGGATGGAGCAGACTTTGGAGGCGGCGTTCCAGCAAACGATGTTGCCGATGTTCACGCGCCGCAGGGTGCCGGTGCTGGTGGTGTCTTTGGGACCGCGCAGGCGCGCGCCAAGGCGAAGAAAAATGGGCGCGCTGAAGATGTTGCGCATGGTGATGTTGGTGATGGAGACGTCCTGGAGCTGCGCGCCGTCGACGGTTTCGAGCGCGAGGCCCTGGCAGCCCTCGAAGATGCAGTTGGCGATGGCAATGTTGATGAATCCGCCGTTGGATTCTGTACCGAACTTGATGCGGCCGGTGCACCACGGCTTGCCTCCGGTGGGGTACTGCTTCCAGGAGCCGTCCAGAACGGAGCCGAGGACCCAGTAGCCGGAGACGTAGCAATTGGAGATGGTGACGTTCTCGGTGGCGCGAGGATAGCCCAGGGCGTAGGAGCTCTTGAGGACGATGGCGTCGTCCCAGGGTGAGTTGACGGTGCAGTTAGTGATGCGGACATTGCGGCAGCAGTCGATGTCCATGCCATCGCGGTTGGTGTCGATGAGGAGGTTGTCGATGGTGAGGTTATCGACTCCGGTGGCGAGAAGGCCGAAGTGGCCGGCCTGCAGGATGGCGAAGTCGCGCAGCAGGACGTTGCGGCAGCTTTTGAGAGCGATGGCTTTGTTGCCGACGCCGGGGTCTTCGGCTTTGAGTCCGGGACCCCAGCCTTTGCTGAGACCTGTGCCGTGGATGAGACCAGGGCCGACGATGGAGACGTCCTCGAGATCGACGCCCCAGATGAGGCTGTTGTGCCAGTGGTTGTGGCCGTAGTCCTGGTAGGCTTCCCAGGGCGTATTGGGTTCGGCAAGATCGTAGTGGGCACCATCGGCGGCGAGAATCGTGGCCCCCGGGCTAAAGCGCAGCTCGATGCTGCTTTTCAGGCGGATGGAGTAGGAGGCGTAGGTCCCGGCGGGAAAGAGGACTGTGCCTCCACCAGCTGCTGCGGCAGCGTCGATCGCTTTGTTGATGGCGGGCGAGTCGATGGTGCGACCGTCGCCGACGGCGCCGAAATCGCGGACGGAGAAGATGCCGGTTGGAGCGGCGGCGGAGGTTTGCGCCGAAGCAGGAGTGGCTGCGATGGCGGCGGCCCCGAATGCTGCTCCGGTGACGCCGGCGCCGGCGAGGCGGAAGAAATCTCTGCGGGAATCGGACTTGATGGGGGTCATGGGAATCTCTCCTGCGCGACAGTGGTTCGACCACAACAATCCCAACATTACCTGAGAGCAGGAGCGGGAGGGAAACGCGTCGGCACGCGCGGCAGATGCAGTTCTCCCGAAATCATTCCGCGTGCTTCGAGGGCCTGGGGACTGCAGGGGCCCGCAGCCCGGCAATTCCCTTCCCTTTCATATACGTCAGGACCACTTCGTGAATCGGCTTCAGCGGCATGTATCGGCGGTCACAGCAGGGCGGTTCATGCCGCTGTTAAGCTCTGGGGTTCCCGTGATACATTTCCTGAGCGCGACCGGGGCACCGGTTGCAACGAGCCTAATTTCCAACGGAGGGAGGGTTTGTGTCGGTTCAAACCTGGGTCTGTTTTATTCCTGCCGCGAGCATCTTGTCGCTTGCGGTCGCATGGTTGTTCACCCGAGAAGTCCTGGGTTTTGACACCGGCATTCCCGCGCGGCATACGGCTGCTGCGCCAGGCCGGGGAGCGGGAAATGGAGGGCGTATGAAGAGCAGCTTCTTTTCGCATCGCTGGGGACGGCTCACCAGTGTGATGGGCACATTGTTTCTGCTGGGCGCGGGCGCAGCTTTTGCGCAGGACAGCCCGGGCAGCGGGGGCGAAGCCAATCTGCAGCTACCGGATCTGACCCAGGTCCACTTTTTCGGCATGAATGGCCACACCCTGCTGCTTTGGGGACCTCTGGCCTGCATCCTGGGCATGCTCTTCGGCCTCTTCATGTACGTTCACCTGAAAGGCCTGCCGGCACACCGATCGATGCTGGAGGTTTCGCAGCTGATCTGGGAGACCTGCAAGACCTACCTGATCGGCCAGGGTAAATTCCTGCTCCTCCTGTGGAGCTTCATCGCAGTTGTCATCCTTGTATATTTCGCAGTGCTGATGCACACACCCGCAACGCAAGTGGTCATCATCCTGGCGTTCAGTGTGCTGGGCATGGCGGGCAGCTACATTGTGGCGTGGTTCGGAATCCGGGTGAACACGCTGGCGAATTCACGTTCCGCCTGGGCTTCGCTGGGCGGTAATCCGTATCGCGCATTCAGCATTCCGCTGAAGTCGGGCATGAGCATCGGCATGATGCTGATCTCGATCGAGCTGCTGATGATGTTCTGCATTATTTTGTTCGTTCCGGGCAGCTATGCGGGGCCGTGCTTCATTGGCTTTGCCATCGGCGAATCGCTGGGCGCCGCCACGCTGCGCCTGGCCGGCGGCATCTTCACCAAGATTGCCGATATCGGCGCCGACCTGATGAAGATCGTCTTCCACGTGAAGGAAGACGATGCGCGCAACCCGGGCGTGATTGCCGACTGCACCGGAGACAATGCGGGCGACTCGGTCGGCCCCACGGCGGACGGTTTCGAAACCTATGGCGTGGTCCAGGTAGCGCTGATTGCCTTCATCATTCTGGGCGCGAAAAGCGGAGTGGTGGGCGTGCAACTGCTGGTCTGGCTGTTTTCCGTGCGCGTCGCCATGCTGGTGGCTGCAGTCCTGGGTTATTACCTCAACGGGATGATCGCCAGCGCGAAGTACGGCAAAGCCCGCAGCTTCAACTTCGAAAAGCCGCTAACCTCACTAGTGTGGATCACCTCCATCGTGACGATCGCCGTCACCTATCCTGTGACCTACGCCCTGCTTTCGACACTGGGCGGAGACCCCTCGCTGTGGTGGAAACTGGCGACGATTACGTCCTGCGGAACCGTGGCCGGCGCCCTGATTCCGGAACTGGTGAAGGTCTTCACCTCTACCGAGGCCAAGCACGTGAAAGAGGTGGTGGCGTCAGCCAGAGAAGGCGGATCTGCTCTCGGGCTGCTCTCCGGGTTCGTCTCCGGAAACTTCTCATCCTATTATCTGGGTCTGGCGGTCATCGTTCTGATGGCCATCGGATACGGGGTGAGCACGCTGGGATTCGACAACATCATCCTGGCGTCGCCCATGTTTGCGTTCGGACTCGTGGCGTTCGGCTTTCTGGGCATGGGACCGGTGACCATCGCCGTCGACTCCTTTGGGCCGGTGACGGACAACGCGCAATCGATCTACGAACTGTCGCTGATCGAGAATGAGCCAGGTGTCGCTGAAGAAGTGAAGAAGCAGTACGGGGTGAGCGTGGATTTCGAGCACGCCAAGAAAATGCTGGAGGCTGCGGACGGCGCGGGCAACACCTTCAAAGCCAGCGCCAAACCGGTGCTGATCGGCACGGCGGTGGTGGGCGCGACGACGCTGATCTTCGCAACGATCATGGCGCTGACCCACTCGCTGACCACCAATGTCGACAAACTCTCGCTGCTCCACGCTCCTTTTCTGCTCGGTCTGATCACCGGGGGCGCAGTGATTTACTGGTTCAGCGGCGCTGCCACCCAGGCGGTGACCACGGGCGCCTACCGCGCGGTGGAATTCATCAAGAAAAACATGAAGATCGAGGGAGCCACGAAAGCCTCCACGGCCGACAGCAAGAAAGTGGTGGCCATCTGCACGCGGTATGCGCAAAGCGGGATGCTGACGATCTTCATGTCCCTGTTCTTTGCAGCGCTGGCATTTGCGTTCCTCGATCCTTTCTTCTTCATCGGGTATCTGATTTCGATCTCGATGTTCGGGCTGTACCAGGCCATCTTTATGGCGAACGCGGGAGGAGCCTGGGACAACGCCAAGAAGATCGTGGAAGTCGAGCTTCACGAAAAAGGAACGCCACTGCACGAAGCGACTGTGGTGGGCGACCTGGTCGGCGATCCATTCAAGGACACCGCCTCCGTGGCGCTCAACCCGGTCATCAAGTTCACCACGCTCTTTGGCCTGCTCGCGGTCGAGTTGGCGGTCAAACTGTCGGTGTCCAACCCGGTGTGGACGCACGTACTGGCGGCGGTCTTCTTTCTGCTGTCGTTCTTCTTCGTGCACCGCTCGTTTTACGGGATGCGCATCCAGAGCAACGAGCCACCCGAAACACGTCAGCCCGACTCCGAGCTGGGCGTGAGTACCGCCGGCGCGAGCCGTTAAGGGAAACGAAGCACAGACAGGGCAGGGAGACCGCGGAGATGCGGCTTCCTGCCCTGCATGCTGTTCGTTGTTCTCCGACGGCATTGCCGCGCTGAAGGCGCATCCGCCTGGACGGCCAGTCCCCTGATACCCTCGAATCATGATCAAAGGTATGACCTGGATTCGCCCGGTCGAGGCGCCGGCTGCGCTCGAGGCGCTGACCAGCTTCTTTTCTGCGCTGGGATTTGAGCCGGGAAAGGGCTGGGACGAGCCCGAATCGGGCGGCCGCGGACGGCCGTTTCTTGCGCCGCTGGGCAATGTGGAGTTTGTGACCGGAAAGCTGCCGGCTTTGGGATCGCATCTCCTGATTGAAGTGACAGAGCTGGACGCGGTGCATCAGATAGCGCAGCGGTGGCTGAAGGATCATGGCGGCTCGGGAAGCGTGGGCCCCATCGAGGAGACGCACTGGAGGTCGCGGATATTTACGGCTGAGCCAGTGACAGGATTTCCGGTGGCGTTCTGGGCGTGGAACGATCCGCTGCGCGGCAGGCCGGCGGCGCTGGAAGGCGACCTGAGCGCGGAAGGAATGGGTTTCGCGATTGTGGTGGCGCGGTGGAATGCGGTGATCACGGAGCGGCTGCTGCAGGGAGCGATGGACGCGCTGTTGCGCAGCGGCGCGAAGCGCGGCGAGATCGAGATTGCGCGCGTGCCGGGTTCGTGGGAGATTCCTGCAGCGGCGCGGCAATTGGCTCAGACGGGCAGGTTCGACGCGGTGATCGCGCTGGGCTGCCTGCTGCGCGGCGAGACGGCGCATTACGAAGCGATCTATAACGAGGTCGCGCGGGGAATCGGGCAATCGCAGCAGGAGACGGGCGTGCCGCATTCGTTCGGCGTGCTGACCTGCGAGACGCTGGAGCAGGCGCTGGACCGCGCAGGGCTGAAGGGCGGAAACAAAGGCTTCGAAGCGGCGGCGGCGGCGATTGAGATGGTGTCGCTCTCGCGGAAGATTGCAGCGGGGACGCGCGCATGACGCTGGTGGGCAAGCGGAGGAAGGCGCGCGAGCTGGCGATGCAGATGCTCTTCCAGTCAGACGTGGGGAAACAGACGCCGGATGAGGTGCGCAAGACGTTCTGGCAGGCGCGCGACGAAGTTGACGCCGGAACGCGCAGTTTTGCAGAGGATTTGTTTCGCGTGGCGACAGCGCGGGGGAGCGAGATCGACGCGCTGATCGAAGAACACTCGAAGAACTGGCGGCTGGTACGAATGGCTGCGGTCGATCGCAACGTGCTGAGGATGGCCGTCGGAGAGTTGATCGGATTCCCCGGGAGTCCTTCGCCCATCGTGATCGACGAGGCGCTGGAGATTGCGCGGCGCTACTCGGCGCCGGAGTCGGTGGATTTTCTCAACGGGGTACTCGACGCGGTGGCGCGCAGCAGAAAGTAGGCCACCATGAAGATCCTGGCCTGGCTGACGGAAATCTTTCTGAACACGTTTGGGATCACGCGCCCCCGGCCCGAGCAGGAGCGGACCGCTCAGATCGTGATCGGCGGATTTCTGCTGGTATTCCTGTTGCTGATTGCATCGCTGGTGACGTTCTTCGTGCTGCACGGGCAGACAAGCACGGCCCGGTGAAGGTGACGAGAGCGATCCACAAAGTACAATGGTTTTCCTGTGTGGAAAGGTTTTCCTGTGAATAGAAGACTTGCGTTCTGCGTGCTCGCCGAAACCCTCTTCCTCCTTCCCGCAACCATCACGCCGGCCCAGCAGGCTGCACGGCCTGCTGAGCTGACCATCCAGGTTGACCATCCTGTTTCGAGCGTCAGCCCTACTTTGTATGGACTGATGACGGAAGAGATCAACCATTCGTACGATGGCGGCCTGTATGCGGAGATGGTGCAGAATCGCACCTTCCGCGCCGATTGGTCGGGCATTCGCGACTGGTTTCTCGTGGAGCGGGGCCAGGCCGACGCGAAGATGGATATCGAAACCACAACCGGGCCCAGCACGTCGCTGCCGCACAGCCTTCGCCTCGACGTGACTCAGGCCGATGCAGGGAGTCCGACCGGCGTGCTGAATTCGGGCTATTGGGGCATGGCGCTGCGCCCGAACACGACCTATCAGGGAACGTTCTACGCGAAGGAAGATTCACCGCAGGTTGGGCCGGTGACCGTCAGCCTGGTTGCCAACCAGAGCGGGGAAACGATCGCTTCGGCGGCCGTCTCCGGCATCGGCACAGCGTGGCAGCAATACCATTTCACGCTGAAGACGGGAGAGGTTGAGCCCTCGGCAGCGAATCACCTCGAACTCACGGTAGCGCATCCCGGGACTCTGTGGCTGAACCTGGTCTCGCTGTTCCCGCCCACGTATCACAATCGGCCCAACGGCAATCGCCCTGACCTGATGGAGATGCTTGCGGCCATGCATCCGGCCTTCCTGCGGTTCCCCGGCGGCAATTACCTCGAGGGCGATAATATCCGCGATCGCTTCGACTGGAAGAAGACTATCGGGCCTCTGGTCGATCGCCCGGGCCATCCGAGCCCCTGGGATTACATGTCTACGGACGGGATGGGGCTGCTCGAGTTTCTGGAGTGGTGCGAAGACCTGCACATGCAACCGGTGCTGGCTGTTTACGCAGGCTACTCGCTCAACGGGGAACACGTGAATCCGGGGCCCGATCTCGATCCGTACGTGCAGAGCGCCCTCGAGGAGATCGAATACGTGACGGGCGGCGCCGATACGGAGTGGGGAGCGAAGCGCGCTGCGGACGGACATCCGAAGCCATTCCAGCTGACGTATGTGGAGATCGGCAACGAGGATTTCTTCGACCGGTCCGGCAGTTATGACGGCCGTTACGCGCAGTTCTATCACGCGATCAAGGCGAAGTATCCCGATCTGCAACTCATTGCCACGGCGCCGGTGAAGAGCGTGCGCCCGGACGTGATCGACGAGCACTATTACGTGCGCGCCACGGAGTTCTTCCACGACGCGAGGCACTATGACAAGACCGACCGCAACGGCCCGAAGATCTTCGTCGGCGAATGGGCGACACGGGAAGGCACGCCCACGCCGAATTTCGGCGCGGCCCTCGGCGATGCCGCATGGATGACGGGCCTGGAGCGCAACAGCGACATCGTGATCATGGCGTCGTACGCCCCGCTATTCGTCAATATCAATCCGCTGGCGATGCAGTGGACACCGGACCTGATCGGCTACGACGCGCTGCACAGCTACGGCTCGCCAAGCTATTACGCGCAGGTGATGTTCGCGTCGCATCTTGGCAAAGAGACACCCGCCTCAATCCTGGAGGGCGCGGGCGCGCGCTTCTTCTACTCGGTCACCGAGGATCGCGCGGCGAAGCGTGTTTACCTGAAGCTGGTGAATGCTTCGTCGGAGCCGCAGACGCTGGACATTCACTTCAGCGGAGCACACCTGGCCGCGCAGGCACGGGTGACCACGCTGGCCGCCCATGACACCCAGGCGACGAACACGATCGATCATCCCGATGCCATCGTTCCGGTCGAGAGCACACTGGCGGTTTCGGGGGACAATTTGCATTACGATGTGCCGGGCTACGCCATCCAGGTGCTGCAATTTGAGCTGCGATGAATCCGCGGCGGTAGCCTGCCGATCGAGGTGCTGCGAGGCAGACAACAAATTGCTCATGCGCCCGGGCTCACGGTGGGTGTCGACGACCTGATGCCGCCTGCCGTATTCCGATTCACATCGTCGTCCTTCCCGCCTGGCTGCGGGGCTGCACGCCGATCTGCAACCCCGCCTTCGCTGCCACTGGTCATCGAATTCGATAATTGTCGCCTGACCGCTTGCCGCGGGCAGCCCACCCTGCCGCGCGAGCCTTTGGGTCAACCGATCAGTACAGCAGCGAAACTGCCGACGATCCGGTTCCGCTCTTGCCCCAGAGGGCAGTTTCAGCCTCAGGCGAACTCTTGCCCCACAGTGCGGTTTTGCCCCACAGCGCCGTAGCGCCGTTCGGATCATTATTGGTCCAAATCGGCGTCGTGGCCCAAAGCGCCGAAGAATTTGTGCCCGACAGGAACGCCCTGCTCCCATAGACGCTGGACGCCGACCATGCCCCGGACTGCGTCCAGAGCGCGCTGGGATCAGTCACTGCGGTCACAGCGCCGGTCGATGCGTTGTAGGTCGCGATCGGCGACATCGCTGTTCCCGCAGGCACCGAGCCGTCGTGCACCAGCGCGGCGCTTATCGTCTTTGCGATGTCCAGATAGCCCGCGCCCACGGTGAATACGTCGTAGTTCGCCACATAGGTGATGCCGTTGTCGGTCACGCTGCTGGTCGCGGGGAAATAGGTGCGATCGCTGTTCACCATCAGCAGGGCCTTCACCTGATCGGGCGTGAGGCTGGGAGTTGCCTGCAGCAAGTCGGCTACCGCGCCGCTGGCCACGCCGGCCGCCATGCTGGTGCCGCTCATGGGGAAGTAACTCTGGGACGGACTTTGTTCGCCGTTCTGCTGATAGAACGAATACCAGGTGTAGAAGCTGGGGTTACCCACCGCCAGCGGATCGTTACTGAATTCGAGGCTCGTCACGACATTGCCCGGAGCTACCAGGTCCGGCTTGACTACGTCGTCGATGAACGACGGCCCTTTCGAGCTGTAGCTGGCAATGATGTCGTCGCTGATCTGCGGCGTGTACTGCGTGTTCATTGCGCCTACGGTGACGACATAGGGGTCATTGCCAGGCGAATCGATGGTGCCGTAACCCTCGGGGTTCAGGCTCAGGTCGCGGCCGTCGTTGCCCGCCGCCACCACCACTACGATGCCCGCCTTCCAGGCCTTCTCTACCGCCTGGCACAGCGGATCGAGCTTGTAGCTCTCAAAGATCGCGCGGCCAAGGGACAGGTTGATGACGCGGATGTTCCAGGTTTTTTGGAGCGAGATCGCCTCGCCAATGGCGTTGATTACGGCAGAATCGGTGCCCTCGCCGTTTTCATCGAGCACGCGCAGGTTGATGATGTTCGCGTTGGGCGCCGCGCCGCGGAAAGTGCGGAAATACTGCGATCCGGTCGACTGCGCGCCGTTGCCCGCTACCAAACCGGCGACCAGCGTCCCGTGTCCGTAGTGGTCCAGCGCATCGCTTTCGCCGGGAACGAAATTCTGGCTGTATACGATGCGCCCATTGGCGTAGGGCGGAACTTCATTCCCCGCCGACAACAGCTGCGGTATCAGCTCGGAATCGAGAGAGAGCGACAATCCGTTGGTGCCCAGATCCGGCACGGGCGTGATGCCGCTGTCGATCACGGCGACGCCGATATTTGTTCCCTCATAACCCAGCTGCCACACGGCCGGAGCGTTAATTGGTTCGGTCGTGTACGCCGCGGAGGGAATACCCGTAGCTTCCTGATGCGCGATCAGCACGCGATCCGGCGAGATGTACTTAACGTTGGAGTCCGAAGCCAGGCTGTTGAGACTGCTATACGGAACGCTCATCAGCAACGCGTCAATGGGCCCCAGCACCAGCTTCAAGACGCCGCCCAGCAGGCCGAGCAATCCTGTTTCGCCGGCCGAGGGCGGATTGTAGTACTGGACAATGACCTGAACGTTTCCGGATGTGGGGTTGGACAACAGGTCAGGCGAAATCTTGGAGCTCGATTGAGCATTGGCCGTTGTCGCTCCTGTAACAGCGACAAGCAATACAGGCACAATCCACCCGTGAAGACGCGAGCGCAGCATAGAAAGTCCTCTCGGCCAGGGCACAGATCGGCTCCCGGCAGGCCGTATGACTGAGGTAATCTTCTGGGAACAGGCGCTTACACACGGGGGATGTGTAACGATGAAACTCTACGGATGTGGCGCAGCGCGCGCAATGGCCCAGAGGAGCCATTATCGACGTAACTCTGCGTGGAGCGCGAT
This sequence comes from Acidobacteriaceae bacterium, assembly GCA_030041955.1. Lineage (GTDB taxonomy): Bacteria > Acidobacteriota > Terriglobia > Terriglobales > Acidobacteriaceae > Palsa-343. The sequence continues at coordinate 12,264 of JASIAO010000193.1, read as the reverse complement.
GGTAACTTACAAACTGCAAGGAATTGCGATAAGTTATCCCGAGAGTTAACCCAGCGCAGTACTGGCGTAACTCTTCTTGCTGGACTGACTGCGATAGCGCAGCAGCACTTCCGCAGGCACGGGAAGCGTTCCCAACAGACGCCGCGTCGCCGGATGCCGTGCGCAGCTCAGGTCTTCCACATTGAGGTTCTCCACAATCGTTCCGGCATCCAGCACAGCAATGCGATGGCACAGTCCCAGTACGGAAACCAGATCGTGCGAGACATACAGCAGCGACGCACCATGCCTTCGGTTCAGCCCTCGCAGCAGCTCTGTAATTTGCGTCTGCGTTACTGGGTCCAGGGCGCTGGTGGGTTCGTCGGCCACCAGCAGCGACGGTTCATGCAGCAGCGCCAGGGCAATCAGCACACGCTGCGCCTGTCCCACGCTGATCTGAGCCGGCCGCCTGCCCAGGAAGTCGCGGTTAGCCGGCAGCTGCACTTCTTCGAGCAGCGCATACATCCGGTCCTTCAGAGCGTCCCCCACGATTCTCTGATGCGCCCGCCACGCTTCCCTGAAGTGCCGTTCGAGACTCAGCGCCGGATTCAGCGCACTCATGGGGCTCTGAGGGATGAACCCTACGGCGCGCCCCCGCAGCGCGCGCAATTGCCGCTCCGGCATCTGCAGCAGGTTTTCGCCGCGCAGCCGAACCTCGCCGGTCACGCACCCACCGCGCCACGGCAGGAGCCCCAGGAGGGACAACACCAGCGTGCTCTTGCCCGCGCCGCTGGAGCCCACCAGCCCCAGCACTTCGCCGAAATCCAATTCCAGACGAACGTCGTGGAGCACAGCACGGCTGGCGTAGCCAGCATCCAGTTGCACGCGCAACAGCGGATCGCCGCTCATCGGGTCCCCCGCAGATGAAGATCTTCGACGTTCCACCACAATTCCGGCTCCAACACAGCGGGCTGCGCGCCTTCGAGGCGTGTCGAGACGGCCACCAGGACATTGGGATACACGAGGTAGATAAACGGTTCCTCGTCTGCCACAATCTGCTGCACGCGGTCGACAGCTGCCTTGCGCACGGCATCGCTCCGGCTGGTCGCCTGCAGATTCATCTCCTTGTCGATCTCCGCTTCCCACGCGGTCGCCGGCGTCTTCTCGGAGGGGCTCCACTGATGGTTGGGCGACGAACTCAGCCAGATATTCATCATCTCGTTGGGGTCGGCATCGACATTCTCAAGGCCCAGCAGGCACGCCTCGTAATCCTGGGTATGCATCAGCCGCTCGATCAGCGCCGGGAAGTCGAGCGTCACCACGTTCACCTGCATCCCCACGGCGGACAGGTCCTGCTGGATCAGAGTGGCCATCTTCAGGCGCTCGTCGTTGCCCGCGTTGGTAAGGATGGAAAATCTCACCGGATGCCCGTCCGCATCCACCAGTTGCGCGCCCTGCAAGCGGAAGCCTGCACGCAGCAAGCCGGCTCGTGCCGCGGCGACATCGGTGCGCGGCGGCGCCAGATTGCGGTTATACCAGGCAGTGTTAGCCGGTGAGATAAAGCTGTAGGCCGGGGTGGCATGCCCCAGATACACCACGCGTGCGATGTCGTCGCGATGGATGGCCTGCGACACCGCCACGCGAAATGCCTGATTGCGAAACCAAGCTTTCTCCCACGCAGGCAGGGGCGACGCAGGTGACTGGTTGAACCACATTTGCTCCGTGTTGAGCGATGGTCCCAGATCCCGCACGGTCCCCGGATTCCTCTGCCGCAGCATCTCGTAATATTCCGGGGACAGCCGGTCGATCACGTCGGAATCGCCGCGCAGAAAGAGCCGAATCTGCTCCTCCGGATTCTCGACAATATCGAGCAGCACACCGCTCGCGCGCGGCAAGACTGAGCCGTCAGCATCCCGCAACTCGTAATATGGGTTGCGCCGCAGCCGCACATACTGCGAGCGCAGATAGTTCGCCACATAGAACGGTCCGGATGTGACGCGTCCCTCGCTCAGCCGACCGGCCGGCTCGATCGCAATCTCGTCGAAGACTTTGCCGATCTCGACCACGCGCTGCGGAAGGTGCACAATCACTGTCCGCGCATCAGGCGCATCCACATGCACGCCGTCAGGCGCGACAAATTCAGCGGATACCGGAGCCGAGTCGCCAAGAAGCAACACGCGCTGGATCGACCATGCTGCATCGCGGGAGGTCAGCGCACTGCCATCGGAAAACTTCAGACCAGCGCGCAGCCGGAACGTGATCGTCTTTCCATCGGGGGAAACATTCCAGCTCTCGGCCAGTTGCGGTTCCACCTTCTGCGTGAGGCGGTTGAAGCGCAGGAGCACGCCGCCTGTGAGATAGCGCACCGTCTCCGAGTCGATGTCGTCCACTTTGGCGGGATCGAAAGTCTTCGGATCGTAGCCAATGTTCCATGCCAGCTCGCCGGGCAAGCGCATCGCAGCCTGCGCTAAGCAGTATTTCGCGGCCATTGCCGTCAGAATCGCCAGCAGGAACCCGGCCAACACGCGTCCTCTACGCATCCTCACGCCTCCACCGGGATTGCTTCAAGAAGAAGCAGAACCAGAATCAGCAGTGCCACCGGGAAATACACCCACTGCGTCCGGAACAGCAGCGCAGAATTATCCAGCTCCAGCAACATCCCGCCCCAGGACGGCAGCGGCTCGCCGATGCCCAAACCCAACGCGCCCAAATTGGCCTCGGCGATCACGAACGCCGGCACGCAAACCAGGAACTGCGGCAACAGCAGGGGCCGTAAATTCGGCAGGACCTGGCGGATCAACTGCGCGCCGCGTAATCCCGACGCCCGCGCCTGCATAATCCAATCCGAGCGCTTCAGACCCAGTCCGCCGCTATACACCGCGCGTGCGCAGGCCGGCCATCCCAGAGCGGCCAGCACCAGAAAGGTGATGGCCGCCGAATGCGCCGGCGACGCCTGCAGTGGCAGCGCCGAGCGCACCATCATCAGCAGGAACAGCCACGGCAGCGCGAGAAATGCATCGCACACAAGCATGACCAGCCATGCCACTCCACGGGGCGCGAACGCCGCCAGCGCGCCAATCGCCGCGGCGGCCGCGGTGGTCAGCGCTGAGGCAGCCAACGCTCCGGCCAGGCTGAGCAGCAGAGCTGCGGAAACCCGCACCAGGCGGTCGCGCCCCAGCTCATCGGTGCCGGCCGGATGCTGCAGCGACGCGCCGGTCAGCGTGTGCTCGCGATCCTGATAGGCGTAGCTCGCGCCCGGCAACGCCACGATCAGCGATGCGCCCAGCGCCAGGGCAACCAGCAGCCACACGGGCAGCAGACGAATCCTCATGCGCGCTCCCACTCGCTCGGCTGTCCGCCCAGCATGCCCGACGCGGTCACCGCCAGCGCCATCAGCAGGGTGACCGCCAGCAGGACCGGCAAATCGCGATTCATGGCCGCGTTCCATGCCAGCTGGCCCACTCCGGGAACGTCGAAGAGCACCTCCACCGGAACCAGCGCGCTCAGTGCGGTCACCAGCGACAATCCCGCCAGCGCGGCCAGCTGCGCCCCAATGGCAGCCGCCACGTGCACCGCCAGTAATCGCCGCATGCGGATGCCCTGCGCGCGAGCCTGCAGCAGGTGTGGCTCCAGCCACGCCTGCCGCAGCATGCGGCAGAGAAACTTAAAATCGCGCGCCGCGATCAGCAGCGCCATTACAAACACCGGTCCACCGCTTCCGGCCAGCAGACATAGTGTCGCCATGGCCGCCGTCGGAATGGCCAGCAACAGCGTCGCCGGCGCCTGCCACACGATTCCCGATTTCCGCCGTGTGCTCGCCACCAGCGCCGCTGTGAGCGCCAGTGCCCATCCCAACAGCAAGGAACGCAGCAGCAGACCGCCCGTCACCGCCAGCCGCGGTCGAATCAACTCGCGCACCGGCACTCCGAACTGCCGCGATATACCTGCGTCCCCATGCAGCCAGCTGTTCGCTTCGCGTGCCAGCATCCGCGGCAGCGAATGGCTGCGCGCCGCCTCCTGCGCCAGTTCCTCCCGCACCGTGTTGCTGTATCGGGCATCCATCTCTCGCGCGTCGCTCAGGTACCCAGGCGCCAGGCGCACCAGCAGAGTAGAGCCAATCATGACCAGCAGCACCAGCGCCAGGGTTCGCGCCAGTGAACGCAGCAGACGGGACAAAGCTTTCACGACGCCCGCACGTTCTCAAGAACCGAACCTGCGGCTGCCTCGAGGCACGCGCGTTCCCGGGCCCCTGCTTCCTCCGCGCGCATCTCGCGCGCCAGCGCAGGGGCGAATTCCTGTGTCAGCTCTTCGAGCATGTGCCGATGATCCCTGGAAAATGCCGCCGGCTCCCGTGAATAGAGCGCAACGGCGCCAAATGACACGCCGCTCGCATTCAGCAGCGGCACCGCCAGCGCCGAGCTCTCAGGCGTAAACAACTCCGCCTCGGGCACGAAGTTGGGCTCGACCGTAGGATTGCCGTTCACGATGCAGCGTGCGTTCTCCGCCACCCAGCCCGACAAGCCCTCGCCCAGCGGAATGGCCTCGGACGAGAACGCGCATTCGCACCAGCCGTTCATGTACTGCGCCCGGATCGCGGCCCCGGTCCGGGTGTACACCGCGATGCAGTCAAATGGAATCTGCGCCTGCACACAGTGCGCCAGTATGGCGCTTGTTTCGCGCACGCCGCGCGCTCGCTCGAGTCCCCGCCGCAGTTCGCGCAGCCACGCTGCCGCCCAGTGGCCGTTTTCGCTGGCGCTTTGCGGGCTCCTCTCCGGCTCGTATCCGGCGCCGGGAGCCTCGCCTCGGCCGATAAAAACGTCTGTGTTCAGCGGCTTGTCTTCGGTCGCCTCACGCGCCATCTGCTCCAGCCGGGGATAATGCTCTGACAGCAACTGCACGACTTCGGGGTCGAACTGAATTCCGGCTTTGTCCTGCAAAAATGCCATGGCCTCGTCCAGCGGCATCGCACGCCGGTACGGTCTCTCCGAGGCCAGCGCGTCGAGGCAATCCACCGCTGTGAGGATGCGCGCTCCGATCGGAATCTCCTGGGCCTTCAGCCCGTCCGGGTACCCGCTCCCATTCCAGGACTCGTGGTGCGCGCGCACGATGGGCGCCACCGGATAGGGAAAGCGTACCCGCTCCAGCAGGTCAGCGCCCACTACCGGGTGGATCTTCATCTTCTCGAACTCTTCCGGTGTCAGCCTGCCCGGCTTGTTGATGATGTACTCAGGCACGGCCAGCTTGCCTATGTCATGAAGATACGAAGCCGTCACCAGCGCCTTCATGGTCGGCTCGTCCAGCCCCATTAACCGGCCCAGTTCCGAGACGTACACGCGCACGCGCCTCAGGTGCCGGTGCGTGTTCTTGTCTTTGGCCTCGATGGCCATCGCCAGGCCTTCGATGGTGCGCAGCTGCAGCGCCTCGGTCTCCACAATGTGCCGCTCCCGGTCGCGGATGATCTCGATCTGCGCGCGGTACGCACGATAGACCGTGTAGACCATCGGGATGAGGAGCATCGATGTAAGCCAGCCGTAGTGGTCGCCAACGAAATTGGCCAGCGCGGCGAGCACTGCACCCACCACGTAGAACGGGAAATACCACGGGAACTCATCGCGCCATTGCTGCAGAGGCGAAGTGCCCGACTCCCAGCCCAGCACCAGCGCCAGCGGAATCGTATTCGCGAGGAAGTAGACGGTCACGGCAATGGTGAGCGCCGGCGCCACCTCGCCGTGCACCCGGTCCAGCGAAGCCGCATAGGTGTGACACGCCAAAACTGTTGCCGTGGCCACGTTGGCGATGTTGAAGAGGATCTGCACCAGGGTAAAGGCCTTCACCACCTTCACCCGGCTCTGTGCCATCACGCTGGCCACCGCCAGCAGCACCGCCTGCCCCGGCGCCAGCTGCACGATACCAAGGAGGATGAACGGAAAGTCCACTGACATGGTCCCGTTGCTCTTCGGCATCGGGACCTTCATGTTGGAGCTGATAAGGATGGCGGCGAGATAAACTACCAGTTCCATCCAGCGCCGCCCCGGCTGCGCGTGGACCGACCAGAGGCTGGCTGCTGCGCCCGCCACAACAACGCACACCAGGGCCCTGGTCCGGCGTGTCATACCGCTCCCTCAGCCCCTTGCGGGCGCCGACGCCTCATCGATCCAACCTCCAACCATGCTGCGCAGTGTGAAAATATCCGGGGACCCGCACACAGGAGCGTGCGCATTCTATATATCGCAGGAATGGTCGGCGCCCAATGCGTCTTTTGTGGCATGAGCTTTGCTTGTCGCTGTGGATCCCGGTTCGGCCACCGCAGACGCAGAATGCGCTCCGATCTGGTGATCTGCGATGTTGTGATGCCCGGCAACGAAACCGGTTCTCAAAACGGGCGGCCGCGGAAGAGAAAAACGAGTTCAATCACCAGAATGATCACTACGGTTGCCTCAAGAAAGAAGGCGCGACTCTGATTGAACTGGTCGACCATGAAGTGGTAAAGCTCCTCGGCAGTGTTTAGCTTCTGGGCAACAAGGTCTTTATAATCGGGCACTCCGACTCTCGCTGCAGCCAACCGGTAGAGGCGGGCGGCGAACATATCGCTGAGAAACTTGATAGCATTGTCGGCGCGTTCCGTCAGCTCAACCACATCCAGCAGGACCGTATGCAGGTTGGTCGCCGATCTTGCCAACCGCCAGCGCGCGAGAGTTCCGGATTTCTTCCCGACAGACGCATAAACACCTGTGAGAACCTCGGTCAGCAGCTCGTCGTAGTGCCGGAATTCGAGCAACTGCGAATTGGCATATTCGAGCAACTGAATCGCAGTTTCGGCTCCGGCAGGCGTGTCGTAGAGAAAGGTGGCGTTCCAGCCGATTACGGCAACGTCGGTCGCATAATAGGAGATCTGCGAGCGCAACACTTCAGAGCATTCGCCTTCCGATAACTGTGCTCTGTCGCCGCGCACGATCTGCGCGATCGCGTGGCCGTGGTCCCGGACCAATTCGGCTGCGCGTGGCGCTCCGGATGCCTCGCGGACGTGAAAGATGAAATAGTCCTCGCTGAGCCAGCGTGAATACGGCTTTTCCATGGCCACGGAAACCCGCTCCAGATGTTTGCGGACGATCGGCTCGGCGCGGGGGGCAAAGTCAAGGTCCCAGACCCAGCGGCTGGCCAACTGCACGAGACCATCCCAGTCGCCCGCAAAGGAGTGCTGAAATACGACGCTGACCACACCATAGTCGTAGTATTTGATCTCGCCAGCGAGCCGCTCGCCTGTTTCGAGCGCCAGCGGCTCGAGCGCCTCCACGACCGGCGGCCTCTGATAACGGACATAGGCGGGAGCCGGTTGCTTCATCCCCGGCTTCGGCACAGGGCGGGCGCTGACCAGTTGCTGCAGGCGGTCGAGATGAAACTCCTCGCAGACGTCAAACTGGATGAGCACGAGTACAGAGCCCACGAGGTCCGTCACAGCCGACGATGGCACTGTTGCAGGCACGTACGGACGAATATACGCAATGGCTGCAGGGCGCGTCGAAAAATGAGGGTAACTCCGATACTCGCCACTCGTGGAAATACAGTGCGCCCAACTTCGCCGTTCCCCGCCGGAGGAGTCACAAAGGCAACAGTGACACTCGAGACGCTGTAGCCGCTTCCCGGCATCAAATGCAGGAGCGGCTTATTATCGACAGGTCATGATTTCTCGCCCAACAGGACAGCGATTGATGGAATTTCACATTTCGCGCGAAGTTCGCGACCGCTACCAGGTCAGCGATACGCTGTTCAATTTCGTCGGCAACGCGATCTTCGCCGATCTGTCGCAGTGCCGCGTACTGGCCTGGCGCATGAGCGAAGCGCGGGACAAGTCCGATCCCGTGCATCCGGGCGCGCTGTTCGCAATGGGGCTGATCGACGAGATCTCCCACGCCATCGTGGCGCAGTACCGCAGGACTCGCGACCCGGAGGTCAACGGCGCAGCACTGCGGTGGTTTGCGCAACGCGTCGGCGAGGCCAATGTCGACCGCCTGCTGCGCGCCTTCGCCGAGGAATTTCCCAACGTCGCTGTCTATCGCGGCGAGGCAAAGCTGGAAACGTGGCTCGACGGCTCGACCGAGGGGTTGCGAAATCGCGAAGCCGTACTGGAAGAGATCATGCTGCTGTGGCTGGCGAACCGGAACCCCGCGTTCCAGCCCTTCCGGGAGCTGTACGACGAAACAAAGCTGGCGCAGAGCACCTCGTACAAAGAGGTCACCGCTGAGCTCCGCAGCTACTTCGCCACCCGCCCCGCAACTGGAATGGGCCGCGGCAACCTGCTCGACCTGCTGCGTGCACCCATGGAGGCAGCGCCGGATTCGCTGAGCGGGCAACTGGCGTGGATTCGGCAGAACTGGGCGCAGTATCTTGGCGAGGGCATCCGCAGAATCCTGCTGGCCACTGACCTGCTCAAGGAGGAGGAAATCGCCATCTGGATGCGCTTCCATCCGCCCTCGCAGCAGCGGCCTCACTCTCCGGTCGAGTTCGGCAAGGCGTATTACCCGGTGCCGGAGTACGGGCGTGCAGGGGATCATCCCGGCGATGTCGAGTACGAGCGATTCAGCACCGATCTGGACTGGATGCCGAACGTGGTGATGATTGCGAAGAGCACCTACGTTTGGCTGGCGCAACTCTCGCGCCAGTACGGCCGCGCTATCGAACGCCTCGACCAGATTCCGGACGAGGAACTGAAGCTGCTCCGCGCGCGGGGCATGAACGCGCTGTGGCTGATCGGCGTGTGGGAGCGCAGCCGCGCGTCACAGACCATCAAGCGCATGCGCGGCCAGGAAGACGCGGTGGCGTCGGCGTATTCGCTTTACGACTATCGCATCGCCGACGATCTGGGCGGCGACGCGGCCTACCGCAACCTGCGCGAGCGCGCGTGGCATTACGGGATCCGCCTGGCCAGCGACATGGTGCCGAACCACATGGGCATCGATTCGCCGTGGGTTGTCGAGCATCCGGAGTGGTTTCTGTCGCGGCCCGACCGTCCCTACCCCGCCTACAGCTTCAGCGGGCCGGACCTGTCGAACGATGCGCGCGTGCAAATCAGAATCGAGGACCACTATTACGACCAAAGCGACGCGGCCGTGGTTTTCGAGCGGCGCGACACCGCCAGCGGCCACGTGGACTTCATCTACCACGGCAACGACGGCACCAGCTTCCCGTGGAATGACACAGCGCAGCTGAATTATCTGCGCGCGGAAGTACGCGAGCGGGTGATTCAGGCCATCCTGCACGTGGCGCGATTGTTCCCCATTATCCGTTTCGACGCGGCCATGACGCTGGCACGGCGACACGTGCAGCGGTTGTGGTTCCCGGTGCCGGGCAGCGGCGGATCGATCCCATCCCGCGCTGAGCACGCAATGACTCAGGAGCAGTTCGACGCGGCTATGCCCGCGGAGTTCTGGCGCGAAGTCGTGGACCGCGTTGCCGCCGAGGTGCCGGAAACGCTGCTCCTGGCCGAGGCCTTCTGGCTGCTGGAGGGCTACTTCGTCCGCACCCTGGGCATGCACCGCGTCTACAACAGCGCCTTCATGAACATGCTGCGCGACGAGGAGAACGCGAAATACCGCTCGGTCATCAAGAACACCATCGAGTTCGATCCCGACATCCTCAAACGCTTCGTCAACTTCATGAGCAATCCCGACGAGCGCACGGCCATCGACCAGTTCGGCACCGGCGACAAATATTTCGGCGTGTGTACGATCATGGCCACGCTGCCCGGGCTGCCCATGTTCGGCCACGGGCAGATCGAGGCCTTCACGGAAAAGTACGGCATGGAATACAAGCGCCCCCGCTACGAGGAGACACCGAATCTCCACCTCGTCGAGAGGCACCAGCGCGAGATCGCCCCGCTGCTGAAGAACCGCCGCCTGTTTGCGGAAAGCGAACACTTCTGGCTCTTCGACTTCTGGCGCGAGGACGGCAAGGTGGACGAGAACGTCTTTGCCTGGACGAACCGGCTGGGCGAGCAGCGCGCCCTCGTCGTCTACCACAACAGATTCGCGAGCACCGCCGGCACGCTGCATGGTTCCGCGGCCAAAGCGGACAAGAGAACCGGGGAATTGGCGCAGAGAAGGCTGCATGAGGCGCTCGGCCTCGATGCCGGCTCCGACGGCGACGCGATTCTCGCCTTCCAGGACAGCGCCAACGGCCTGCACTATCTGCGGCGCGCCGCGGAGATCCGCGAGCAGGGGCTGAACCTGCGGCTGCGCGCGTATCAATATCACGTTTTTCAGAACTGGCGCGAACTGCGCGCCACTGAGGAAGCTCCGTGGGATGCGCTGTACCGTGACCTGAACGGAGGCGGCGTCTGGAGCCTCGACGACGCGCTGGCCAAACTGAAGCTGCGGGCGGTCCATCAGGCGCTGCGGAGCGCGCTCGCCGAGGACCTGCTGCGATGCTGGTCCGATCTGGCCGAGGCCGAGGAAAAGAGCGGCGAAGCTGAGCTGATTTCCCGGGCCGCCCACGCACCCTGCGGCCGCGAGGAAACACTCGACGCACTGGAGAAGCATGCGGAACAGTTCTTCCGCGAGGCGCTGGCCGCCATCGAGGGCAGAAAAAAGGCGCAGCCGGAGCCGGAGAAGGCAGCGGCTGAAGCGAGCGGCGATGTGTCGGCAGGCGAGGTTACTGCCGCCGATGGACCAACCAGCGCCGCGCGGAAGAAGTACCGGCAACTACTGGAGGCGGCATCTCGCGTTCCCGAGCTCGAGAAAGCCGCAGTGCACGGATGGCCTCTGGATGCGCGCGCGGTGCTGCCCAGCTACAGCCCCACCATCAGCGCGGCGACAATGTGGGCGCCGGTGGCGGCGTGGTGCCTGGTACGCACGTTTGCGGATCTGCTGCCGGAAGAAGTGGACCGCGGTGAAGCTTTCGACCGGCTGCATTTGCGCTCGGCACTGGCAGATGCATTCGAGCCGCTGGGACTCGCCGGCGAGACCGGCTATCGCGCGGCGGCGCGTGTACGGATCCTGATCGCAGAGCCGAAGCAGCCGTACGTGCTCGACTGGAACGATCCCGATGTTGTGTGGCTGACCGGCCTGCATGAGGCCGACGGGGTGCGCTGGTTCAATAAAGAAGCGCATGAGCAAATGCTGTGGTGGCTGCACCTGCCGCGACTAGCCAGGCTGGCCGGCGACGGCACGGGCGCGAAATCTGCCGCAACACGACAGGCCGTGCACGAGATGGTGACGGAAACCGAGCGCGCAACCCGGGCCGCACGCGCGGCGGGTTATCGCCTGGACGTTTTGCTGGCGAACGCCTCGACCGAGAAAGCAAAGAACATCGTCGAAACATACGATCCTGGACAGAACTCGCGCCAAAGCTGAAAGCTACCTGGCACGCAGAACCTCCATTGGATCATTCCGACACATCGAACTCGAGAGCACGATCTTTCTTCCCTGCCAGCACCTTTGATCCGCCTGAGGCTCATGGGATTACGCTCGGTCGCCGGCACATACCCATGCAACGCTGCGAGTTCGAAGCGGTGTCACATGATCGAGTGGATGCTTGCCTTCAAAGTCGGCGACACAAGCCTGGACTCGTCGGATGAAGATCGCGAATCCAGTTTTCGGGGAGTAATCATTCAATTTGCCGTAAGCGAGCGGTGCAAAAGATGAGGTAACGTACACGCAACACGCGCTGGTCCGGCAATGGAAACGATCGCAATATGAGAACAGAAAAGCGCGCCTGCTGCACGTCCTCGATCCTGGCCTGGAGTTCTGTTTAGATGTCGAGTGCAGGGATGGCGCAGAAGAAAAAATCGCGAAACACTGGTAAAGTGCGTGATGTACTCGGTTACATTACTGCGGAGATCAAAGCGCATGATTCGATTTCCATTTCGCACCTTCGCCGCCTGGCTTGGACTTTCACTTGCTGTTCTCACCGCCGGCCTTCCGGCCCGGGCGGCCGATGCTCCTCGCATCGTGCAGAAAGACGGCCGCTACACGCTGCTCGTCGACGGCCGCCCCTTCCTCATTCTGGGCGGGCAGATTCACAATTCCAGCGCCTGGCCGAGCGAGTTACCGCAGGTTTGGGAGTCGATGGCGGCGCTGCACGCCAATACCATCGAGGCGCCAGTTTACTGGGAGCAGTTCGAGCCCCGCGAAGGACAGTTCGACACCACCAACGTGGATCAGCTGGTGGAGGGAGCGCGCGCACACAACCTGCACCTCGTGCTTCTGTGGTTCGGGACGTGGAAGAACGGCAACATGCACTACGCTCCCGCATGGGTCAAGAACGATCCGGCTCGTTTTCCTCACGTGATTC
>JASIAO010000018.1 GCA_030041955.1 Acidobacteriaceae bacterium | reverse complement strand
GTGAAGCCTGGGTCGAGTTCGCCACCAACGTGAGCAAAGCGCGCCCGCAGCATCAGCGCTCGCGCTCGCTTCTGCGCTGGGCCGGCCTCGCTCTGCTGCTGGTGCTGCTCACCGGCCTGGGTTTCTTCGTCTGGAGCTACGTCAATACCCGCCTTGTCGCCAGCATTGTGGGCCCGCACCAGCCGCCCGCGGTGATGGTAACTGCCGCAGACGGCCATCCGGCAAGGTGACCTGCGGCCGCGGCCATTACCTCTGTGACCTGTCGCCCGGCCTGCCGATTCCATAGCCTTCGGAGTATGAGATCCGTGAAGCGCAGCGTGTTTGTGGCGTTGGTTGCGGCGCTGTCTTCGCTCGCGCACGCTGCTTCGAAGCCTCATGTGGTCGCGCTCGGCGCGGTGCATCGCGAGCCCTACTCGGTCGAGGGCGATCCCGCCGGAGCGGAGAAAGACGAGACGCATCTGAATGTTCGACCCCTCGTAGTCGACGGCAAGGTGAAGGAGTGGACCACCGGCGACTCGCACGCGGTGACCGATCGGAGCTTCACCGTGCGGCGGGCCGTTCGGCTGAACGATGCGCTGCCCACCGATAAGAGTCCGCGCTGGGTCTGGCAGCGCGGCCCCTGGCTGCTGGTCGATCGCGAGACGGGAAAGATCACGGCGCTGCATTTGCCGGATTTCGATCCCGGCGTCTCTCAGGTGGTTTGGTTTCGTGACTATGCCGCTTACTGCGGCCTCACCGCGACGCACAAAGAACTGTTCGCCGTGGTCGCGCAGGTGGCGGCGCGGCGTCCGCTGCTGGCGAAAAAACTTGCGCCGTGGAACGTGGCCGCATCGGCGAGTCCGGCCTGCGCCCCGGCTGTCTGGCAGCGCGAGCCGCTGAAAATCAGCTTTCAGCTTACGGGAGCAGCGGCTGCGGTCAGCTTCGATCTGGTCGGGTCGTCGTCGGTGCTGGTTGAGGACAATGACAGCGGCGGTGGCTAGTTGCTGGTGGCTGGTAGGGTGACCGCATGAAGTTTTCCGGGCCTAAAGGCCGGATGTTTCACGGTCAGCCATTCCACGGCCTGAAGGCCGTGGCTTCTACCGCAAGTTGCGCTACGCGACGGGCCGCGAATCATCCGGTCGGAGTACCAGTGAGCTGTCGCAGAGAGTTCGTTACTGGAGAAGCGTTCAGCGGTCTGAGTACTTCCACGGAATGGATCTGGAGTTGGCCGAACAGGCATTCCGATCTTCCTTTTCATGGAGGCAGTGCATCAAGCCATTGCACAGACAGGATTTACCCTGGGACGAATCTTTTACAGGAGAAGCCAGCCCTTTCTGGCCAGGAGCGAGTATGCTTGGCAGTACATCCTGATACGCAATCCAGCCTTCTCGTGATGGCTTGTGACGTTGGGCGGCTCCTTTGCGCGTTCCGATGTGGGCTTCTGGCCCCGCGACGCACAACAAAGGAGGCGCGATGAGCGTTTCACAACTCCCACCCACCATCATCCTCAATGTCGGCCAGGATCCCGTACTATTAGAGACCCGAAGCCTCGTGCTGTGCGCTGGCGGCTATACGGTCGAGTCTTGTTCAATCGGGGAAGCAATTAATCGTTTTCGGGCGGCCGATTTCGATCTTGTGGTTCTGTGCCACTCCGTCCCACAAAGGGACAGGGAACATCTGATCTGCCTTATCCGGGATTGTGGTTGCTCCACTCCCGTGCTCTTCGTGGCAGCCTCCTCGGCGGATTGTCCGGACAGGCTAGCGAATGCGAGTTCCCGAAGCAATCCCCAGGAACTTCTCCAGAGCATCGGTAACGTGCTGAGCGTCCGCGCCATCCTGCGGGGAAAGACATCCGCTCACCCTCATTGAAAACCGAGGGGAGTCCATCCGCATGCAAAACGGTCAGCCATTCCATGGCCTAAAGGCGGTGGCTTCTACCGCAAGTCGCGCTACGCGACGGGAGCAGCGAATTCGGATGGCTCGCTCAGGATGACAAATTGTTCTGCTTCAGCAGATTCTGTCGCCGCTATCTGTCGAGAGAGCCTGGCGGCTGGTGGCAACGGTCTAAGATCGTTGCATGGAGTCCTTCGAGGAGCTGCTGCGGCTGGCTGAAGTCGCGCATGGGCATCTGTGCGCAGGGCAGGTGCTCGGTGTGCGTATGGCCATGCTCGGATGCCGGCGACTCGGGATCGACGATCCGCGCGGCCGCGACCGCAAACGCCTCGTCACTTTCATCGAGATCGACCGCTGCGCCACCGACGCCATCGGCGTGGTGACCGGATGCAGGCTCGGCAAACGCGCTCTGAAGTTTCGCGACTGGGGCAAGATGGCCGCGACGTTCGCGGACCTCGCCACGGGCCGCGCGGTGCGCATTGTCGCGCTCGAGTCGTCGAAGCAGCGTGCGAAAGAGCGTTATCCGGAAATCGAGAACAGGAATCAGCAGCAGATGCGGGCTTATCGCGAGATGGACGACGGCGATCTGTTCAGCGAGCAGTGGGTCCAGGTGGATCTCGGTCCCAAAGAGATGCCGGGATACAAAGGCGAGCGGATCGCGTGCAGCGCGTGCGGGGAAGGCATCAATTACGACCGGTTCGTGGAGCGTGAGGGCGCCACGTTGTGCCTGGCCTGCGCGTATCCGGAGCAGCGGTATTACCGGCCGGCGAGCGGAGAAGCCGCACCGCCCGCGCCGGCAGATTCTTCGCGCTGCGAATGTTCCTGATGCGCAAACTGCGCGATTTACAATAGCGTGGGCGCGCAACCCAACGCCCCGCTGATCGACACGGAGTGAAACCTATGCTGAATCTGGAAGGCCGCGTAGCAGCCGTATTTGGACTCGCGAACAAGCGCAGCATCGCCTGGGGCATCGCGCAGAAGCTGCACGAGGCGGGCGCGAAGCTGGCTATCAGCTATCAGAACGAGCGCATGCGAGCCGAAGCGGAAGGCCTGATTCTCGATCTGCCGGGCGCAGAGCCTTTCCAGTGCGACGTGTCGAACGACGCGGAAATCGAGCAGGTTTTCGCGAAGATGAAGGAGCGCTACGGCAAGATCGACGTGCTGGTGCACTGCATCGCGTACGCTCCCGCCGAAGACCTGAAGAACGATTTCGTGCAGACGACCCGCGAGGGATTCCGGATCGCGCACGACGTGAGCGTCTACTCGCTGATTGCGCTGAGCCGGGGCGCGGCGCCGCTGATGACGGAGGGCGGATCGATCATCACGCTCACCTACTTCGGCGCGGAGAAAGTCGTGCCGCACTACAAAGTGATGGGCGTGGCGAAGGCTGCGCTGGAAGCGACGGTTCGGTATCTGGCGCACGACCTGGGCAAGCAGAACATTCGCGTGAACGCCATCTCCGCAGGGCCCATCAAGACTCTGGCCGCGCGCGGCATCGGGGCGCTGGGCGACATGCTGAAGTACCACGCCGAGCGGGCGCCGCTGCATCGCAACACGGAGCAGGAAGAAGTGGGCAAGACGGCGGTGTATCTGGCGTCGGATTTGGCCAGCGGGGTGACCGGCGAGACGATTTACGTGGACAGCGGCTACAACATCATGGGGTTCTGAAGACTCCAGCTAACTGGTATGATGGGACCAATCGAAGGGTGATGGAGTTCACCCGAACCGCTGTCGCTGACCAT
>JASIAO010000192.1 GCA_030041955.1 Acidobacteriaceae bacterium | reverse complement strand
TCGCCGAACCTGCGCGAGTCGCTGCATGCAGGCGGGCGCAGCCTGGCCGGCAAGACTGGGCAGTTTCGCGTCTCGATGCTGCTGACGATGGCCCAGATTGCGCTGTCGGTGGTGGTGATTACGGCTGCGGGGCTGATGCTGCACAGCCTGTGGAGCTTGTCTCAGGTCAATCCCGGATTCCAAACCGACCGCATTGTGACGGCGGAAGTGTCGATGGACGCGAATGCGTGCCCCGTCTCTCCGGGTGCGACTGCGAGCGCACCGACGGGGCCGAACGGGGGCCGCTGCCAGGCCTTCTTTGCAACGCTGCTGGATCGGTTGCGCGGTGTTGCGGGAGAAGAAAGCGTGGCCCTGGCCGACTCTCTGCCGCTGAGCGGACAGAGCAAGATTTACGTGTACGACGCGCAGGGGCACCCGCGCGATGCGCGGCAGGAAGCGCTGCTGGCGGGGATGCGCACGGTGTCGCGAGGGTACTTTGCCACCCTGGGAGTCGAGCTGGAGCGGGGACGGCTGCTGGACGAACAGGACAGCTCGGGCACGAGCCGTGCGGTCGTGATCGATCAGCAGATGGCGGATCGGTTGTGGCCACATGAGAATCCGCTGGGGCGGCACCTCGAAGACGTCGGCAACGAGCAGTTCCCCGGCCTGATGGACCCCAGCAAGGCGAACGTGGTGGTGGGGGTGGTGAGCAACACGCGCGACGACAGCCTGGCGGGAGGATTCGGGGACGAAGTCTATCTCCCACCAACCCCGGCCAACGAGCACTCGACGCTTTATGTCCTGCTGCGCACGCGAGTCGACACGCGGGCTGCGGCCGCCGAGATACGGCAGGCGGTGGCCGGGATCGATGGGCAGGTTCCGGTGACACGGGCGCGTACGCTTAACGAGGTTGTGGCGGCGTCGGTTTCGGCTCCTCGATCGCTGGCAGTGCTGCTGCTGGTGTTTGGAGCGCTGGCGGTGACGATCGGAGGCGTGGGCGTCTACAGCCTGATTGCGTACATGGTGAGCTGGCGCACGCGGGAGATCGGCATACGGCTGGCGCTGGGCGCGCAGCGCGGGCAGATTGTGGGCGGCGTGGTGCGGCAGAGCCTGGTGCTGGCGCTGGGCGGCTGCGCCGCGGGGCTGGTGGCTGCGGCGCTGACGGCGCGGTTGCTGCGCGGATTCCTGTTCGGGGTGAGGGCCATCGATCCGGTGACCTTTTGCGCGGTGCCGGTGCTGATGCTGGCGCTGGCGTTGGCGGCGGCGTGGATGCCGGCGAGGCGAGCAGCCAGCGTGGACCCGATCGAAGCGCTGCGGATGGAGTGAAGGCGTCACTGCCGAGTTTGTCCTCAGGGGCTCAAGCCCCATTCTTTCTGCCGCGGGTACGGGACGGCTGAAGCCGTGCCCTTTCAAAGCCGATGGAGTGAGGAAAGCAGGGGATGCCGCGGAGAGCCGTCTTATGCGGCGACTGGTCAGGTATACTTCCGCCACCGCAACATCCCCATTTCGCAGGAGGCTTGACCTGAAATGTTGAAGCGCGCACGCGCCCCTTTGTTCACTGTTGTCGCCTGCGGGCTGATCGCCGCACCGCTGGCGATGGCCCAGATGAATCCCGAATCTCGACCCGAAGGCCACGGTGATGCCGGACACGGCGGCACTTCGCTGGGCATGGAGAACCCTCCCGACTCGACCACCGAGGGATCGGTGACGGTGGGCGGGCAGACCATCAGCTATCACGCGGTCGCCGGCACGCTGACGGTCGGCTCCAATGACGCGCAGGACGCCATGATCGGGCTGGACGGGAAGTATCTGCCCGACTCCGGCATTGACCTGCCGGCGAAACCGGAAGATCAGCCGGCGACGGCGCGGATGTATTACGTCGCGTACTTCGAGAACAATGCGCCGAAGAACCGGCCGATTACGTTCCTGTACAACGGCGGTCCGGGCAGCTCGACGATGTATCTGCACATGGGCGCGTTCGGGCCGGTGCGCGTGGTGGTGCCGCAGGATTCGACCCGCCAGGAGGGCGCGCCATACCAACTGGTGCCGAACCAATATTCCCTGCTCGACGTGAGCGACCTGGTGTTTATCGACGCGCCAGGCACCGGGTTCAGCCGCGTCTTCGGCAAGGACGCTCCGAAGGAATTCTTCGGAACGGATCAGGATGCGCATGCATTCGACCGGTTCATTCGCCGTTTCCTGAACAAGTACAACCGCTGGAACTCGCCGAAGTACCTTTTTGGCGAGAGCTATGGGACGACGCGTACGGCAGTGCTGACGGACCTGCTGCAGCGGCACTTCGATCTGAATGGATCGGTGTTCCTCTCGCAGATTCTGAACTTCGACGACAGCGCGGATGGTCCGCAGGGCGATCCGGGGACCGAGAATGGCTACTTCCTGGCGCTGCCTTCGATGGCGGCGACGGCCTGGTATCACCACCGCGTTCCGAATCAGCCAGCGGAGCTGGAGCCGTTCCTGAAGCAGGTGGAGGATTTTGCTCTGGGCGCGTATGCCTCCGCGCTGCTGCAGGGCGCGGATCTGCCGCAGGACCAGAAACAGGCGATTGCGGCGAAGCTGGAGAGCTACACCGGGGTTCCGGCGGCGTACTGGATCAAGGCGAACCTGAGAGTGAGCGGCGGCGAATTCTCCAAGGAGCTGCAGTCGGAGATGGGCATCACGACGGGGCGGCTGGATACGCGGTACCAGGGACCCGATCTCGATCCGCTGAGCCAGAACGCCGGATACGACCCGTTCAGCGACGCGCTCACCTCGCCGTATGACACCGCAGTGAACGAGTACACGCGCGAGACGCTAAAGTACGGCGAGAACATGACCTATAAGCCCTCGGCGTATGGCCCGGACTTTCACTGGGACCTCGAGCACCAGCCGCCGGGCTCGCGGGGATGGGCGGCCAGCGTGAACGTGATGCCCGACCTGGCGGACGCGATGAAGCGCAACCCGAAGCTGAAGATCATGCTGATGGGCGGATACTACGACCTGGGGTGCACGTTCTTCGGCGCGATGTACGAGGACAAGCACCTGCAGATTCCAGAGTCGCTGGAATCGAACATCAGCTACCACTTTTTCCAGACCGGGCACATGGTGTACGTAACCGAGCCGGCGCTGAAAGAGCTGCATCAGTACACGGCGGACTTTATCCGCAGCACGGAGAACGGCCAGCCGTGATCGCTGCCAGCCGGCGGCCCTCCGCAAAGGAGAGCCGCCGCGCGGATTCCGGGCCCGCATTCCTGGCGCGTCGCATCATTGCGCGCCTGAACGATTCGCGTTTTATGCGGCAGGCGGTGCTGGATACCGCGGCCGTGCTGTGTGCGCCGACGGCGGGCGCCGCTCTGGTGGTGGTGGTGATGCGGCTGGTGAGCCCGGGGATCGGCGAGATGCTGCGCACCTCGCACCCGCTGCCGGGTTTCCCGGTGGCCATTTTGATCGGCGTGGCGATAGCGTGGAATCACGCGCTGAGCCCCTCGCGTCATGCGCCGTTTGTGCAGTGGATCTGGGTGTTCCCGCTGGCGCTGCTCGGGATGAATCATGTGCTGAGCGGGGGCATGTCGCAGGTGCTGCTGACACAGTCGGAGTTCACATCGGGTCCGGCGAACGAGGGTTTCGTGCAGGTGCTGGTAGTCAGCCCGCTGCTGGGCGCGCTGGCGTATACGGTGACGCGGCGGCTAGCGGCTCGTCGAAGGGGCGGGCGCGGGCGGCGAGGAATTCCTCCTGGGTTTCGTCGGGGCGTTTGAAGTACATGTCGAGCAGAGCGCTTTCGGTGCGGTGGAGGGCCTGGTCCCAGTGTTTTTTGAGGTCGCGGAAACGGGGCTGAGAGCGCAGAGCACGGGGCTGAGGCGAGGGTTCAGCGTGCGGGGTACTGCG
>JASIAO010000191.1 GCA_030041955.1 Acidobacteriaceae bacterium | reverse complement strand
CCGCCGCCCCCTCGGCGAGCTGCAGCAGGTTGTCGTCCGGCCGGCCGCCGGCCAGGGCCGTAACGAGGTCGGCCACGGCGTCCCCGGTGAGCGCGGTGAGCTGGACTCTGGTGGCGTCAGCCGCCACCCGCCGCAGCGCCAGCAGGTCATCCCGCTGCGGAACCGGGCGCATCGTCCCGACGAGCAGCAGCGGCATCTGCCGTGCCGATCTGGTCAGCCGTCCCCACAGCGTGACGCTCGCCTGGTCGGCCCACTGCAGGTCATCGATGACCAGGATGGTCGGCCGCACCGCACACTGCTCCGCGACCAGCGCGAGCAACTGCTCCGCCAGGACGGCCGGCACGTCCGTGCCCCGGTCGGCGGTGGCTTCACCGCGCAGCAGCCCGACGATCGTGGTCCGCCGGGGGTTGGTCGCGGGCTCGCGCACCCGCAGCGCGTCAAGGAATGGCAGCAACGGCAGCGCCTGACCCAGCTCGTCGCCCGCCCCCCAGAACACCTCGCAGCCGACCTCGGGCGCCTCCGCCACGACGGCCCGCACCAGCGAAGACTTGCCGATGCCCGGCTCGCCCTCGATGAGTACCACCGCGCCGCCGTGCCCCCGGGCCACCTCCTTTATCAGGCTTCTCAACAGTGCCATCTCGCTGTCGCGGCCGACGAGCACGCCGGCCGGGCTCACCGGAGGCATGGAGCAAACGTTACTACCAGAACATCTCGGTAACAACCTGGCCTTTTTCGGACATTAATTCGGGCCTGGCGCGCCTTCGGAAGGCGCCGTCCCCGGCTGCCGACACGCCCGCAGAAACTTGCCTTGCATCTTGCAGTGCAGGAATTAATAACACTTTACTTGAGTCGCGAATTAAATATTTCCCTTAAAGGGAGGTTGAAACATCAAAGGCCAGTTTTGGTCCCAAAAATAATGTGTAATTGCCGGTTTACTGTGGGTATGGGTCTGTCGAAAGCAGGAGATTTCTCCACTCGGCCTAGATGGCGCCGGACAGGTGGGTGGAGACCAGGGCCACAAGCTCCTGACCTCGGAAAATGCCATGGAGGAATCATGAGCATCCGGCGGACCGTCATCATTCCCGCCATCCTAGCACTCGGCACGGCCGGGTCAATTCTTGCCGGCTCGGCGCTGACCGCAACGGTAGCCCAGGTGCCAGCGGCAGCCACCTCTTCCGCGCACCCCAACACCTACTACCAATCGTGAACTTACCCGGTGCACGGCTGGCGGCCTGCTGTCGATTCGCTGAATCGCGGCAGGCCGATCCCGTGATTACCGTAGGCCGCGGCACGCTTTGTAGGGTGAAGCGCGACCCGCGGCGGGAACGGCCGCGGGCTTCGTGCTATTCGGCAACTCCAGCCGCTTTACTTGCAGTGACCACTTTCGTCATAGAGCACACAGCTGTCTCAGCGACGGCAAATCTTCACCACAGACACCATCGGGCGACGCGGGACACCGCGTCCCTGCGATGAGCCTCTGCAGCCAGACGTACGGGTATCGCCGGACGTCGATCGTGTCCCCGGCAGGCCGGCGCCCCTTATGGCGCCATGGTGTCTCGGGCGCCCGGATAATAGGGTTCGTCTGGGCTGATGGAGACAGAGGTCTCCTTGGTTTGGGGCAAAGGAGTGTACGGTGTACTAGAGGTTTCACTAATTGTTTCGGTGAAATCTGCGTGACCCTCGCATAGTCCGCCCGCGCCGCCGAGGAGGAGGGACGCTCGATGATCGCGCCATCATCCCCGACGGTGCGACGGCGCCGGCTGGCAGCCGAGCTGCGCGGAATCAGGGAGAGCAAGGGCAAGAGCGGCGACACCGTCGCCGCCGCGCTGCGCTGGTCGCCCTCCAAGATCAGTAGGTACGAACGGGCCAGGACCGGCCTGCGGCCGCGGGAGGTCGAGCGGCTACTTGACTACTACCAGATCACTGGGCCCCGCCGTGAGCTGCTGCTCGCGCTCGCCGAGGACGCGGCCCAGAAGGGCTGGTGGGAGGAATTCGCCGACAGCCTTTCGGAGGACTACCAGCAATTCATCGGTCTTGAGCACGAGGCGACCGCCATTGCCGTATGGCACGTCGACGTGGTGCCCGGCCTGCTGCAGACCGAGGCTTATGCCAGGTACATAATCAGCAGCTACAGCCGTATCGAGCCCATTCCGCCCGGTATGATCGGGCGATTGGTCAGGGTACGCATGCAGCGCCAGCAGGTACTTGACCGTGACGGGCTGCAGCTGACGGTTGTGCTTGACGAATCGGTGCTGAAGCGCCGAATCGGGGATGAGTCGGTGATGTATGAGCAGCTTCATCATCTCGCCCAGCTAGCGGACCGGCCAAATATGACGCTGCAAGTTCTCCCTCTTGACGCGCAGCACACGGTTTTCGGCGAGTCCTTTGTCATTTTCGGCTTCGGCCCGGACAGCGATGCAATGCTGCAAGACGTGGTCAGCACGGAGCAGCTTAGGAGCGGTTTCACCCTGGAAGGGGAGAGAGAGACCTATTTGCACCGGATCGCATTCCAGATGCTTTCCGGAGCGTCGCTCGACCCGCCCGCGTCGAAGGATCTCGTGCTCAAGACGGCGGAGTCGCACTGGTCCGGCGCGCAGCACGGTACCTGACCCTCTATCGCGCGCTGACCTGGCCATTTCCTGATCGCTGCCGGTGCAGGCGATGTTCGACACCTGCCGCCCCGCGGACCCGGCACCGTGGATCGCCAAGAGTAGCCACATCGCCACGCATTTGGGATTTACGGGACACCACGGGCGCAACTATCATTCACTGGACCTTAGCGCCAATTGAGCGAAGAGGGACGCTAGGTCGTGGTGATGTCTGCTAGTGTTCCAGCTTGGTAACTACGGCGTGTAGGCTTCGGGCCACATGCCGTAGTTAAGTCTTTTTGGCCAATTACTACAAATAGTGAGGTAGGGAAGACCTATGCTCGGAAACCCACCCGAAAGGCCGGGTTCAGGTCCTGACTGGGTTAAGAGTTCCCTCAGCTTCTCCAACGGCAACTGCGTCGAGGTGGCCGGCCTGCCCGATGGCGGCGTCGGCGTTCGCAACAGCAGGGACTCCGAAGGTCTGGTTCTCCGGTTCACGCCGGACGAATGGCATGCATTTCTCGGCGGTGTACGAAACGGCGAATTCGACGGTTTCGGCAGGAAATAGCCGTACCAGCAAAACCTGCTGCTAGCTGTCGATGACAACAGTAGCGGGGGGTCCCGGCGAAACCTGACGGGCCCTCCGCTTCTTGATTTCTCGGCTATATCAGGACTTAAGTTCTGTGACGAGTTCCTTTCTTACCTGCGCCATCTGATCCGCGTTCGCGGGATCGGGCGCCGGGTACTGCGGGTCGATCGCGGCCAGGGCGGTCGCGAGGACCGCGGCGGTGGCCAGCCGGCTGAACCATTTGTGGTCGGCGGGCACCACGTACCAGGGAGCCCACTTGGTGCTCGTCTGGCTCAGCATGTCCTCGAAGGCCCGCTGGTAGTCGTCCCAGTACTGCCGCTCCCTGGCATCGCTGGGGGAGAACTTCCAGTTCTTCTCCGGGTGGTCGATCCGCTGAAGGAACCGCTTGGCCTGCTCTCGCTTCGATAGGTTCAGCATGATCTTGACGATGTGGATGCCGTTGTCGACCAGGTACCGCTCCCAGTCGTTGATCTCACCGTAGCGGCGTTCCCAGATGCCGTCCCCCGCGGCGGCCGCGGGCAACCGCTCGGCGGCGAGCAGGTTCTTGTGCACCCGGACCACCAGTACCTCCTCGTAGTGGGACCGGTTGAAGATGCCGATCCTGCCCCGCCCGGGAAGAGCGCACTGGTGCCGCCAGAGGAAGTCGTGGTTGAGTTCTTCCGCGGACGGCTGCTTGAAGGAACGGACCTCCACCGCCTGCGGGTTGACGCCGCTCATCACGTGCTTGATCGTGCCGTCCTTGCCCGCGGCGTCGATTCCCTGCAGCACGAGCA
>JASIAO010000190.1 GCA_030041955.1 Acidobacteriaceae bacterium | reverse complement strand
ACAACAGCGGATTTCTGGCGTGTTCTCGGCATACATCCGCTCCTCGGCAGATTCTTCACCGCCGATCAGGACCGCGCAGGCCAGCCACCCGTTGCAATCCTGACCTACTCGACGTGGAAAGAGCGCTTTGGAGGTGACCCGGGCGTGGTGGGCCGGGTCATGACCCTCAATGGACGGGCGTTTACTGTGATCGGCGTACTTCCCGCCGGATTTGTGTTTCCGGGAATCGAGACATGCGAGTTTTTCACGGCTCTTCAGGGAAACACGCAATTGGGACGTACGCAGCACCAGTACGATGTGGTTGCGCGACTGAAACCGGGGATCAGCGTGGCGCAGGCGCAGGCGGAGATGAGCGGGATTGCGCGGCGCCTGGAGCAGCAGTTTCCAGAGACGAACAAGGGGTGGGGAATCAGAGTTCGGCAGCTGCGCGCGGCGCTGGCAGAGGACGTGCGGAACCCGGCGCTGGAGATCTTCGCCGTGGTTGCCTTCGTACTGCTGCTGGCGTGCATCAACGTGGCGGGGCTGCTCCTGGCGCGGGCCGCAGGACGCATGAAGGAGGTGGCGATCCGCGCGTCACTGGGTGCGGGCAGAGGACGGATTGTGCGGCAGTTCATAACAGAGACACTGCTGCTGAGCATGCTTGGTGGATGCGGAGGCGTCGCGCTTTCGCTGCTACTAATGAAAGTGATGCGCCATGCGGCTCCGCCACAACTGGCTCTGGACTCGACGCTGCACCTGAATATCGCGGCCCTGAGCTTTACCCTGGCGATTTCGGCTGTCACGGGCCTGCTGGCAGGCCTGTTTCCGGCATGGAGTGCGTCGAAGACCATGCCCAACGAAGTGCTGAAGGATGAGGGCAGCACGCTCAGTGGAGGGCGATCACGGAACAGTCTAATGGCGGCGCTGGTTACCGCCGAGATCGCGCTCTCGATGGTTCTGCTGGCTGGCGCAGGACTGATGGTGAAGAGCGTGGCGCACGCGCTGCATGCGGACACTGGCCTGCAGGCCGACGGGGTATTGAGCTTTGAGCTTGGTCTCCCCGCTGCGCATTACTCGAATGCTCAGGCGACAGCGTTTTACCAGGACCTGTTGCAGCGGCTGCGCGCAACTCCGGGTGTGAATACGGCCGCAGGCGTCATGACGCTGCCGATGACCGGAGGGCTGACGGCCGGCGCTTTTCTACTGGACGACCGGCCCAAACCGCCGGACTGGCGCGGCCGGATGGTGCAGTATAACGCGTCGACTCCAGGCTACTTCCACACGATGGGCATCCCCATTCTGCGCGGGCGAGACTTCAATGATGGCGACACGGAGACATCGGCTCCGGTGGGCATCATCAACGACACGCTGGCGCGGCAGTACTTTGGCGGACAGGACCCCATCGGGCACAGATATCGCGATGACTATGACGGCAAATGGAGAACGATTGTAGGCGTGGTGGGTTCGGTTGCGCATCAGCAGCCGACGGCGCCTCCGATGCCGGGTGTGTTTGCACCGGAGACCCAGTGGCCCTCACGGTGGATGTGGGTCACGGTGCGGGCCCGTGGCAACACCGCCGCGATCACCGCCGCGGTCCGCACTACGGTGCATGGCATGAATGGAAACTTGCCTCTGATGAAGATGCGCACCATGCGTGAGGTCTTTGCCGATTCGCTTTCGACGGCGCGGCTGCTGATGCGGCTGCTGAGTGCGTTCGCTCTGTTTGCCCTGTTGTTGGATGCAGTGGGTATTTATGGAATGGTGGAGTGCGCCGTAAAGCAGCGCACGCACGAAATGGGTCTGCGCATGGCACTGGGAGCATCGCGCGGGGCGATATTTCAGCTCGCACTGCGCGGAGGGTTGCGCTCGGCAGCCGTAGGCGTTGGGCTGGGATTACCCCTTGCACTGGCTGTATCCGGCGTACTGCGTGCGATGCTCTATGGCATCAATCCGAGGGATGGCCTTGTCTTCGCGGGCGTTCCGTGCGTGCTGCTTGCGGTGGCATTTTGCGCCAGCGCTCTGCCGGCGCACCGCGCCGCCACAGTAGATCCCGTCGTCGCTCTTCGTTACGAATAACAAAGAGCGGCAAAGCCCCGATTCCTTCAGGTTGACGCATCATCGCCGAGTAACCGATTGAGGCTGCCATGATTGCCGAATCGCCGGCATTCCGCAAGTTACACCAGAAACATCCCTCAGGGGCGAAGTCCGAATCATTTTTGGGGCTGTTTCGGCACTGCTCACCACCCCGTTCGCGCCAGCGCGACGGGGACCCCGGCTGAACACTTCCCTTTCCAGGCGCAGGCAGGGTCAGGGTGGTCCGGTCCAGAGTTCTTGCAAGCCAAGGGCGGGCCTGGATGGGTCACCCGCCGGAATCTCGCCGGGAAAACAGAAACCACAGGTCCTTCGCCTCGCGGCCGGAATTCGTTGTCGCGGCAAGAAAGCCGCTACGAACTCGGCTCACTCGTTCAGGATGAGAGCATCATTTTTGATGCGAGCTTCAGAGACGGGACGCTGGAGGATGTAGCGCGAGAGGTCCTGGTTTTTGACGAGGCCGGCGACCCTGTGGCGGAGGTACTCGGGGGCGATGACGACGACCTTTCCGGAGCCGCAGACCGAAGCCAAAGGAGGGCTTGAATGGGCCATCCGGGGAGGAAGGGGTGGATGGGACGCACCCCGATCTCTAGAGGTCCTGCGCCTGCAGATTCAGAGTCCCCGTGTACTGACCCGCGGGCAGCTGCGGGTTGCTGCTCAGATTGATCTGCAGGCTCAGATCGTCGGTTCGGCTGGAGGAACGATTCGCGGCGGCGATTGTCTGCGTGAAGAGCACGAGGCTTGCCCCGGAGACGCCGAGTCCGTTGCGCCGGGGAGATTGGGTAAACGCGGTCCAGGTAGTTGGCGTTCCGGTGGTCACTTCCGCGAAGACGTCGGAAGTGGGGATATTCGCCGGGGATGTTCCTCCGCTGGTGAGCGCCGCCGCGGAGCTTGAAAAGTAGCCGGTAAGGGTGACGGTGGAGCGCCCGCGCGTCATCGCCCAGGTGGTGGTGATGGTGATGGGCGCGCTGCCGGTGGCTTTGCCGCCGGAGACGAGGTTGAAGGTCACCGCACCGGGCGTAGCTGCGACGGTGAGCGACTCCGCCAGGGTGGCGGTGATGGCGACCGACGCCGTCCTGGAGTTCAACTGGCAGGATGCCGCAGGGCCGGAGACAGCCAATAAGCCGAGGGCGAGGACCAGCCTGCCTGCGGGGATAACGCTGAAGCGGCGCATTTCAGAAACCCTCTGAACAACGAAGATCTGCTGGCATCGAACAGCACCGAGTCTGGAGTCTCCTCGGGGGGATGAGCGGCTTTGGTGCCACGCTTATAGCGTCCTTACTGTAAGGGGCACGTTCGGGGGAGACAATCACCCAAATTCGCCAGGAGCTTTTGAATCTTCAACTTTCTTCCGCATGCTGCCCTGGCGTGGGGTCCGGGGTGGTTTCGTGCTCTCCCACATCTGCCAGAACCGGGCAGATGTGGGGCACCCGGCCGCTCAGTCTGTCCATAAAGGCTCCCGAATATGTCAGTTCGAGCCGGATCTACCTGCCGATCATCATAGCGCCCGCATCGGTAATGAGAAGCAGGCCTGCCTGAGCTTGTCAGGCCTCGGCTCCCGATCCGTCGGAGCCTAAAGGATGTAGCGCGAGAGGTCCTGGTTCTTCACGATGCTGGAGACCATCTGGCGGACGTACTCGGGGTCGATTACTACGACTTTTTCCGAGCCGTTGGAGGTTTCGCGTTCGATGACGGGAAGAGGCGCGGTGGTGCCTTCGCCGACCGCGGCCAGCTCTACGACCGTGCCGCCGTTGGGCTGATCGCCTTTGGGCTGCGCGCGGGTGAGGTCGGGCGCGAGGAAGCTGATCTCGTCGAGAACGCGCTCCATGATGGTGTGCAGGCGGCGCGCTCCGATGTTCTCAGTGGACTCGTTGACGCGGAAGGCGAACTCGGCCATCTCCTGGATGGCCTCGGGGGTGAATTCGAGCTTGAGCCCTTCGGTTTCGAGCAGCGCGGTGTACTGGCGGACGAGCGAGGATTTGGGCTCGGTGAGGATGCGGACGAAGTCCTCGACGGTGAGCGACTGCAGCTCGACCCGGATGGGGAAGCGGCCCTGGAGCTCGGGGATGAGATCGCTGGGCTTGGAGACGTGGAAGGCGCCGGCGGCGATGAAGAGGATGAAGTCGGTGCGCACCATGCCGTAGCGGGTGTTGACGGTGGTGCCTTCGACGATGGGGAGGATGTCGCGCTGGACGCCCTCGCGGGAGACGTCGGGGCCGTGACCGCCTTCGCGGCCGGCGATCTTGTCGATTTCGTCGAGGAAGACGATGCCGGAGCTTTCCACGCGGTCGACGGCGAGGCGCGTGACCTGATCCATGTCGATGAGGCGGCCTTCTTCTTCCTGGACCAGGTATTCGAATGCGTCGGAGACCTTCATCTTCCGCTTTCTGGTGCGCTGGCCGAAGATGTTGGGGAGCATGTCCTTGAGGTTGACATCCATCTCCTCGACGCCTTGGTTGGAGATGATCTCGAAGGAGGGCGAATTGCGCTCACGGACGTCGATTTCGACCATGCGATCGTCGAGCTTGCCCTCGCGGAACTGCTGGCGGAGCTTTTCGCGAGTGCGGTGGTGCGAGTCGCCGCCGGGAGGGGGAAGGGTGATGGTGTTGCCGTCCACCTGCATGGGGCCGGAACCGGCGGCTGGCGCCGGCGCGGGGGTGGGAGGCGGAAGCAGCACGTCGAGGAGGCGCTCCTCGGCGTTCATCTCGGCGCGGTCTTCCACTTCCTCGAGCTTCTCTTCGCGCACCATGTCGATGGCAATCTCGACCAGGTCGCGGACGATGGAGTCGACGTCGCGGCCGACATAGCCGACCTCAGTAAATTTCGAAGCTTCGATCTTGAGGAAGGGCGAATTCGTGAGCTTGGCGAGGCGGCGGGCGATTTCGGTTTTGCCGACGCCGGTGGGCCCGATCATGATGATGTTCTTGGGCATGATCTCGTCGGCGAGATCTGGAGTGAGCTTTTGGCGCCGCATGCGGTTGCGGAGGGCAATGGCGACGGCGCGCTTGGCGGCCTTCTGGCCGACGACGTACTTGTCGAGCTCGGCGACAATTTCGCGCGGGGTGAGCTCTTCGAGGGAGAGCTCCTGGTCTTCGGCGGTTCCGGGAAGATAAATGGCCATACTGTTTTGATCCATCTCAGGGGCTAAAGCCCCGGAATTTTGGCGGCCTCTGCGGCACGACTCAAATCGTGCCCTGATACAAAAGCGAATTTGCGGTCATGCACCGATACAAATCGCATGGTTGGCGACCTATGCGTGCAGTTCTTCGATAGTGATCTTGTCGTTCGTGTAAATGCAGATCTGTCCGGCGATGCGCAGGGACTTTTCAGCGATGTCGTGAGCGGACAGCTCCGTGTTCTCCATCAGGGCGCGGGCCGCGGCGAGCGCGTAGGAGCCGCCGCTGCCGATGGCCGCGATGCCTTCGTCGGGCTCGATGACGTCACCGGAACCGCTGATGAGGAAGGTCTGGCCGAGGTCGGAGACGACGAGCAGGGCTTCGAGGCTGCGCAGCATCTTGTCGGTGCGCCAGTCCTTGGCCAGCTCGACGGCGGAGCGGCCGAGATTGCCGGCGTACTGCTCGAGCTTGCTTTCGAAGCGGCTGAAGAGCGAAAAGGCGTCGGCGGTGGAACCGGCGAATCCGGCGAGGATCTTGTCCTGATAGAGGCGGCGGATTTTCTTCGCGGTGTGCTTGAAGACGGCCTCGCCCATGGTCACCTGGCCGTCGGCAGCCATCACCACCGCGTCGCCGCGGCGGACGCAGATGACGGTGGTGGAGCGGATGCGCGGGCGGGTGGAGGCGGCCGGCTGGGACTGCGGGACGGAATTTCGGTTGCTGACGGAAAAACGACCGCCTGAAGCGGCCGTCTGGGAAATCCTGCGATTCGACATGTCTGAAGCCAGTATACGGCACGGGGAAGCAGGCAACAGGCAAGAGGCAACAGGAAGCCCGTAGCTGCCAGACGGCAGCTGGGGCGCGGCAGAGAGCAAGGAGAGGCTCTCGGTGTACAGATGCACAGGAAAGTGGGAGCAACCCGGTATCAAGCGGAGAAAGGTGAGCTATTCTGCAGTTAGCAGGTTCTTATATCTCCCCGGAGTCTCCGATGCTCAGCTTCTCATGGCGCGATCCACACGTGATCGGGACGCTGGCGGCATCGGCTCTGTGCGTTGGCGGCGTGGCCGCGTATCTGAAAATGCGGCGGCGGCCCAGCGACGAAGAACTGGAGCGCGAGCGGCGCGCGCATCTGGTTAGGGCCGGGCGGATCATCGACGGGACGATCATGGACATCGCCGCGACGGATGCCGAGGACGGGCGCACGGGAGAGATCCGGCTGATCCTGTACAAATACGAGATCGGCGGGGTGGAGTATGAGTGCTCGCAGGATGTGACGGGGCTGCGGGAGCGGGTAAAGGCCGAGGATTTGCGGCTGAGCTTTCCCTGTTCGGTGCGCTACGATGTTCGGCGGCCGGAAAACAGCATCGTGGTCGCGGAGAACTGGAGCGGGTTGCGGATGACGGCCCGGAGCGTGCCCGTAACGAAGACGGCGCCGCCGCGAACTCCCAGAAGCTCGGCTCCGGCGGCGCGCTGACCCCAGGCCGATTGAAGGCCACCGGGTGCGGCTCTAAACTGAAGCTGTATGCATGTTCATGGCGCGGCGACAGCCTCGATGAAAAAGGTGCTGCGCCTGTCGTTTTTGGCGACGATTGCGTACGTTCTGCTGACATTTTTTGCCGGGTTGCGGGCGCATTCGCTGGCGCTGGTTTCCGAAGCGGGACACAACGCGTCGGACGCGCTGGCGATCGGGCTGTCGTTCGTGGCGGTGTGGTTCCATACGCGGCCGGCGAACGACCGGAAGACGTTCGGATATCAGCGGGCCGGTGTGGTTTCGGCATTTCTGAACGCGCTGGCGCTGATCGTGATTGCGGGATGGATTGCTGTTGAGGCGATCCATCGCCTGAGCGCGCCGGCGGCGGTAGAACCGCGGCTGATGATGGGCGTGGCCGCGGCTGGCGTGGCCATGAACGGGGTGATCGCCGCGATGCTGTGGCGGGTGAGCCACGACGTGAACATCCGCAGCGTGTTCATTCACATGCTGGGCGACACGCTGTCAACGGCGGCGGTGATCGTGGGCGGCGTCGTGATCCTCGTGACGGGGCGCACGTGGATCGATCCGGCGCTGTCGCTGGGGATTGCGGCGCTGATCCTGTGGTCGTCGATTGCGATCGTGCGTGAGACGCTGAACATCCTGCTGGAAGGGACGCCGCGCGGGCTCTCGCTGCTGGTGATTCGCGAGACGCTGGAGCAGATCGAGGGCGTGGAGGATGTGCACGATCTGCACGTCTGGAGCCTGGGATCGAACAGCCACGCGCTGGCCAGCCATGTAACGATCGCGGATATTCCGCCGTCGGAGAGCAACCTGATCCTGGATCAGATCAATGCGGTACTGCGGGAGAGATTCCGGATCCACCACACGACGGTGCAGTTCGAGCACGTGGTGTGCGAGACGGCGCACGGGTGCCTGATTCCGGTGGATGAGCCGCACGCGCACCATCATCACGGGCATTCGCACGAGCATTGAGGGGCTTGCCGCTCCACTCAAACCAACAGAGGCTTGAATGGGCCATTCGGTTTCCGGCACGTGCGCAGCACCTACTCGAGAACCGAGGGCTTGCGCCGGAACTGGCGCGGGGGCTGCGCGGCGATCGGGTCCGGGAACTCGATGCTGGTCATGGCAGCGATCTTGCGGAGCAGGTCTGCGGGAGTGGGCGCCGAAAATTCCTGATCGGGCGCGGAGAGAAAGAGGCGCTGGTCGTTTTGGGCCAGAGCGAGCACCTTAGGCGGCGGAACGAGGGAGTGTGCCAGGGTGACGATGGCGCCGCAGTCCTGCATGCTGAGCGAATAGCAGAGCAGCACGAGGTCGAAGGCGCGCGCGGAAAGCAGGGTCGCAGCTTCGGAAAGGCTGCCGGCGAGACTCACGTCAGCATATTTCTCAAGGATCAGGCGGCGGGTACGGTTGAGGACGGGATCGTCGGCGATCAGGAGAATGGCCGGTTTTGCTGGCATGGCTGGGTCCTTCCCGGTGCAACGAAAGTTCGACAACGTCACAGGGGCCGCCATCGAACTGATCGGGCTTATCCGGATCCGGCTTACCTGGGCAGAAGAGTTGCCTGAGAACAGCGCTGTTTTGCGCCACAAACAATGTGTAAATTCGGCCAGAGCGCGAGCATTTTCTGACCATTTCATGCAATCAAACGGGGCCTTGTCCCTGAACGAAACAGTCATGCGTGCAAAGCTTCGCACCGGCTAACATCGGCAGGCCAAATGCATCCTAAAAAATGGCCGATGGGACATGCGGAACAATAACCGCTCAGGCAGGGCAGAGTCGGTCTAATACCGAACATATCTGTCTGATAGCGAACACAGAAATCCGGCTTCAATTCATATAATCCGCAACTGATAACGTCCCCAGATTTACTGCTTCAGGGCACAGACCTTTTGCTGGGTTTCAGCATTGTCTTGCTCGCTGAAGAGCAAGGGAGATAATGGCCCCGAATCGAATCGAAAACCTCCTGCTGGAGACGCTCCCCCAACCCTACCGCAGCTCGATCTGCTCCCGTCTGGAAGAGGTGGTACTTCCGGCAGGGACGGTGCTGTTCGAAGCGGAGGAAGTTCCGCGATACGCGTGGTTCATCACGTCGGGGCTGGCGTCGAAGATGGTATCCATGGCGGACGGACGCAGCGCCGAGATCAGCATGTGCGGCAGCGAAGGCGTCGTTCCCTCCTGGCATCTGCTGGGAGGAATGCCTCAGGGCCCGACGCGGTGCATCGTTCAGATGGAAATGAAGGCTCTGCGGATTCCGTTTCCGGAACTGCAGCGGGAGCTGCAGCGATCGGAGCCGTTGCGGCAACTGGTGCTGCGCTGCGTGCAGCGGCGGTGTATGATCCTGTCGCAAAACGCGGCCTGCAACCGCCTGCACGACGCAGAGCAGCGGCTGGCGCGGTGGCTGCTGACGGCGCGCGATCTGACCGGAACGAACAGCGTGTCGCTGAGCCAGGGATTTCTGGCGGACATCCTGGGATCTCGGCGGACGACGGTGACGCTGGCGGCGGGCGTGCTGCGGCGGAAGAAGCTGATCTCGTATCGGCGCGGGCACATCCAGATACTGGATCACGAGAAGCTGAAGGGCGCGGCGTGCGAGTGCTACGAGACGGTGCAGGGGCTGTTCCGGAACTTCTACGGATAGCGAAGGGCGCGGGTCACGGAGGCGTCAGGCGATGGCGGGCGCAGGCTGAGCCAGCGTGCGCGCGGGAAGAAAGACGTGCAGGCAGGCGCCGCGCAGCTCGGGGTCATTGCTGGAGACGATGCGGATGGCGCCGCCGTGTTTCTGCACAATGCCCATGCTGACCCACAGGCCGAGGCCGGTGCCATCGGCGCCCTTGGTGGTGAAGAACGGCTGGAAGATGCGGGATGCGACTTCGGGGGGAATGCCGGGGCCATTATCGGCAATTTCGACGACGGCGCCTGATCCCTGCAGCTCGCCTGCCTCGGCTTTCTCCATGCGAATGCGAATGCGGCCTTTGGGGCCGGCGGCTTCCATGGCATTGACGATGAGGTTGGTAAAGACCTGGCGCAATTCGGCGGGGTAACCCTCGACAAAAAGAGAGCCGTCGAGGTTGGCCTCGACGCGAATGCTCTGATGCTGGAGACGGCGATCGAGAAGCAGCAGGACGCCGTCGAGCAGCTCGCGCAGATCGATGCGGACGGGCGCGCGGGGCTCGCGATAGAGGCTGAGGAGCGTGCGGCTGATCTGCATGGTACGGCTGAGCTCCTGCTGGGCGAGGCGGAGAAACTCGGCGCGCTGGACAGGGTCGTCCTCATCGCTGAGGAGGAAGTGGAGATTCGCGACCGAGTCGAGCGGGTTGTGGATCTCGTGAGCGATGCTGGCGGCGAGGCGGCCGGCGACAGCGAGTTTTTCCGAAGCCACGAGAGCGGACTCCATGCGGCGCTCCTCGGTGACATCCCGAAAGACGAGGACGACGCCGATGATTTCGCCGGAGCCGCTGGCGATGGGAGCGGCGCTGTCGTCGATGATGAATTCGCGGCCGTCGCGGGCGATGAGGACGGTGTGATTGGCGAGGCCGACGACATGGCGCAGACGAAGAACCTTCTCGACGGGATTGTCGACGGGGCGGCGGGTTTCCTCGTGGACGATGCGGAAGATGTCGACTAGAGGATGGCCTTTGGCTTCGGCCAGAGTCCAGCCGGTGAGGCGCGCGGCGATGACGTTCATGAAGGTGACGGCCCCGTGGATATCGCAGGCGATGACCGCGTCGCCGATGGACTCGAGGGTGGTCTGGAACCACTGCTGGCTCTCAAAGAGCTCTTCGGAACGCTGGGTCATTTCGTCGATGCTGACGAGATAGCTGGCGGAGACGGCGCGCAGGTGATGGCGGGTGAACAGGGCAAGGAAGATGCCGACGAGGAGCGCGGAGATCATGAGGGTGCCCAGCTCGCGGCGCTGCAGGGAGCGGGCACGCTGATATTCGGCTCCTCGGAGAGCGAACTCATGGAGCTTCATGGCGCGGGTGGTGGCGCGAATGCCGTCCATGAGGTCTTTACCATGCTGGTTAAGCAGAGGATCCGCGGCGGCGGCGCTGCCGGTGAGCACAGAATGCGCAAAGGCGAGCCATGCGGCGTGACGGGCCTGAAGCTGATGGAGGGAGTCGCGCTGAAACGGATCCGCGGCGACGAGATTCTGCAGCGATCCGAACTCAAGCTGGATGGGTGCGGCGGCAGCCGTCCAGGGAGCGAGCATAACGGGGTCGCCGGTGAGCTGAAATCCGCGGAGACCGGTTTCCTCATCGACAAACAGGCCCTGGAGGACGTCGAGCTGGCTGGTGATCTGGTCGCTGTAGTCGAGCTGGCGCTGGGCCCGGGTGGCGACAAGAATCTGCCAGACCATGAGACCCGCCATGAGGACAAGAAGCAGGATGGGGAGGGCGACCAACTGGCGGACGATGCGGTTGAACTGCGGAGGCTTCACGCAAGCCCTCCGGAATGGGCGGCGGGGCCCAGCATGAGGCGCAGCTTGCTGAGGAGCTCGATGGGACCTTCCCCCTTGAGCAGGGTGACGTCGGCGAGCGCGACGACCTCGGCAGGCAGATTGATGTACGCGGAGAGGAGCATGATGGGAATTTCGGGACGCTCGTGGCGCATGGCCTGAGCGACGGCGCCGCCATCCATCTCCGGCATGTAGTAATCGAGAACGACGCCATCCACGAGGTGGGTGCGGAACAGAGAAAGGCCGGTAAGGCCGTCGGTGGCGGTGAGGACGCGAAAGCCTGCGCGCTCGAGGACCGCACGGCGAATCTGGAGGCCGAGAGCCTCGTCGTCGATGCAGAGAATGATGGGACTACTGGCGGACACGAAGTCTGGTCTCAGATGCCCGGTCCTGTGGAGCAATAGGCGTGCAGCGGTCAGCAGGCGGCCGGGTGAAATAGGCCGACGATATTGGGGGAGTATAGCATCCGGCAACAGCGTAAAGGGAAGAAATGATAGAGATTTCGGGCGTGGATTTCCGGAAGTAACCTGGGCCCGGCGGAGGCAGCGGGGCCCCGGCGGAATTAACAGAACGTTTGCATTCTGTTTGCCCCGGCGCGATAGGCTGGTGGCGGAGCGCGCTTGTTGCCGGGTGCGCGGGAAAGGACCTATCGCTTGAACCAGACGATCTTTGTGCTTGAGGACGACGCGGACATTGCGCGGCTGATCCAGCATCACCTGGAGGCCGCGGGATTCCAGGCGCGGGTGTATGGAGCGCCGGCAGGGCTGGTTCCGGATGCGGAGCGGCAGGCGCCGGCGCTGTTCCTGCTGGACATCATGGTTCCGGGCGGGGATGGGCTGGATTTGTGCCGGCGGCTGAGGAACCACTCCTCGCTGAGCACGATCCCCATCATCTTTGTGACGGCGCGGGCGGGAGAAAACGACCGCGTGCTGGGGCTGGAGCTGGGGGCGGACGATTACATCACCAAGCCGTTTGCGCCGCGGGAGCTGCTGGCACGGGTGAAGGCAGTCCTGCGGCGGTTCGAGCGGCCGGCGCCGACCTCGGCGATCACGTTCGAGGACGTGGAGATCGACGCGAGCGCGATGCAGCTGAAGGTGCGCGGCGAGCTGACCACGACCACGGCGACGGAATTTCGGTTGCTGGACTACCTCGCGCGCCATCCGGGGCGCGTTTTCAGCCGCGATCATCTGCTGGACGCGGTGTGGGGGGATGCGCGGTTCGTCACGCCGCGGTCGGTGGACGTGTACGTGCGGCGGATCCGCGAAAAGATCGAGAGCGACCCGGAGAACCCGCGTTATCTGAAGACGGTGCGCGGAGCTGGGTATCGATTTGAGATCCCGAAGGCGGTGGAGCGGGCGGCGGCAAGCTGAAATTGGAAGGTCGGCATAGGATGGTGCCATGACGATTCAGGAGCTGTTGCGGCTGGAGTTCGACGAGGAAGCGGCGAACACACGGAAGATGCTGGAGCGGGTGCCAGACGCGAGCCTGACGTGGAAGCCGCATGAGAAGTCGATGACGCTGGGGCGGCTGGCCTCGCACGTGGCGGACCTGCCGATGCGCTCGGCGACGATCATCGGCACGGAAACCTACGTGCGGCCGATGGGGGCGACACCGTTTGCGGCGGGGTCGAATCAGGAGTTGCTGGAACATTTTGACAGTGCTGCCGCCGAGGCGAAGAAGGCCCTGGACGGGCTGCGCGACGAAGACCTGGCGGCGGTGTGGACCATGAAGATGGGAGATCGCGTGATGGTATCGCTGCCGCGGGCGATGGCGCTGCGGCGGGTGTTTATGGACCACCTGATCCACCACCGCGGGCAACTGAGCGTATACCTGCGGCTGCTGGATGTGGCAATTCCGGGGATGTACGGGCCCTCGGCCGACGATGCGCGGTAAATGCGCGCAGCTCCGCAAGTGAAAATGCTTTAATGGCAGCATCCGGGACAGGTGCGTGACAGGCAGAGTCTTCTCGAAACTGCTGCTCTCCTTCGTGGTGGTGCTGTGCCTCGGCACCGCGGTGCTGGATCTTTCCTTCCGCAACATCGTGGACCACTCCCTGCACGAGGAAGCGCGGGTAGCGCAGATGGGTCCGCAGCAGGAAGCGGCGGCGCTGCACATCCTGCGGCGCGACCTGCTGACCGCTTCCCTGCTCTCATTGGTGCTGGCGACGCTGGTTTCCGCGTGGATCGCGCGGCGGATGGCCTCGCGGCTGCGGCGCATCGTGGAGTTTTCGAGCCGGATTGCCGCAGGAGATTTTACGGCGCGCATTGAGGAAGAGGACGGAGACGAGATCGGCGAAGTGGCGCGCGCGCTGGACGCGACGGCAGGACGTCTGGAACGATCGTTCCAGGCGCTGGAGAGCAAGCAACGAGAGCTGGCGGCGCTGCTGGACTCCATGCAGGAGGCGGTCGTCGCGGTGGATGCGGCGTCACAGGTGAGTTGGTCGAACGCGGTGATGCAGCGGATTGCGCCGGGCGCGGCGCGGGCGGGGCGGGCGCTGGTGATGAGCGTGCGCGATCCGGAGGTGCTCAAGTGCGTGGAGACGGCGCTGCGGGAAAGGCGGATCCAAAGCGGCAAGGCGAACGGGATGGTTCCCGGGCGCGCGTATGAGGTGAGCGCAGCGCCGACGCCGGATGGCGGGGCGGTTGCGGTGCTGCACGACGTGACGGAGATCGAACGCGCGGAAAAGACGCGGCGGGACTTCATCGCCAACGTCTCGCACGAGCTGCGCACGCCGCTGACGTCGATTTCCGGGTATGTGGAGACGCTGCTGGAAGATGAGACCAATCTCTCCGAGCACGCGCGCGAATTCATGGCGATCATTTTGAAGAACGCGCGACGCGTGAACCGGCTGACCG
Source organism: Acidobacteriaceae bacterium (assembly GCA_030041955.1). Taxonomy (GTDB): domain Bacteria; phylum Acidobacteriota; class Terriglobia; order Terriglobales; family Acidobacteriaceae; genus Palsa-343. The sequence continues at coordinate 1,467 of JASIAO010000190.1, read as the reverse complement.
AGGACCTGCTGGCCCTGGCGCAGGTGGAATCCGGCGAGCACAAGCTGAAGGTGCAGCCGGTGCGGGCCTCGGCGCTGGTGGAGGACGCGATCGAGTCGCTGGCGGGGCTGGTGGTGGAGTCGAATGTGGCGCTGGAAGCGGGCGCCACGACGGATGCGATGGTGCTGGCCGATGTGGATGCGATGACGCAGGTTTTCGGGAACCTGATCGAAAACGCGGTGAAGTACGGCGGGGCCGGCGGCCGCGTGATGGTTGGCGCAGTCGCGATTGAGGACGCGGTGGAATTTTTCGTACAGGACTTCGGGCAAGGGATCGCGAGCGAACATTTGGGGCGTATCTTCGAGCGGTTTTATCGGGTAGACAAGGCGCGGTCGCGGGAGTCTGGTGGAACGGGGCTGGGACTGGCGATCGTCAAGCACATCGTGCTGGCGCACGGAGGGACAATCCGGGCGGAAAGCGAACTGGGCCTGGGGTCGACGTTTCTGTTCACGCTGCCGCTGGCCCCGGCGGCGGGCGGAGCAGCTCCGGAGAGGCAGACCGATGGTTTGCGGACCGCGCATTAGCGAGGGCCTATGGCTGTCCATGCCAAGATCACCCCTCAGCGGCTAAAGCCGCCCTCCTTCCGCGGCATTTATGGCACAGCTAAAGCTGTCCCCTTTCAAAGAGTCCCGATTTTCGCAGGCTGTGAAGACTTGCACTGATGCAAGACCAGGTTTTGGGAGCGTTAAATGGCCCTGCCGCTAGCGCGACCGAGGTGGGGCACCCGGCTGAATGCCGACCAGCGGCACTACAATGAGCTATGCCCAGAACCGTTCATGCTGTCTGCTCGCATGACTGCCCCGACTCGTGCGGGGTGCTGGTGACGATTGACGAGAGCGGGCGCGCGACCAAAGTCCAGGGCGATCCGAAGCATCCGGTGACGCGCGGTTTTCTGTGCGGCAAGGTAGCGAAATATCTGGACCGGGTGTATGCGCCGGACCGGCTGCTCTATCCGATGCGGCGGCGCGCGGGCGTGGGGAAGGGCGCGCTGGAGCAGGGGCGCGAGGCGGACGCGTTCGAGCGGATCAGCTGGGATGAGGCGCTGGAGACGATTGCGCGGCGGCTCGCAGAAATCTCAGAAAAATATGGGCCGGAGTCGATTCTGCCGTATTCGTACGCGGGGACGATCGGCGTGCTGGGCTACGGGTCGATGGACCGGCGGTTCTTTCACCGGCTGGGAGCGTCGCAACTGGACCGCACGATCTGCGCGACGACGGGCGGGGACGCGCTGGTATCGGTGTACGGACGCAAGCTGGGCACGGACACGGAGGCGTTCCGGCACGCAAAGCTGATCATCGCGTGGGCGGCGAACATTCACGGGAACAATATCCATCTGTGGCCGTTTGTCGAAGAGGCGCGGCGCAATGGGGCAAAGCTGGTCGTGATCGATCCGTATCCGACGCGGACGGCGCGGGCGGCGGACTGGCA
>JASIAO010000189.1 GCA_030041955.1 Acidobacteriaceae bacterium | reverse complement strand
AGAGAAGAATCTGGCGCGCGGTGGAGAGCAGCAGGTCCGCGCCGCGCACCACTTCCGTAATCTGCATGGCGGCATCGTCCGCGACGACAGCGAGCTGATACGCGGGCACGCCGTCACGACGCCAGACGGGGAAATCGCCGAAGTCCTGACCGGCGACAAAGCGCTGCGGGCCGAAGTGCGCGTCCTGGAATTCGATCGCTTCTCCATCGGGAACACGGAAACGCCAGTTGACGCCGGAAGGCGATTCGGCTGAAGGCGGCGGCGCGCCGGGCGCGGGGCGGCAGGTGCCGGGATACATGGGGCCCTCATCGGATTCGAAGCGGGCGGACTCGTGAGGGGCCTGCGCGATACGGCTGAGCTCGCGGCGGGAGCAGGTGCAGGGATAGATCGATCCGGCGGCGAGGAGCTGATGCCAGACGGCGAGATAGTGATCGCCGCGCTGGCTTTGGGTGTAGGGCGCGAAGGGACCGCCGAGGTCGGGACCCTCGTCCCAGCGGATGCCGAGCCAGCGGAGGTCGTCGAACATGGCGGAGACGAATTCGGGGCGGGAGCGCTGCGGGTCGAGGTCTTCGTTGCGAAGGATCAGCGTACCGCCGGCGGAACGCGCGCGGAGATACGCGGTCCAGAAGGTGCGGGCATGGCCGAGGTGGAGCAGACCGGTGGGAGTGGGCGCGATGCGTCCGCGATAGATCACGCGGATCAGTTTAGAACTTGTCTCATCTGGGGATTTTCGGCGCCATCATGGGCATGGGCCCCGCTTCGATGGGAGATTTCACACGTGCCCTCGCCCGGGCCGCGGGCTTATGAGACCAGTTCTACGGCGGCTCGCCGTCCTCGGACTTAACAAAGCTGGGCGACGAGCCGTCTCGATCAGGGCAGGTGATTCAGGTAACAGGCTCCGTTGGTCACCTGCGTGGGAGGGTTCGGCGGAGTCATCCACGGCGGGTTGGTGAAATCGAAGAACTCGGTCATGTCCGGCTGCGCAGCGTCGCGTTTGGTGAGAGCCGGCAGGTTGAAGCGCGTCTCGATGAGCTTGAGGATCGCGGTGGTATCCATGACGGTGTGCGAGACGTAATGCTGTTTCGCGTAAGGCGAGATGACAATGAGCGGGACACGGTATCCGGTGTAGGTAAAATCGCAGGTCGGCCCGGTGGTCGTGGTGCAAATATCGTCGGGCATCAGATCCACGGGCTTAATGCCATCGGGGCTTACGGCCGGCTGCGGCGAAACATGATCGTAGATACCTCCGTTTTCGTCGTAGGTGAGAATGAAGGCGGAGTCCTTCCAGTACGAACTCCCCATGAGCGCGTTGATGATCGAGGAGACGTAGGAAGCCCCCAGCTGGATATCGTCCGGCGCGGAATCCGAGTCCGACGGATGCTCGTCGAGACCGGCGTCCGAGGCGGGCTCGAACTGCGCCACCTGGGGCAGGGTTCCATTCTGGAGATCGGTGAAATATTGCGAAATCGGGGCGATGTTCTGGGGATACTGGGAGACGATGGTCTGCGCAAAGGTGAAGTTATTGATGTAGCTCAAATTAATGAGGCAGGAAGCTGCGTAAGGGGGTCCGGAACAGCCGCTGTTGGTGGGGTCCACGTAAATCTTCCAGGATATCCCCGCGGCCTGCAATTCCTGAAAGATGGTGGTCTGGCTCAAAGGCGCCGAATCCTGGGCGTCGGTGTACTCCGGATAGACATATCCCCCCGAGGTCGCGGCAACCAGGTACTCGCGGTTGGATTGGGTGCGCGTCATGGTTGGGTTGAAAAACCGGTCCGAGATCGCGAAATTCGAGGCCATGTAGTAGTAGTAGTTCAGGTCGCTGCCGTCGTAATAGCCCATGGCGCGCAAACCGTTGGTGTCGTAAAACGGCGGGTCGTTATTCCGCGCATCGTGCGCGGCGGAGTAGACAAACCCGTTCAGAGTCGCAGCGTTTTGCCCGGTGGGGTCGTTGTAGTCCCAGTCGATGTGCCCTTCGTTCCACGATGGACTGGGATTCTCGATGCATTCCGTTTGCAGGTGGAACGAGGTGACAGGATTATTGGTGTCGAAAGCGCAGTCCGCCGGCGGAGGCTGATTCGGATCGCACCCGGGAATGGATGGAGGAGGACCGTACAACGGCGCTATCCCGGAAGTGGGATTGAACTGCGGCAGGCCATCGAAGGACTCGTCGGGGTAGCCGTTCTGCGCCCAGTATTGGCGCATCGCTCCGAAATAGCTGTCGAGGGAGCGATTCTCCTGCGCGATGAAAAGGATGTGGTTGATCGACGACAGGCCCGCCGTCGGGCCAGTGCCACCACCGCCACTGGTGCCAGCGGAGCTGCCGCAGCCGCAAACCGCCAATGAGAGAGGGGTCAAAAAACAAAGAGCGAGGGCATAGTTGGCAGGAGCAGACGTTCGCATCACAACTCCGGTCCTCACGTGGAGGAATGCGTGCTTTGATGCGGGATCAAGTGCGGCTGTTTGCATGGCTGCATCGAGATACAGCGGCAGAGCCCCTCGACGGTCCTGCCGCGTTCGCCCAATCTGTGGTCGTACAACCATCCAGGCAAACTCTGTATCTAACCGACTTCCCATGAAGCGCACCCTTGCTGCCCTGGCCGGCATCATTTGCCTGGGTTCTTTCGCTTTGGCGAATAGTCCCGGAAAGACGGTCACAACCGATCCAGCGCCGGGCGAGCCTCCGGTATTCACCAGTTCGCACCACCTGCTGAACCTTCTGGTGATTGCGGAACCGTCGACCATCACCCTCGGTGATCGTCACCCCGTGGCGTGGGTGTTTGAGATGTGCAAGGCTGCCGTGGCGCGGAATGACAACTGCCCGCCGGGCGCGCAAACCTTCGCTCCCTACGGCGGGATCCGCCTGCAACTTTATGCGGGCGACCACCTGCGCATGCGGCTTATCAATCACCTGCCACCCGCGCCGGCCGACGCGATCAATGCGCACGGCAGCAACCGAATGATGAGCGAGATGCTGGCCGCGAATCCGGTGAACATTCACACCCACGGAATGATCGTCTCGCCGAGAAGGGCCACTGCGAAGGACCCAACATGGGGCGACTACATTTACGTCCTCGATTATCCGGCCGGAAAATTGCCGGCGATGGTAACGCCGGATCTGACCGCTACGGACAGGCCGCTTCAATACGACATTTACATTCCGCGCGATCACCCGCCAGGCCTCTACTGGTTCCATCCGCATGTGCACGGGCTGATGATTAACCAGCTCACAGAGGGGTTGTCGGGCATTATCACCGTCGGCCGCGTCACCGATTATGTGTCCGCCCCGCACGGGACGATCATCCCGCAGCGCTTTTTCATCCTGAAAGACATGCAGGTGATGGGCGACAACCAGGTGGTGGATCAGGAGGACTCCACGTTCTGCGAGCCCATGAAGCTGGTGTGGGTACCGCGAAACGGCACCTGCCAGGGGCGG
>JASIAO010000188.1 GCA_030041955.1 Acidobacteriaceae bacterium | reverse complement strand
AGCGGAGCCTCGATGGCCATCAGTCCCAGCTCAAATAGTTGCCGCAGAATTCCCGCATCGAGCTTCTGCTTCTCGTCCATCTCCCGCACCAGCGGCGCAATTTCCTGCTGCGCAAATTGCCGCACCGTGTCCCGCAGCATTGTCTCTTCTTCGCTCAGCATGGTCAGCGGCGCCGCCGCCTCCGCACGCACTTCGGTTTGGCTCATAGCGCTCTCATACTACCGCCCTGGAGAAAGAGGCGTCACCTCGGCAAGGCGATCGACCAACCCAACCGGCCTTCAAAACTAAGGCACTGTGAACGTGCCAATGTTGGATGGCCAGCTCCAGGTGGCATTCGAGGGTATCTGGCTGTTGAACCCATAGTTCTGCTGCGTAATCCATGCCTCCCAATACACCTTGGTTCCGGAGGCAGGACTTGTCAGGAATCCTTGCGCAGCCGAAAGATTCGGAATGGCGAGCGTGGTTGATCCGCTCTGGTAGTTAGCCGTGGCCTCCACGTGGATTTGGTAGGTCGCCGTTGCATTCGAGCTGGTGGTCCCATTCCACTGAATCAACGCATTCTGAGCTATATCGGTTGTTCCCGAGAATCCGCTGTAGCTCATGTCGAAGCTTGGCAGAGCCGCCGGCGTAGGACTGGGGCAGCTCCAGGGAGCGGGAAAGGTGAACGACACCGGCCCACCGGAACTCAACAGTTCGTCTCCTACATCGCATGCGCTGTTATTCGTGTTCACGCTTGCGGATAAATTATAGAGGTCGCCTTGTTCCGTGGCGCTCGCCGGCAGCTCCAGGTATTGCGTCGTTGCCGAGGAGGCGTACTCGGTTTCCGCCTGCAGGGCCGAGCCTGCCAGCTCCAGATCGACGTAGGTCCATGGATCGGAATATCCGGAAGGTATGTTGTTATACGCGATGGCTTCCGGTACCGTCTCGTCGGTCGTCCCGAACACCACCGTACTCCCGCCGTCCAAACTCCCGGGCACGGTTTGATTCGCGAAATTCTTTGCCGCAACCGGACCTTCTATTCCGTCGGTGTCCGCCAGCACCAGAACCCGGTCGCTGCCGGTCGGCGCAGGCACGCTGAAGTTGGTCGTCGAACTGTCGCCTGAAACGCCCTGCGTAACAGTCTCGCCATTTTGCGCGTCAATCCAGAATGAATACACTCCCGGGATGACGCTCGCATCCAGATTCCCTGTCAATGCTCCCGTACCGCTCGGCTCATACGGGCAAACAAGATTCGCGTTCACCGAGGTCCCATCCACGGTACTCGCCTCCCACACATACTCGTCCTGCCAGGAGGTCTGTCCAGTCACCTGAGCGGGGCACAGGTACGCCACGGCATAGTTGCTGGTCCCATTGGGAATGGAAAGGCTCAGCGCGCTGCCGCTCAGCGTCTGCACAGCGAAGGCTCCGCCTCCGACACTGGCTGCCACCGTCCCCGGGGCTGCTCCGGAAAACGTCACCGTCACAACCGTGGGATTGCCCTGGCCGCCCCCGCTCCCGCCTGTGCCTCCACCGCCGCCGCTCGTCGATCCGCCTCCGCCGCAGCCGGCAATCACAGCGGCACAGACTCCAGGAACACACAACCTCCAGATGACAGCCATAACGGGTACCTCCGCGCTGGCGAGCCGGGTCCGGGGGACGCCAGCATTGAGATGTCGGCAAAGGTCCCCGAAATAGAATCACTAACTTAGTTGACTTATTACGTGAGAGCAGGATACACGACCACCACGGAACCGCAAGCGATATCCATGTAAATTCGCTTCACCGCTGCTTGTTAGGTGAACTTATAAAGCTATGCGAACTCTTTCTCCGCGTCCCGAGCCAGCTCTCCCACCACCACCGCCAGACCCCCTCCGCTATACCCCGGCATCACCTTCAGCCGCTTGAGAATCTTCAGGGTCAGCCCGGTCAGCGGCTTATCGTGCAGATCCCGCACCGGAATCCACGCGCGTTCGCCCGTCGCCTTCGCCAGCAGCTTCTGTTCGTCGTTGGCCAGGCCATAGACTGTGACGTAATAATTCGTGTTCGTAATCGCATGGCGGACGGTCAGCAATAATGACATTTCGCCTTCCTTACCTGCCTTCACCGCCGGCAGCTCCCACATGTTCGGCATCTGCGCCGCATCCGCTGGCCGCTGCTCCAGCAGAACCTCCGATTTCGGCCATTGCCTGCGCTGCACTAATCCAAGCGCCTGCTTGCGGCTCAGCATCTTTCTCTTCCGCGGCGCCGGGTGTTCGCCCTGCGTCGCACATCCCTCGCGCACCGGACACGTCAGACAGAGCGGGCCGCGTGGTAAACAAATGGTCGCGCCCAGTTCCATCATCGCCTGGTTAAAATCGCCCGGCCGCTTCGCATCCACCATCTGCAACGCCGCCTGGCGCAGTTGGCCGCTGCGCGCTGCGCCGGGCACCGGCTCGTGCCCGAGGTAGCGCGTCAGCACCCGCTCCACATTCCCGTCCACCGCGGCCACACGCTCGCCGAACGCGATGCTCGCCACCGCCGCCGCCGTGTAGACGCCTACCCCCGGCAGCCGGTGCAGCACTGCCGCCGTTCGCGGAATCACGCCACCGTGTTCGGCGATCACCGCCCGCGCTGATTCGTGCAATGCCCGCGCTCGCCGGTAGTAGCCCAGCCCGCTCCACGACGCCAGAACATCGGCCTGGCTTGCCCGCGCCAGCGCCTCCAGAGTCGGAAATCGTTGCAGAAATCGAGGATAGTATTCCGCTACTACGTTCGTGCGCGTCTGTTGCAACATGGTCTCCGACACCCATATTGCGTAGGGATCGCTTGTCTGCCGCCACGGCAAATCGCGCGCGTGTTCATCGAACCACGCCAGCAATCGGCGCCGAAACTTTTCCATTCCCTGCTTCGACATCACTCCCGGATTGTACCCACTCCGTATCAACGCTCGCCGCCGCTCCTGCCCGATCTCAATTTCTCCGTACCGAACTCCTAACGTCGCCGCCGTTCGCTACCGGCCTCCTGCTGCAGGCGACATCGCCCGACTACCGGATCACTGATTGCTGATCGCTGTTCCTCATCCCGTATCCTGTTCCGTGGACTCCTTCATACGCCGACTGCCGAAAGCCGAGCTGCACCTCCATCTGGAAGGAACGGTCACTCCGGAAACCCTCGTCGAGCTCAGCGCCCGCCACGATACTGCCCCGCTTTCTCTCGACCAGGCTTGCGCCCTCTTTCACTACACCGACTTCACCGGCTTTCTGCTCGCCTTCAAAGCGGTCACCGAGCACCTCCGCACTGCCGACGATTACGAGCTTGCCGCCTGGCGCATGGCTGAACGCCTCGCTCGTCAGGGCGTGGTTCACGCCGAGGTCTACGTCTCTGTCGGCGTGGTCTACTACTGGCGCCGTTGCGAATTCGAGCCGCTGTTCTATGGCATGGAGCGCGCCCGCGCCCGCGCCGAATCCGAGCTTGGCCTCACCCTCTATTGGATCTTTGACGCTGTTCGCCACTTCGGCGTCGAGGAAGCCGCCCGCGTCTTCCGCAAAGCCGCCGAGCTCCGCCCGCGCTTCCCCTCGATCGTCGGCATTGGAATCGGCGGGGATGAACGCCGCACCGCCGCCGAGCCGTTCCGCGACCTCTATGCCGAAGCTCGCGAAGCCGGTCTCCGCCTCACCGCCCACGCCGGCGAAACGGTCGGCCCTGAAGGCATCTGGGGCGCCCTGAACATCGGCGCCGAGCGCCTCGGTCACGCCCTCTCCGCCATCCACGATCCGGAACTGCTCGCCATCCTGGCCGAGCGCCAGACCCCCCTCGAGATCTGCGTCTCCTCTAACCTGAAAACCGGCTGTTGCCCGCGTCTCGAGGACCACCCCCTGCGCCGCTATTTCGACTCTGGCCTCATGGTCACGCTCGCCTCCGACGACCCCGCGCTCTTCCTCAGCGATCTCGAAGGCGAATACCGCCTCGCCCGCGAGCACTTCGCCTTCACCGCTGAGCACCTCCGCGAGCTCGCCGCCAACTCCATCGAGGCCAGTTTTCTCTCCCCCGAAAGTAAGGTTACCCTCCTTCGTCGCATCGAATCCCTCGAATGAGTGATCGACTCGGTGTTCGATGACGATATACAAACAGGGCACACGGATGGGTCCATCGCAACCTGCGCTATCATGGACCCATGACGCCCTGGGGAGAGCTCATGTTTTGCCTGAAGAAGTGCAGGAAGGCTGTCGAAGAGCAGATGGAAGACGCGGAAACCACATCCGGCTCATCCGCCGCGCTGCGCGCCGTGGGCTGGACCTCTGTAGCCCTGGCCGTCACCGCCCTCGGCCTCTACGTCGGACGCGAACTGCGCCTGCGCTACAAGATCCGTCACCGCACCCCATCGGATCTCTTCTCCCATGCCGGCGAAGACTTCTCGAACGACCTCAATGCCGAGTTCGGCATGGGGATCTGAACCAGACGGCAGGTTACACGGGGTGGAACGTAACGCGCGAGGTTCCGGCCTTTCTAAGCCCTAAACCCTAATCCCTACCCCCTGCCTTTAATGCGTCCTTTCCACCAGATACCGCGCCACCGCCTTTAGCCCCTCCGCCGCGCCCCCATACGCCTCCAGCGCTGCGAATGCCTCTGCAATCAGCCGCGCCGCGTCTTTTTTCGACTGCTCGATCCCAAACACCGCAGGCCACGTCGCCTTGTCGCTGGCCACGTCTTTCCCTGCCGTCTTGCCCAGATGCTCGGAATCCTGCGTCATGTCCAGAACGTCATCGACAATCTGAAACGCCAGGCCCGCCTTCGTCCCAAACTCCGTCAGCCGCCGCGTGTCTTCGGCATCCGCGCCGGCATACACCCCGCCCGCTACGATGCTCACCCGGATCAGCGCCCCTGTCTTCGCCCGATGGATCGCCGCCACGCTCTCTGCCGTCGGCCTGGTGTGCTCGCCTTCGAGATCCAGCACCTGCCCGCCAATCATCCCTTCCACCGTGCCCGTCGCTTCGGCGATCTGCCCCACAATCTTCACCGCGCGCTCCGCCGCGCATTTCAGCTTCGCCAGCGTCACGTAGGCCTGCGTCTGCAGCGCGTCTCCGGCCAGAATCGCAATCGCCTCGCCGAAGGCCACATGGCATGTCGGCTTTCCTCGCCGCAGATCGTCGTTGTCCAGCGCCGGCAGATCGTCGTGGATCAGCGAATACGTGTGCAGCATCTCGATGGCCGCGCCCAGATCCTCAATTCCCTCCGGCAATCCCGCGCCGCCGTGCGCCGTGCGCATCGTCCGCGCCGCCTCCATCGCCAGCACCGGACGCAGCCGCTTGCCGCCCGCAAAAACACTGTGCCGCATGGCCCCGTGAATCGACGCCGGCGCCTGCGTCACCGGCGGCAGCAGCCGCTCCAGCGCCTCATCCGTGCGCTCCACGCCCTCACGCAAAATTTGGTTGACGTCTGTCTGCATTGCGATCATGCTCTCCCAGCCGGACTCGCCGCTCCTTCCATCCCAGAGCCAGTGTAACCGCCAGCGCTCCCAGCGAAATCGCGATTCCTGCCCGCAGATCCCCCGGCATCCGCCACCGCACTTCGATCACGTTCGTGCCGGCCGGCACCGGAATCGCCATCAGCCCATCGGGGCGCATTGGACGCTGGTGTACCTCCACACCGTTACATAGCACCTCCCACGCCGGATACTCCATCAGTCGCAGCACGACATATCCCGCCGCCGGTGCCGTCACCGCCGCAACCCGGTCCTCTGAATCCCAACGCTCAACCCTCACCTGCGCCGGAATCTCTGCGCTTGCATCCGGCGACCAGTTCTCGTCCTCAGCCTCCGACCCACCCTCTCCATCGGCGCTGCGCAGCACCCGCACCGGCGGCAGCCCGATCTGCACCGCCGCCAGCTCCGCCGGCTCCGGAGTGTACTCGTCCGTTCCTGCAAATCCCGTTGTGCTCACCTCCGCCACTTGCTCTCGCACCGTGTCCCAGGCTTCGCACGGCTGCCAATAGATCACGCCCGCCAGCGCTGCCATCGCACACGCAAAGGCCAGCGCCACACCGGCGCCGATTCCTGTCGCACGCCGCGTCCACACCGAGCGCCCCATCGCCAGCGCCGCCAGCGCCGCAGCCACCATCCCCAGCGCCAGCATCCATCGCCACGCAAACTGGACGTATGCAAGCTTCGGCGCCATCCGCCACACCGGCTCGCTCCACTTCAACTGCAGACCGCAAATCGCCGCCCCCACGACCACCAGCGGCAACCACACCCTGCTGCGCTTCCTGCGTGCCCGCCATGCCGCCAACATCGTCGCCAGCATCAGCGCGCCCACAATCCACGACACGGTATGCAGGACATGGTTGTGATAAATCAGGTCCCCGGGTTCGCCCGGATACGCGGGTGCTCCCGTCAACCGCACGGTCCAAAACGGAAAGCTGTCCTCCACCCGCATCAGCGGCCCCACCGCCCGCCAGATCTCCACCCAGCGCTGCTCACGGATCGCCGGGACCATCCAGAACGCTGCCAGCCCCGCGCCCAGCCCCATCCCGACCGCTGCGCGTCCCAACAGCGCCCACCGCCGCTCCGCCAGCGCCGCCACGATCACCAGGACCGCCAGCAGATAACAGCCCATCACCGCCGCAGGCGCATCCGTCAGCCATAACAGCGCGATCGCAACAGCCAGCGGGACCACTGCCGGCCGCCTTCGCAGTCCATTGAGCACGACCAGGGGCATCCACGCCGCGGCCAGCAATTCCGCCAGCGCGCCCCGCTCGTAAATCAAAAACATCATGTAGGGATTGACGAAATACAGGCACGCCGCCAGCGTCGCCGCAGGATCATCCACCCACTCGCGCGCCATCCGCCGGAATGCCCACCCGGCCGCGAGCAGAGCCAACGCCACAAACACCAGCGGCGTCCACGTCCACGGCATCACCGTGCCCAGCACCGCGCCCAGGAATCGCGTCACCGGCGGATAAAACACAAACCGCGGCTCGCCCGCGCCCCAATTCGCCGACGCATCCCATGCCGGATACGCAATACCCTGGTGCCAGCTTCGCGTCAGTTCCAGCCAGTTTTGCAGATGAAAATCGAGATCCGCGCCGCACGGCGTGCCTCGCACCGCCATCGGCAGCACGGCCAGGATCACCACCGCCAGCAGCAGCAGCCTGCCCCGCATCCCGTCTCTCCCGGCAAACAGCGATCGGAAATCAGTGATCAGCGATCAGTACGCTGCACGCTGTACGCTCCCGTCACGGCTCCAGCCGCAGCGTGTGTACCGTCGCCCCCGCCACAGCCTGATCCGTAAAGGGCAGCGCGAAGGTCTTTCCGGCGTACCAGTAGGGCCACTGGTCGCGATAATACTCGCTCAGCGGATCGCCGGACTCGCCCATTACGATGTTCTCCGTCGCCGCATCCACGTTGCTCCAGTCAATCGTGAACCGCTGCGACGGCCCAAACGTCCGCCCCACCTGCTTCACCGTCGATGTGTCACCCGATTGTGGTTGTGCCCCCGTCCCCGTCCACCTCTTGAACCACGGCATCAACCCGAACAGCGGATGCTCCACGTCCACCGGATGCGCGTACCCGTATCGCCAACGGCTCAAATCGTATGGCGCGTGATCTTCCTTCAGCCCCTGCCGCACCAGATCTGCAAGAAAGTCGTCCCACGTCGCATACTGCGGCGGCAGCCACGCGGCCGGCTCGTTCATCAGGATCTCTTCGCCCGCATACAGGCTCTCGCCCCATTTGTAATGCCGCCATTCCGGCCCCAGCTTCGGCTCCAGCAGCATCGGATAAAACGCCGCCTTCGCCGCCGCCACAATCGCCGCCGGCGCCGAATCGATCCCCACCTCGCCATTCCAGGTCCGCAGCAAGTCTGCCGCTTGGCGCAACTGCGCATCCGCATGGCTCGCGTGGTCGATTCCATACGCGAGCCGCTGTGCAATCTCCTGATCCACCTCCGAATACACGTCCGTCTGCAGCGTCAGCATGTCCGCCGGCGTCAGCTTGTCCTTGGGCTCCAGCCATTTCCAGATGCGCTCGTTGCGATACGGCTCGCCCCACTCGAGCGTCAACTGCGTGCTGGCTGCCGGTGGTGTGGCCACACTTGGAGCGGCTTCTGCCGGGGCCCCCAGCGCGCCTGCGGTCGGCGCGGTGGGGTCGGGCGTCACCCGCGCATTGGCCGTCGCCAGAATCCCTCCCGGTGGGTTATATGCCGACGGCAACTGATCGAACGGAATAAATCCCGCCCACTCGTGCGCGCCGCCCTCAATCGGCACCCCCTGCAATCCGTTCGGCCGCAGCGGAATCAGCCCCACCGCCTGATATCCGATATTTCCCTGGTCGTCGGCGTAGACCACATTCTGCGTCGGACCCCACCACTGCTGCAACGCCGTGCGGAAATCCTGCCAGTTCGCCGCCGTATCCACTGCCAGCAGCGGAAACCCCTTTGCCTGCGGGCTGTAAACCGTCCAGTCCAGCGCCAGTGTCCGCCTCTCACCAGGGATCAGCGGCGTGATCACCACCCCATGATCGGTCCGCTCCACGTCCACAGTCACATTGCGTCCCCAGCGCACCCCGATCGTCTCTTCGTCGTGCTCAATCGGGTGCCACGCGCCGTCCGCACCCAGGTATTGGTCCTGCGCGTTTGTCTTCTCCACGTAAATGTCCTGCGTATCGCCATAGAGCGACGTGAATCCCCACGCGATGTGCTCGTTGTGTCCGGCTACCACAAAAGGAATGCCCGGAACGCTTACGCCTGCCGCATCAAAGCCCGGCGCCTTCATGTCGATCTCGTACCAGATGTTCGGAATCTGATGCTCCAGATGCATATCGTTCGAGAGCATCGCCTGTCCGCTGGCCGTCCGCGAGCCCGCCACCACCCACTCGTTCGATCCCGGATCGCACCCCAGGCACGGCGTCGCCGCGCTGTTCATCACCATGCTCCACGCGTCGCCCGACTCTGGCGGACTCAGAAACTCCGCCGCGATTCTCACCATGAGCGGAGGTGCCGGCCCGCTTTTCTGAACGCTGTACGCTGCACGCTGTGCGCTGAATGCTGTCCGTTGCCCTGAGCTCTGTGCTCTGAGCTCTGAGCCCTGTCCCGCACCCTGCACCTCGTACCCTGTACTCTCGCCTACCTGGCTCGGATCCAGCGGAATCTCCGGAATCGTCTGGTTAGGCGCCGTTATCGGCGCCTCGCTTGAAATCGGCGGCCGGTCCCGCCACGATCCCGTCGGATACAGATCCGCTGCCAGCGTTGGCCCCAGCTTCGCGGTAATCCGCTCTCGCTCCACCTTCTCCGGCCAGTGTTCGTCGAGCATCTGCACCATGCTCATCGTCACCAGCATCGAGTCCACCGGCTGCCACGCCGCCGGCTTGTACATCAGCAGCCGGAACTCTGCCGGCAGGTCGCTCTCATGCGCGGCGATGTACGCGTTCACGCCCGCCGCGTAGTCGTTGAAGTAGTGCCGTTCCTGGTCGCTCAGGCTCGCCGTCAGCCGCTCCGCTGTGGCGCGCATCGCCAGCACGCGCTGCATGCGGTCATGCTCCACCAGCTTCGGCCCCAGAATCTCCGCCGCCGTGCCCGCCGCCATCCGCCGCGCCATGTCCAACTCCCACAGCCGGTCCTGCGCCGTCACGTACCCTTGCGCGAAGAGCAGATCGTCGAGGTTCTGCGCCTGTATGTGCGGCACCCCGTGCGCATCCCGTCGCACCGTCACCGCTGCGGTCAGCCCGGGCGTCAGAATCGTGCCGTCCAGTTGCGGCAGCGACGTACGCATCGTATGCGTCAGCCACGCCGCGCCGCCAACGGCCGCGCCCACCACAGCCAGCACCAGCAGACAAAACAGGACCAGCGCCACCCGCACGAACGGATGCCGCCGCTCCTCCTCGTCCTCATCATCGTCGACAGGAATACTGCGTCCCAGAGGCATTCAGCCTTCATTTTCGCAGACCCGCGCAGGTACGGATGCCCGGCCCTCATCACCCGTAAACCCTACACCCTATTTCCTGCACCCTAGCTTTTCGGCCTGCTTGCCGGCGGCACGATCCCGTTCATGCGCAGATACTCCACCATCTGCCCGTAATGATCCATCGAGTGCGCGATCCCGTACGCCGCCAGCGTCGCCCGCGTCAGGTGCCGTTGAGGAGGCCCCATCGCCTCGAAGGCGTTCCCCACCGTGATCGTGCTCACCGCCGCATGCGCATACGCATACGACTTCTTCAGCGCATCCACGATCTCGTCTTTCGTCTTCAATGCCTCAATCGTCTTCGAATCCACCGCGCCCGGTACGCCGTACGCACGGAAGATGCTGTAATTTGCCTCGGTCAGGTGCTTAACCTGCTGCGCAAATGTTCGCACTCCGGTATACAGTCCGAACGTCGTCGGCGGCGCAAAGTCGAACTTGTCCGCCGGCATCGCTTCCGCCGCCGGAACGATCTGATTTTCCATGATCGACAAGAGCGCGTTAAAGCTCTCCGCCGGAGCTACCTGCGTTGCCGCAGGCGTCGACCCTGCGCTCATCCCTCCCTGCGCCACCGCCATAACCGGCGCCGCCAGCAAAACACAAAGGCCCGCAACCATCGTCCGCCGTAGATGCATATGCGATCTCCTCTTTCGCGGCCTCACAGCAAAACCAGGGTCAATGTATCCGGAGGCCACTGCTCTTAAGTCGACGCGACCAGCAGGAAGCGGCGACCCTGAATGAAGTGGTTCGGGACACGAACACCCTGGGTTTGCTTCACCCGCGCCCCAAATCTACCAGAATCGTGCTTCACCCGTGTCACTCGCCCGTCTCCGATCCTCATAATGAAGGCATGGAGCTCGTCTCCCGCGCCGATCTCGAATCCCAGTTCGCCTCCCTCGCCGGCAACTGCCCCGATCCCCGCGCCGGCCTCTTCGGACCTCGCTCCCTCGCCTGGCGCGTCTCGCGTGAGTCCGCCCTCTTCCTCGGCGCCGGGCGCGCTGCGCTCCTTCAACTCGCCCATCCCTGGGTCGCCCGGGCCATCGCCGATCACTCCACAGTCCTCAAGCGTCCCATTGCCCGTTTCCACAACACCTTTCGCATCGTTTTCACCATGATCTTTGGCTCGCTCGACCAGGCGCTCGCGGCGGCGCGCTACCTCCACGCACTCCACACGCGCATCCGTGGCGCGCTGCCGGAACCGGTCGGCGGCTGGCAATCCGGCTCACCCTACGAAGCCAACGATCTCGACGCACTCCGCTGGGTCTTCGCTACACTCGTCGACAGCGCGGTCCTCGCCTACGCGACCGTCCTGCCGCTCTCCGATCCCGACCGCGAGCAGTATTACCAGGAAATGAAGCGCTTCGCCGCCCTCTTCGGCATTTCGGGTTCAGCGTTGCCCGCAGACTGGCCGGCCTTTACCGCCTACACCGATGACATGGCTGCCTCTGCCCAACTCGGCGTCAATTCCGCTGCACGCGCCATGGGTCAGGCCATCCTCTCCGGCGCGGGCTCCTGGATTCACCCTCCGCGCTGGTACCGCGCCCTCACGGCTGGCTGGCTCCCGCCACGCCTCCGCAACGATTTCTCCCTCTCCGAACCTGACCGCGGCGCACTCGACCGCGCCCGCCGCTGGCTCCCGCGCGTCTACACGACGCTGCCTCCCGCCGTCCGCTTCGTCGGCCCTTATCACGAAGCCCTCGCGCGCCTGCGTAACCGCCCTCCCGGCCCGCTCACCCGCCGCAACACCTGCTTCTGGATCGGCGAATTCACCCTCCCGTTTGGCAATCCCTGACGCCAACCGCATCTCCGCTGGGCATCTCATCCCTATCGGCTTCATCCCTGACAGTTGACATCCGCGACGGCCCTCCCCTACGCTCGTAGATAGATGAAGCTTCTCTCTGCCATCTGCCGGTGCCTCTGCTGCTGTTGCTGCTGCTGCTGTGCCCCACAAGCAGGTGCCTGAGAGCCGAATCGACGATTTCGCGAACCTCAGAACCCACCTGCCGCCGGCCCGGTGGGTTTTTTCAATGCCCTCAAGCCGCCGCGGAACTCCTCACAGGAAAGGAATCCCATGTCGCTCCGCATCAACGATATTGCTCCCGATTTCACCGCTGAGACCACCCACGGCACTATCCATTTCCATGAGTGGATCGGCGACCACTGGGCGGTGCTCTTCTCCCACCCCAAGGACTTCACCCCCGTCTGCACCACCGAACTCGGAGCTGTCGCCGGCCTCGAGCAGGAATTCGCGAAGCGCGGCGCCAGGGTCATCGGCCTCTCCGTCGACCCCGTCGACAGCCACAAAAAATGGGAAGGCGACATCCGCGACGTCACCGGCCACGCCGTCAACTACCCCATGATCGGCGATCCGGAGCTCAAAATCGCCAAGCTCTACGACATGCTGCCCGCCGACGCCGGCGACTCCTCTGAAGGCCGCACCGCTGCCAACAACGCCTGCGTTCGCACCGTCTTTGTCATCGGGCCCGACAAGCGCATCAAGCTGCACCTCGCCTACCCCATGACCACCGGCCGCAACTTCGATGAGATTCTCCGCGTGCTCGACTCCATGCAGCTCACTGCGAAGCACAAGGTCGCCACTCCGGCCAACTGGAAGCAGGGCGAAGACATCATCATTACCGGCGCGGTCTCGAACGAAGAAGCCGACAAGATTTTCCCCGGCTACAAGACGGTCAAACCCTACATGCGCACCGCCGCTCAGCCGAAGTAGGCGCAACTAACAGCCAGCAACTGAGGACTGGCAACTGTTTCAAGAGCACCGGTGGCGAAGTGGCTAACGCGCTGGTCTGCAAAACCAGTATTCGCGGGTTCAATTCCCGCCCGGTGCTCCAAAATTCAGGCGGTTTTCCGCTACTCCCTCCCGATTCGAATATCGGCCACTTCGATTTGTCAGCTAGCCTCTCGGCAAAGTACCGTCGTTATGGCCTATGCGCTAACGGGGGATTTGCCGTGCAATTATTCCGGATTGGCCGATGGTCGGGACTTGCCTTCCTGATCCTCGCCGCCCTCGTATCCGCTGCCCAGCAAAATCCCTCCCCCATGGTCGAGCACACCCGCGCCCATCCGCGCCTTGAGCAGACCGTCCCACCCGGCCGCCGAATCGGACTTGAACTGGGCACCCTGTTCCTTCCGGAGAAGATGCATGCATCCCGGCAAGCCAGGCTCCTGCTCTTTTTCCATGGCGGCCACTGGATTCCCGAGCTTGCCGTATCGAAAGAGCGGAACCTCGCCGTGATTACGGTCCAGGCCGGCGCCGGATCCAGCACCTACGAGCGGCTCTTCGCTGACCCGGCGCGTTTTCCCAACCTCATCGCTGAGGCCGAATTGAAAAGCGGACTCAGGTTCAGTGAAGTCGACCTCGGCGGCTGGAGCGCGGGCTGCGGTGCTCTCCGCAAAATCCTCAATGATCCCCCCTCCTACGCTCGCGTCAGCCGGGTCCTCTGTATCGACGGCGTCCACACCGGCTATGTCAATGGCAAGCCCGGCCCGCAGGAGTCCGACATCGACACCAGCAACCTGCAAATCTGGCTTCGCTTCGGCCGCGACGCTATCGCCGGCAAAAAACGCCTCATCATCACCCACACTGAGATTTTTCCCGGCACCTTCGCCAGCACCACGGAAACCGCCGACTGGCTCCTGCGCGAGTGGGGACTGACCCCACACCCCGTCGTCCGCTGGGGCCCCATGCAAACCCAGATCCTGAGCGATGTGCGGGCTGGCGGACTGCGGGTCATCGGCTTCGCCGGCAATTCCGCGCCCGATCATGTCGATCAGCTTCACTCCCTCCCCGTGTTCCTGGCCTGGCTCGAGAAGAAGTAGATAAATCGCCTGTAATCTCTGCGAAAATCGCTCGTCCTGCTGGCTCTTTCTCTCTTCCCGTGTGTGCGTTTACTCCGCTGCCACGGCCGTTCCCTTCGGCTCCGTCGCCGGCGCAGCCGGAGGTTTCGCGAACGGCGGCTGCTCGTAGTTGTAGAGCACGTTGAAGAAGAACTTATACGTCCCGTGCGACTGCGCCCGCCACTGCGGCTTGAATCCGTAGAGGAAGATGCGGCCCTGTCCGTAAGGAACCTCGAGTGCCGCAACCTTATCTTCGATGGCCTCGGGATGCA
>JASIAO010000187.1 GCA_030041955.1 Acidobacteriaceae bacterium | reverse complement strand
CCTCCGGCAACACCCTGGCCACCGAATATCTCACCGAAACCGGCGAAGGCTCCCTCGCCGTCATGGTTCCCGGCACCATCGGCATCGTAGCCGGCCAGGTTGGCCAATGGAACAATGTGAATGACGGGCAGCCGGCCACGTCAGCCGACCTGTACCTGCCCACCAGCGTTGCGCTGGATGGCGCGGGCGACATCTTCATCGCCGACTCCAGTCACAACCTCATTCGCGAAGTCGTTGCTTCCACCGGAATCATCCAGGCCGTCGCCGGCAACGGCGAGCCCGGCTACGATCCCACGGGCACCATCGCAGAGAACACCACCCTCACCCTTCCACGCGGAATCGCTCTGGACGGCGCCGGCAACCTCTACATCGCCGATACCGACAACAACGAGATTCTCGAAGTGAACCTCACTACCGGCGGCATTGTCGGCAGATGGGGCAATGGCCAGGCCGGATACGCCGGAGACGGTCACGCTCCCAACGACACCACCACCGAGTTCGATGCTCCCAGCGGCATCACCGTCGACGCCTCCGGGGACATCTACATCGCCGACACCGGCAACAACCGCATTCGCGAGATCAGCACCACCACCGGCGACATCACCACCATCGCCGGCGGCGGCGCCACCCCGGCCACATGCACCGGCTCGACGGACGCGATCGGCGATGGATGTGCCGCAACCTCGGCCAGCCTCAATGCGCCTTACGCCGTCGCTTTCGATCCCGCCGGCAACATGTATATCCCCGACTCCGGCGATAACGTCGTGCGGATGGTGAACGGCTCCAGCATAATCAGCACCTTTGCCGGCAACGGCACCGCCGGATACTCGGGCGATACCAAAGCCGCCACCCAGGCCGAGCTCGACTCTCCCTTTGGCGTGGCCTGCGACGCGGCCGGCAACGTCTACATCGCCGACGCCCGCAATTTTGTCATCCGCAAGGTCAACGGCTCCAGCCACATCGTCACCACCATCGCCGGCAATAACAACAGCGTCGTCTACAACGACGGCAAGTCCGGATACACCTACGGCAACAGCCAGAACGGCGAACTCTACACCGGTAACGGCATCGCCGCCGGAGCTTCTGCCAAAGTCACCGGAGCCGGCATTTACGCCCCCTACGGCCTCGCTCTCGATTCCGCCGGCAACATCTACATCGCCGAATACTTCGACAACATCATCCGTGAGATCACCGCAAACGACGCGACGCTCTTCTTCACTCCCGCCCTCTGGCAGGGCCAGGTGAGCACGGCACAGGATCAATACCTCGAGAACGACGGCAACCAGAGCCTCACCTTCAGCGGCATCAGCAACGATGCCAACTCCACCCTCGGCGCCGGCACCTGCTCCACAACCGCCTCGCTCGCCGTCGACGATCAGTGCAGCGTTGCGGTGGAGTATTCGCCCACGGCCAGCGGCAATCCGCTCGTCGCCGACGTCACCCTCGCCGCCACCCAGCCCAATTCCCCCTTCACCATCGCTGCTGTCGGCCAGGCGCTTGCTCAGAACGCTCCCGTCGTCAGTGTCACCTCCGCACCCAACCCATCCAATTACGGGCAGAACGTCAACTTCACCGTCACGGTGGCGAAGAGCCCCAGCTCCACCCAGGGCACTCCCACCGGAACTGTCACTCTCTACGATCTTTTCCCTGCGCCAGCCACTCCACCCACGGTTCCTAATCCGCCGTCACCGCCTCCCGGCGTCGTCATCGGCACCGCCACTCTCGGCGCCAGTGGCACCGCCACCATCGCGGACGACACACTCGCCGTCGGCGTTCATGACATCTATGCCGCATATGGCGGCAACACCTACTACGTAGCCGCATACACGCAAGCTGCACTCGTGCAGACGGTGAATGAGCAGGTCACCGTCACCGTCGCCAACACCAGCGGCAATAACCCCTCCGACTACGGCCAGGCAGTCACCTTCACTGCCACCGTATCCATCTCCGGCAACATTCCCTTTGGCACGGACACGGCAGTCTCCTTCTACGACGGCGCCACTTATCTCGGATCCGGGACCCTCAACTCCTCAGGCGTCGCCACCTTTACCACCTCCACCGTCACCCCGCTCCCCACCGGCAAGAACAGCATCACCGCAACCTACACCGACACCAACAACGTCACCGGAACCTCCGCCCCGCTTATCCAGCTCGTCGTCCAGCCCACCTCGACCGTCGTTACCTCGAATAACAATCCTTCCACCTACGGCCAGTCGGTAACCTTCACCGCCACGGTCACCGCAACCGGCATCTCCGCGCCCACCGGAACCGTCACCTTCTACGACGGAACCACCAAGCTCGGCACACCGACGCTGGCGGCCACCGGAACCACCACCGCCGCCGCGACCTACACCACCGCTACGCTGACCGCGGGCACGCACAACATCACGGCGGTCTATAACAACGACGCCAACGACCTCACCAGCACCTCCCCCATCCTGGCTCAGGTCGTCAACGATGCCGGCACCACAACTACCATCGGCGTCAGCGCGAATCCCTCTGTCGCCGGAAGCCCAGTTACCTTTACCGCGACCGTCACCAGCAACGACGGCAATACGCCGACCGGCACCGTGGACTTTTACAACGACAATGGAACGACCCCGATCGGCACCGGAACACTCAGCAAGGGCGTCGCCACGTTCACTACTTCCACACTCGCCGTCGGCACCTACTCCATCACCGCGCAATACCAGGGCGATGCCAACGACGACTCGAGCACTTCCACCGCGTTGGCCTTCAGCGTCATCGCCGCGACGACCAAGGTGCAGCTCACCGCCAGCGCCACGGCCGTCCCGGTCACCGCTCCCGTAACCTTTACCGCGACCGTCAGCGGCAATGGCGCGATGCCCACCGGCACCGTCACCTTCTATGACGGCGCCACCAGCCTCGGCAACGGAACCCTGAACAGCAGCGGCGTGGCCACTCTGACGACCACGACCCTCCCGCTCGGCGCGCAGAGCATCACCGCCACGTACAACGGCGACGCCAACAACGGCACCGCTACGTCCAATGCCGTCACCGTCACCGTCGGCACCTTCACCACGCAGACGACGCTCGCCGCCTCCGCCACCAATGTCGCCTCCAATCAACCGGTCGCCCTGCTCGCCACCGTGGTCTCCGCCAGCGGCAAGCCGGTCACCGGAACACTCACCTTCTACAACGGAACCACAGCCATCGGCTCGCCGCAGACCGTCGGCGCCGACGGCTCAGCCTCCATCACCCTCGATCTCACCGCCGGCAGCGACACCATCACTGCCAAATACAGCGGCGACACCGACGACGCGCCGTCGACCTCCGACAGCGTCACCGTCACCGTCTCCCAGGCAACCGACTTTATTCTCACCGTCAGTCCGACCTCGGTCTCCATTCCGACCAAGGACTACGCCAACGTCAAGGTCAGCCTCGCATCCGAAGAAGGATTCACCGACACCATCTCCCTCGGCTGCAACTCGCTCCCCGCATCCGTCACCTGCAGCTTCTCCAACTCCGATCCATCGCTCAGCGCCAACGGCAATGCAAGCGTCGTTCTCACCGTTGACACCAATTCGCCGCTGGCCAGCGGCTCGCAGGCGCGCAATGAGTTCCCCGGCAGCAGTAATCGCATGCTTGCCGCCTTCGTCTTCCCCGGCAGCGCCCTCTTCGGCTTCGTCTTCTGGCGCTTCCGCAGACGCACCGGCGTGCTCAAGCTCCTCGCCATCGTGGCCTTCCTCGCGGGCACCACGTTCCTGATGACCGGCTGCGCCGGCTACTCGTTCAATAGCGCCGCGCCCGGCACTTACACCATCCAGGTGGTCGCTTCCGGTCAGAAGACCGGCGTCACCCACGTCACCAATCTCACCGTGCAGGTGACTCAGTGAGCGGAGATCGTTCGATCATGCAAGGCAGATGTCTCTCGCGCTTTCGAAATGCCCTCGCCGGCCTCGCCCTGGCAGCCTGCCTCAGCATCGCTGCGGCGCACGCGCAGTCGCCGCCCTCCACCATCGGCGGCAACGAAGCGCTGGCCGCCGGGGGCAGCTTCTCTGCCGTGCATTTGCAGTACGGCCAGCACTGGGCTTTCGGCGCCGCCGGATTCGTCGACGCCAACCTGACGTTTCATTACGGTCTGGAGGGTGAAGGCAACTGGTCGCGCTGGCACACCCAGTCCGAGGTTT
>JASIAO010000186.1 GCA_030041955.1 Acidobacteriaceae bacterium | reverse complement strand
GTCGGCCGCGATGAGATTCGCCGCGTCCAGGGCGGCCTCGGCATCAGCATCCTCACCACGCCGCGCGGCGTCATGACCGGCCGCCAGGCGCGGAGGGAAGGTGTGGGCGGCGAAGTCCTCTGCGAAATCTGGTGAGGACTGGCCGTCCAGGCGGACGCGGGCTTCGCCCGCCATGCTCTTGAGGTCGGGTGGCCCATTCAAGCCCGGTTGTGGCTTGAATGGGGAAACAAAGGTTCTGTATCAGGGCACGGCATTAGCCGTGCCGAAAAGTCGAGGAAAGTGAAGGGGCTTTTGCCCCTGAGGTACGAAGGGGAGCACGGAACCGACTCCCCAGGCTGCAGTGGAACGGAAGAGCGCAAGCAATGCCGGGACTCGCAAGCCATCGAGGATTGAGAAGATGTCGAGGATTGGAAGAAAACCGATTCCGTTGCCCACCGGCGTCAAGTACGCGGTGCACGGCAATGTCGTCACTGTCGAAGGCCCCAGGGGCAAGGTCGAACAGGCCATCCCTGCGGGGATCAAGCTCGAAACCCAGGACGGCCACATTCATGCCGTGCGCGAGAACGATTCGCAGGCTGCCATTCACGGCCTCACTCGCGCGCTGATCTCGAACGCTGTGGAGGGCGTCACCAAAGGCTGGTCGAAGGATCTGGACATCGTCGGGATCGGCTATCGCGCCGAGTTGAAGGGTAAGAACACCGTGGTCTTCACCCTCGGCTACTCGCACCCGATCGAGTTCCCGCTGCCCACCGGCATCACGGCAACCATCGATCCCAAGCAGACGCGGGTGACTATTAGCGGCATCGACCGCCAGAAGGTCGGCCAGGTGGCTGCTGACATGCGCTCGCTGCGCAAGCCCGACCCGTACAAGAACAAGGGTGTCCGCTATGCCGACGAGCGCCTGAAGAAGAAGGTCGGCAAGACCGGAGCGAAATAGGGTCTGCGGATTACGGTCTACGGTAGGGCTGGGCGAAGCTAAACCGTAACCCGTAAACCGTAACCCTGTAGTGAGAAACCGAACGGACCCGCAGGGCGGCTCCGCTATTAGGAAGGAAGAGAAGCGATGATTCCGCAGAGGAAACGAAATGAGATCCGGCAGCGCGTGCACACCCGCATTCGCCGCCGGCTTGCCGGAACGGAACAGCGGCCGCGGCTCAACATCTACCGCTCGCTGAACCACATCTATGCCCAGGTGGTCGACGACAGCAAAGGCATCACCATCGTCTCGGCCTCGACCGTAGCGGCGAAGATGAAAACGGGAGGCAATGTCACCGCGGCCAAAGAAGTCGGCAAGCTCATCGCCGAACGCGCAAAGGAGAAGGGCATCAGCAAGGTCGTCTTCGACCGCGGCGGATACCTCTATCACGGGCGCATCAAGGCGCTGGCCGATGCCGCGCGCGAAGCAGGATTGGAGTTCTAAGCAAATGGCGATACTGAGAAAGAAACTGGATTCCGGGCAGTTCAACCTGAAGGATCAGGTCGTGGCCATCAACCGCGTCACCAAAGTGGTCAAGGGCGGCAAGAACATGTCCTTCGCAGCGCTGGTTGTTGTGGGCGATCCCGGCGCCGGCGTGGTCGGCTACGGCTCGGGCAAGGCGCGCGAGGTTCCGCAGGCCATCCGCAAGGGCATCGAAGCGGCTAAGAAGAACCTGGTCCGCGTCAACCTCACTGCGACCACCATCCCGCACCAGGTGCTGGGCCGCTTCGGCTCCGGCCAGGTGCTGCTCAAGCCCGCTCCCGAGGGCACCGGCGTCATCGCCGGCGGCGCCGTGCGCGCGGTCATGACCTCCGCGGGGGTGCAGAACGTGCTCACCAAGAGCCTCGGCACGGCCAATCCGCACAACGTCATCAAGGCCACCTTCGATGCTCTCGTGCAGCTGCGCGACCGCAACGAAGTCGCCGCCATCCGCGGCAAGCAGGCGCAGGAGATCTAACCATGGCGCAAAAGAAAACAGCAGAAAAAGCCGCCGCGAAGGCCACCATCCAGATCCAGTACTACCGGTCCATGATCCAGGCGCCGGTGAAGCACAAGAAGGTCGTCAAGGGCCTGGGTTTCACGCGCCTAAACCAGGTGGTCGTGCGCGAAGACACGCCCTCCATCCGGGGGATGGTCAAGACGATTCCGCACCTGGTGCGGATCGTGGAACAGTAGTCAGCGAAGAGTGATCAGTGAACAGCAAAATCTTAAAACTGATCGCTGAGAACTGATCACTAAAACATGCGAGTCTCCCGGTGCAATTCCGGCAGGCGTTGAGCGAGGAAATCATGAATCTCTCCAATCTGAAGGCGCCGAAGAAGGCGAATCGCAACAAGAAGCGTATCGGCCGCGGCATGGGCTCCGGCACCGGAAAAACCTCCGGCCGTGGGCACAAGGGCCAGGGCTCGCGTTCCGGCTCCAGCCTCATGCGTGGTTTTGAAGGCGGCCAGATGCCGCTGCACCGCCGCCTGCCCAAGCGCGGCTTCACCAACATCTTCCGCACCGAGTACACAGTCGTGAATCTGGACCGGGTGGCAGAGCTGGGCGAGAAGGAACTGACCCTCGAAAAGTTTGTCGAGCTGGGCCTGGTGAAAAAGCGGAACGGGCTGGTGAAGGTCCTCGGCAACGGCGACCTCAGCGTGGCCGTCACCGTGCACGCGCACAAGTTTTCGAAGTCCGCGCAGGAAAAGATCGAAAAGGCCGGCGGCAAGGCGATCGTGATCGGGGAGCCGGTAGCCGGCAGCAAGTAGCCCGCGACCCATCGGCTGCCAGCTACTGGCTTTCACGCTTGCCTTGTATGATGAGAGCAGAATCCCATGTTTGAGAAGTTTGCCAACATCTTCCGTATCCCGGATCTGCGCAGGCGTGTCCTGTTCACGCTGGGTATCCTGGCCGTCTATCGCCTGGGCGCGCACATCACCACTCCCGGCGTCAACGTCGCGGCTCTGGAACAGTTCTTCAATGGCCAGGCCGGCTCCTCGCTGGGTCTCGTGGATCTGTTCAGCGGCGGCACGCTGCGCCGCATGACCATCTTCGCTCTCGGCATCATGCCGTACATCACGGCATCGATCATCTTCCAGCTGCTCACCGTCGTGTATGAGCCGCTGGCCAAGCTCCAGAAAGAGGGCGAGCTGGGACGCCGCAAGATCACGCAGTGGACGCGCTACATGACCGTCGGGCTCGGCGTCGTGCAGTCAGCGGCCATCGCCATCGCGCTCCGCAGCTCCGCCAACATGGTGCTCGATCCCGGTATGGGTTTCATTGTGATGACCATCATCACGCTCACCGCGGGCACCACCTTCGTCATGTGGCTTGGCGAGCAGATTACCGAGCGCGGCATCGGCAACGGCATGAGCCTGCTCATTTTTGCGGGCATCGTGGCCGGCCTGCCCCAGGGCATCGCCGACCTGATCAACACCGCCAAGTCGCAGCGCTTTGGCGCGCTCACCGTCCCCGTGCTCATCCTGCTCGTGGTCTTCATGGTCGCGGTGGTCGCCTTCATCGTCTTCGTCGAACAGAGCGAGCGCCGCATCCCGGTGCAGTACGCCAAGCGCATTGTGGGCCGCCGCCTCATGGGCGGACAATCCACCCACCTCCCGCTCAAGGTCAACTCCGGCGGCGTCATGCCCATCATTTTTGCGGCCTCGGTGCTTTCGGCGCCCATGCTCTTCGCTCAGGCCGCCTTCGTGAAGAACAGCGCGTGGCTCTCCCGCACCTTCGACGCGCTGCGTCCCGGCGAGCCGATGTACGAGCTGATCTACATGATCGCCATCGTCTTCTTCGCCTACTTCTACATCTCCATCGTCTTTCGTCCCGACGACATTGCCGATAACATGCGTAAGTACGGCGGATTCATCCCCGGCATCCGTCCTGGCCGCCGCACCTCCGACTTCGTCAACGACATCCTCACCCGCATTACGATGGTCGGCGCCATCTACCTCATCGTCGTCGCCATCATCCCGCAGTTGCTCATCAGCGGCATTCACCTCAACCACCTGTGGCTGGTGGGCGGCTTCTTCGAGCACGCGCCGCTCTGGGTCACCAACGGTCTCGGCTTCAACTTCTACTTTGGCGGCACTTCGCTGCTGATCGTCGTCGGCGTCGCCATGGATACGGTCAACCAGATCGAGTCGCACCTCATCATGCGGCACTATGAAGGCTTTTCCCCCAAAAGTGGGCGTGTAAGGGGAAGGCGGGCCTGGTAATGGCAATGGCTGCGGCGGATACCCATGTGGAGAAGGTGAATTCACGGGAAGTATCGCCGGGGCCGATCCTTCTCCTCGGCGCTCCCGGTGTCGGCAAGGGAACCCAGGCCAAAGAGCTGATGGCAAAGTGGGGCATTCCCCAAATTTCCACCGGCGACCTGCTCCGCTACCACCGTGACCAGGGCACGCCGCTCGGCGTGCAGGCCAAAGCCGTTATGGACCAGGGCAAGCTGGTTCCCGACGACCTCGTCAACCAGATGGTCGCCGAGCGTCTGAAGCAGCGGGACACCGCCGAAGGCTACATTCTCGACGGATTTCCCCGCACCCTGGGGCAGGCTAAGTGGCTGGATCGGCACATCGGCGCCGATCCCACCGCCCTGCCCGTCGTTGCGGTCAGTATCCAGGTCGGTTATACTCAATTACTGCGCCGTATTACCGGACGGCGCACATGCCCAGTCTGCGGGACGATCTACAACATCTACCTGCAGCCGCCGAAGGTCGATGAGAAATGCGACCTGGACGGCACATCTCTGGTGCGGCGTTCCGACGATACTGAGGAAGTTTTTCAGGAGCGGATGCGAACGTACGAGTCGCAGACGGCTCCGGTCGTCGAGCACTACCGCGCTCTGGGCCGGTTCGCCGAAGTCGACGGCGAGCAGCCGGTGGATCAGGTCGCGGCCGATGTTATCGCCGCGGTGGCGCGCCTCAGGAGTGGAACGGGTGGCCATTAGCATCAGAACGCCGCAGGAGATCGAAAAAATGCGGCGCAGCGGGCAGGTGGTCCGGGAGATCCTGGAGCATGTCCGCCAGGCAGTAAAGCCCGGGGCCTCCACTCTCGATCTCGAGCGTGTGGCTGCGGCAAAAATTGAAGAGCTGGGGGCGACCCCGGCATTTAAGGGATACCACGGGTATCCCTGTGTGCTGTGCACTTCGATCAACAGCGAAGTGGTGCACGGCATCCCCTCGGCGGAACGAAAGCTGCGCGACGGCGATATCGTCTCCATCGATACCGGCGTGGTCATCGACGGCTATTACGGCGATTCGGCGATCACGGTGGCCGTGGGGAACAGAGTTTCTGAGAAGACCCGGAAGCTGCTGGAGGTGACTGAAGCGTCCCTGCAGAGTGCGATCCGGGCAGTGAAAGCCGGAGCAACCCTCGGCGATGTGGGCGCTGCGGTGCAGGAAACAGTTGAGGCCGAGGGCTTCAGCGTCGTTCGTGATTTTGTGGGCCACGGCATCGGAACGCATCTGCACGAAGATCCGCAGGTGCCGAACTTCGGTACGCGCGGCCAGGGGCCGAAGCTCAGGGCCGGCATGGTTCTGGCCATCGAGCCGATGGTCAATATAGGTGGACCCGGCGTCCAGGTCCTGAAAGACGGCTGGACGACGGTAACGGAAGACGGAAGCTGGAGCGCGCATTTCGAGCACACCGTAGCAGTCACCGCCGAAGGCGCTCTGGTGCTGACGCAGTAGCGATGTTGGTCGGGTGGCCCATTCAAGCCCGGTTTTGGCTTGAGTGGGGAACGAAAGGTTTTGTATCAGGGCACGACTCCAGTCGTGCCGTAAAAGCGCCCCTCGGAATCGGGCTTTAGCCCCTGAGGGACGTGCAACAGAAGCTGAGATGAGGCCGAGGTAACGATTGTCGAAGG
>JASIAO010000185.1 GCA_030041955.1 Acidobacteriaceae bacterium | reverse complement strand
TAGAGCGTCAACCGGACGGGCAAGCCCTCGGCCGCTGAGCTGAGGAGCGAGATGAATTGCCTTTCGGTCGCGGCGAGAGCGCCGTCGGGCATATTATTCAGAAGCCCTATCGCAAGCTCTCTGCCCGATCCGTCGGCACGCTCAGGCCGGTGGCTGCTACCGCTGGTGGCATTCACGGATGACGGATCGTCTCGATCTGGCCCGGGTTGGATGAGTTGCACGGACATCACAATCCCCTGAAAGCTAACTGTACCGCCCGGCTGCCTGGAGGGCCTGATCGAGATCGGCGACGATATCATCGACGTGCTCGATGCCGACGCTGAGGCGAATCATTTCAGGCGTGACGCCGGCGCTGCGCTGCTCCTCGACAGACATCTGACGGTGAGTCGTGGAGGCCGGATGACAAGCGAGCGATTTGGCGTCGCCCAGATTCACGAGCCGGGTCACGAGGTTCAGCGCGTCGTAAAACTTAACCGCCGCCGGAAAACCTCCCTTCATCCCAAATGCCATCAGAGAACAGGCGCGTCCGCCCAGGTACTTTTGAGCCAGCTCGTGATAGGGATTCTCACGGAAGCCGGGATAATTGACCCATTCAACGAGGGGATGGCTCCGCAGGAATTCCGCTACGCATTTTGCGTTCGCGACATGGCGTTCTATCCGCAGCGCCACCGTCTCGATTCCCTGCAGCAACAGGAAAGCGCTCAGCGGCGAAAGCACGGCCCCGGTTGTACGCTGATAAACGCTGCGGCAGCGCGCAATGTAGGCGGACCTTCCATAGTGGTCCGTATAAACCAGACCGTGATAGGAAGCATCGGGCTGACTAAACATTGGAAATCGTGAGGCCTGATCCTTCCATGGAAAGTTACCCCCATCGACAATCGCTCCGCCCAGAGTCGTACCATGTCCTCCCATAAATTTGGTCAGTGAGTGAACGACAACGTCCGCGCCGTAATCGATGGGTCGCAGCAGAATGGGGGTGGCCACGGTGTTATCCACAATCAGTGGCACGCCATGTTTGTGGGCGGCCCGAGCCAGCGCCCCGATATCGCAGATATTGCCGGCCGGATTGCCGACACTCTCGCAGAACACCGCCCTCGTCTCCGCGTCGATCAGACCTTCGATTGCGTCACGCCGGTCGGAGCCAGCAAACCGCACGGAAACCCCCTGCTGCGGGAGCAGGTGTGCAAAGAGGGTGTGGGTGGTGCCGTACAACTGCGGAACAGAAACAATGTTGCAGCCCGGCGTCGTAACATTGGACACCGCATAGTTGACCGCCGCCTGGCCGCTGCTGACGCAGAGCGCCGCCACGCCGCCTTCCAGCGTGGCCACCCGGCGCTCGAGCACTTCGGTCGTCGGATTACCAATACGGGTGTAGCGGTATCCTTCTTCCTCCAGATTAAAGAGCGCAGCCGCGTGATCGGCGCTGTCGAATGCATACGAGACCGTCTGGTAAATGGGTACGGCAACCGCTCGCGTTGTCGGGTCCGGATGATATCCGCTGTGAATGGCAATCGTTTCTGGCTTCATCTTATGAGCATGTGGTCCCGGTCGGGGCCAGCTGATCAATTCAGAACGAAATTGAGCTCAACTGCGAAGGCTGCTGTTGCATTGCCAGCCGGGTAATTTTCTCGACGACGTCTTCTATGTCGGCTTCTGTCGTTTTATAGTTCGTAATACAGGCGCGCACCACGCGCACTCCGCCAACCTTTGCTTCCGACATCCAGGCGACCTGGTGGCTGCGCAAGTCTGCAAGAAATGCCGGCACATCGAGACCTTCTCTTGTGAAGCAGACCAGCGGGAGGGGCGTTGAATTAACGATTCTCCAGCCTGAGCCCAGGAGCAACTCTCTGAGGCGGTTGCCAAGGTGCGTCTGATGTTCGATCATGGCGGCCTGCCCCGCTTCTCCGCGTTCCGCCAGGCTCAGAAAGAGCTTCAGTCCGATGAATCTCCGCGACCACTGAACAGAGTGTGTATAGGGATCGGAGACCTGTGCGCCATCGCTGTTCGGCATGTATCCAGCCTGCGCCCGGAAAGCTCGCGCGACCGTACCCGGATGCCGACAAAAGAACATTCCGCACGCCATCGAAACGGAAAACCATTTATGCGCGTCGCAGGTGATCGAGTCTGCATCCTCGATGCCGGCGAGGTACTGTCGAAGCGACGGCGATACGATGGCAGCACCGCCCCACGCAGCATCGACATGAAACCACAATTTCTCTCGTCGGCAAATATCTGCGAGTTCCGGCAACGGATCGATAACACCGACCGCGGTCGAACCGGCCGTGCCAACAACCATGAAGGGCGCAAGCCCGGCTTCACGATCTCTGCCGATTTGCTCCGCCAGCGAGCGCGGATCCATCTTCAGGTTCGCTCTGGTCTCAATCACGCGCAGCGCATTGCGGCCGAGACCCGTCATATGAGCAATCTTACTGAACGAATCGTGGGCTTGCGCGGAAAGATAGATGACCGGAGCTGCGTCCAGGCTGCGAACGCCATCTTCACCGTAGTCCGGAAACGCGTGGGTCAGAGCGGCTATAACTGCCGTCAGGTTGGCTTCCGCGCCGCCATTCGTGAAGGTTGCGGCCGCATCCGGCGGCAACCCGAACTTTGCGCCAAGCCACGCCAGGGTATGCCGCTCGATCTCATTGGCGGCCGGCGAGGTTCGCCACGCTGCAAGTTGCGGATTATAGGTTGCGACCAGGGTATCGGCGACGACGGAAGAAAGTGTCACGCCGGGATTGAACAGCCCAAAATATCGCGAATGCGTGATCTGCACCTGCCAATGGCGAAGCATCCGCTCCGCGTCGGCGGCGACCTTCTCGAGCGGAATCGGCTCCTGAAAGTCATACTGAAAGCGAAGATACTGCCGGATTTCATCCGAAGTGACCTCTGGATAGATCGGCCCACAGTCGACGGCAGCACCCGCTGCTTTGAACTCGTCTCTAAGTGAATCAAACAACATAGGAGTGGCTAATCTTAATCCTTGCTCGGTACCGGGGTGCTACCGGAACCATGCTTACCTGCTACGCTCGTCCCATTTCGATCCAGTGAGTCATGATCTGAGCACACTCACGCCATAGCCGCAAAAGGAACGAGTGACGTTCTTTACAACCGAATTTGACCGGACTGTATGCGCTCGTAGAGAGAGCGATCGAGCGGATGTAAAGCCTGCGTCTCCGGATTGTCGAAATAGATGGCATCGGTGGTTAGGTCGGGATTGAATCCCTCACACACCAACCTGGCTTTGGAGTACTTCAGAGTCCCGGTTGTTTCGCAGTCGTCGCGCAGCCGCAGAAACGCGGGCCGGGCATAAGATGGAAGAACTCCAATCAGATGCCGGCGAAGTGCGGTCAGGTCGATATCGCCATCAACGGTCAAAGCGGCCATCCCGATCTTCCCATCCGCGCCGCCGACCTTCACTCCGTACGCGATTGCATGCCGGACCCCAGGAAATGAGGCAATCGCCTCCGCAACCTCCGTGGTCGCAACGTTCTCCCCTTTCCACCGAAAGGTGTCGCCGACACGATCCACAAAATAGAAGAACCCACGCTCATCTTTTCGCATCAGGTCGCCAGTGCGAACCCAGACGTCGCCAGGCTCAAGGACGTTGCGCAGCAGTTTGCGCTCCGTTGCATCCGCGTCCGTATATCCTTCAAAGCGGCCGCCGTCATGGGAAGAATCCGCAGAGACTCGCGCAAGGGCTTCGCCTGCTTCACTCACTTTGCAGGGGATGCAGAACCCCTGCGCGTCGCGGATTGGCTCGGCAGTTTCAGAATCGACCCGCACGAGCACTGGTGAAAAGCGGTGCGCCAGATACGCCGGTACGCGGCCGATGGACCCAGGCTCGCCCTCCACGTTGAAGAGTGAAAGTCCGCCCTCGGTAGACGCATAGAATTCGAGGATCCGTGGAATCTGAAATCGATCTTTGAATTCCTGCCAGACGTCTGGCGACATCCCATTACCGCACGCGATCCGGACACGATGCCTCCGCTCGTTCTGGCCGGGTGCGCTGTGCAGCAGGTACCGGCAGAACTCGCCGATGTACTGGAACATGGTGCAATCCCAGCGGACGATGTCGTCCCAAAATCGCCCCGCGGAGAACGATTCACGGATGACTACGCTGCCGCCCGCAACGAGAGCTGCGCCGGGAGCCAGAACTCCGCCGATACTGTGATACATCGGCAGAGCGTCGTACATTCGATCGTTCGGCTGGATTCCGATCATACCGGCAAACCAGCAGCACCACTGCAGAATCCTGCCGTGGCTTACGTTGGCCGCCTTGGGCAAGCCTGTCGTGCCCGAGGTATAGATATAAAGCGCACGATCGCTAATGGAAATCCTGGGCCGCTTGGCCTCGGATAACTCGTCGCATTCAAGCTGAGCGACCTCTTTGTCGATTCGCTGGAAATCGGGATGGTCAGCTCCGTGGCTCCAGATGGTCGTCTCGCCTTCCAGGCTGGGCAACGCCGCGGCCACACAATCGAGTAACTCGGTCGCGACGATCAGATGGCTGGGCCGAGCTACCTGGATACAGTGGGCCAGTGACGCACCCGCGAGATTTGTGTTGAGCAGCGCAACCACTCCACCGGCGCCCGTGATTCCCAGCCAAAGAGCGAGATACTCCGGCCGGTTGGGCATCAGGAGGCCCACCACGTCCCCCCTCCTGATGCCCTGCTGCAGGGCCCACCGGGTATATTGGTTGCATCGCCCTGCAAGTTCGCGA
>JASIAO010000184.1 GCA_030041955.1 Acidobacteriaceae bacterium | reverse complement strand
GAAAAGCTGAAGATGCTGCCCATGCTCGCCGAAGTGGGCAAGCTCTTCCCCAAAACTATCCCCGCGAAGGACGCGCCCTGCAAGCAAGTCATCCTGCGCGAAAACTTCTCCGTCCTCGATTTTCCTGTGCTGCAAACCTGGCCGCTCGACGCCGGCCGCTTCATCACGCTGCCCTGCGTGGTCACCCGCGATCCCCGCACCGGCAAGCGCAACATGGGCATGTACCGGATGCAGGTCTACGACGGCCAGACTACCGGCATGCACTGGCAGCGCCAGAAAAACGCCGCCGAGCATCTCCGCGAGAGGCTGCGCGCCGCGGCGCCCGATGCATCCGCGCGTGTCCAGGTCATGGCTGAAACCGCCGGAGCCACCACCAACATTGCCTTCGCCGCTCCCAACCCGGAGAACAACCGCCTCGAAGTCGCCGTCGCCATCGGCACCGATCCCGCGACCACCTTCTCCGCCATCGTCCCCGCTCCACCCGAGGTCGAAGAATTTCTCATCGCCGGATTCCTGCGCCAGCAGCCCGTCGAACTGGTCAAGTGCGAGACCGTCGACCTCGAAGTCCCCGCGCACGCCGAGATCATCCTCGAAGGCTACGTGCGCCTCGACGAGCTGCGCCCCGAAGGCCCCTTCGGCGACCACACCGGCTTCTACACCATGGAGGAGGACTACCCCGTCTTCCACATCACCTGCATCACCCACCGCAAAGACCCCATCTGGTCGGCCACCGTTGTCGGCAAGCCGCCCATGGAGGACGCGTGGATGGGCAAGGCCGTCGAGCGCATCTTCCTGCCGCTTTTCCGCCTCACGCTGCCGGAGATCGTCGACATCAACCTGCCCGTGGAAGCCGTCTTCCACAACCTCATGATCGTCTCGATCCGCAAATCCTACGCAGGCCACGCGCGCAAGGTGATGAACGGCATCTGGTCCATGGGCCAGGCCATGTTTACCAAGTGCATCATCGTCGTCGACGAGGACTGCGACGTGCAGAATCTCGCCGAAGTCACCCTCCGCGTCGCCAACAACATCGATCCCGAGCGCGACATCCAGTTCACCCTCGGCCCCGTCGACTCGCTCGATCACTCGTCCAGGCTGCCGAACTACGGCAGCAAGATGGGCATCGACGCCACGCGCAAGTGGGCCGCCGAAGGCTTCACCCGCCCCTGGCCGCCGCTCATCGAAATGGACCCGGCCGTCAAATCCCGCATCGACGCGATCTGGAAGAAGCTCGGCCTGGCCTGACATACCATTTTCTAATGGCAATTGCCATTGTTGCATGGCATAATAGAGTCATGCAGGTTTCCATCGACAAAGCCGGGCGCATCGTTCTGCCCAAACCCCTCCGTGACCGCTTCGGGTTGCGTCCCGGCACCACACTCGAAGTGGTCGAAGGTTCCAAGGAAATTATTCTGAAGCCGGCCAGCACAGAGTCAGCGTGGAAGCGCGACAAAAACGGCCATCTGGTCTACGCGGGCCAGCTTCCCGCCAATATCGACTGGCGCCGCCTCGTGGCGGACGACCGTGAAGAACGCATGCGAAAGATTGGCGGCTGGTGAACGTCTACATCGATACAAATATCGTGGTCGCCGACTCCATCGCCAACCACCCGCATAAAGCCAACGCGTTGGAGCTGTTTCGCAAAATAAGGCTGAGCCGCTGGACGCCCGTCATCGCCGCCCACGGTCTCGCAGAGATTTTTTCCGTTCTCACGCGTGCGCCCTTTCAGCCTCGCATCACCTCAACCGAGGCATGGCACAGCCTGGAACAGAACGTCTTGTCCTCTTACGAAATTCTCGCGCTCAGCCGCGCCGACTATTCTGAAGCCCTGCGCCAATGCGCAGCTCATGGCTGGAGTGGCGGGATCGTCTTCGACGCCCTTCACCTGCAAGCTGCGAGAAAAGCGAATTGCGGGAGAATCTACACGCTCAACGTGGACCACTTCAGGCGGATCGCACCGGATCTGCGCGACCGCATCGTCGCCCCCTGAACCTGAGCCCTCGCTTCCGCGCCCTTCGCTGATCTCTGCATCACCCCGCCGTCCAATCCCGGATAACCTCTCAAAGAACCACGGCATCGATTGACCACAGGCCCGATTCCGGAGGCGGTCGTTGTCCTCCGTCAGCGAAAGACCGCCTCGTGCTTCGTCGCGCTCGCTCTCCCTTCTGCCTCGCCATCCTGGCCGCGCTCTTCACTCTCACTCTCTGTGCGCAGAGCGATGAGTCCACGCCCGCCGGCATCTGGTCGCTGCGCCAGGGCTGGTCGGTCTTCACCGAATACTCACCCGATTCCACGCACATCCTGCTCGGCATCTCCCAGGATCGCGAGCTGCTCACCCTCGGCCTCGCCTTCCATTACCGTCTCGCTCTCAATCGCGTCTGGGAATTCTCCTGGACCCCCGAGGTTCGCCCGCTCATGGCAGAGAGCGACCCGGCGCGCGTCGGCGATCAGTACAACATCTGCGTCTTCACCACGGAGACCGTCACCCAGCCGTGTACGCCCATCTCCGG
>JASIAO010000183.1 GCA_030041955.1 Acidobacteriaceae bacterium | reverse complement strand
GGAGCTTCCGTCATCATGATCGGCTCGCTCTTTGCCGGCGTCGACGAGAGCCCCGGCGAAACTATCCTCTACCAGGGCCGCTCCTTCAAGGCCTACCGTGGCATGGGATCGCTCTCGGCCATGGCCCAGGGCGGTGGCGAACGCTACTTCCAAAGTTCACGCGACCTCCAGATCGAGGAGAGCAGCGAAAGCGTCGTCAACCGCGAGCGCAACGGCAACGCCAACCGTCTCGGCAAATTCGTTCCCGAAGGCATCGAGGGCCGCGTACCTTACCGTGGCGCGCTGGAAGCGATGGTCTACCAACTCGTCGGCGGACTGCGCTCCGGTATGGGCTACGTCGGCTGCGCTTCAATCGAAGAATTGCAGACGAAGTCCCGCTTTACCCGCATATCTTCTGCGGGACTCCGCGAGAGCCATGTCCACGACGTCATGATCACTCGCGAAGCCCCCAACTACCACGTCGAATAATCCGCTGCCTCGCCCCGGGGACTGGGTACGGACACGCCACTGTTGGTTACCAAAGTGTATCCGCAGACCGGCTGAGCCCGCGACTTTTTCTCCGCGAGCCAGTCTAATGAGGGCAAAGGTCGCAGACCCTGCGGGAATACCTGTCTCCGTCTGTTCCCAAACAAGCCACGCGCTGAACACGAGTGGCCTCATCTCGTGACCACGCCCGCGTCCGGTTCCATCCTGTTGAGCGAGCTGCCGTCGCATGCAGCACCCAAAGCTGCCTTGATCCTCTCGGTCTGAGGAGGTCAAACGATGCGCAGATTTTTCTGTCTTCTGTCGGTCCCGGTCGCCATGGGCCTTCTGCTGACCGGATGCGGCAACACCGCCGGCACCTCGAGTGTCAATTCGTCCGGTGCCAGTGTGCCTGTTTCGCTGAGCATGACGGACGATCCGCCGGCGGGAGTGTCGGTGCTCTTCTTCCAGGTGAGCCTCACGGCAGCCTCGCTGGAGCCGGCCTCCGGAGGGTCGTCGGTATCCCTGCTGAGCAATAACACGCCCATTCAGATTGACGTCACGCAACTGCAGGCGCTGTCGGCCTTTCTCAGCACCGCCGATCTGACGGCCGGAACGACTTACAACAGCCTGAGCCTCGCCTTCGCCAACCCGGAACTGGTCATCTTCAATCAGTCCGACACTTCGCTCGGGAGTTCGTGCGCCGTTGGCACCATCTGCCAGCTCACTCCCACCATCGACAACTCAGCGACGGTAACGTTCTCGTCGTCCCCATTCCCTGTGACGATCAGTGCTGGTTCGCCGCTGGGATTCCTGGTGGACTTTCATCTGAACACGGTGATCCAGTCCGATCTGTCCGTGAATCTGGGCGTCGCGAACGGAATTTCTGTCGCGGAACTGCCCTCAACTCCGCCGCAGCCGCAGTACGGCAGCGTGACCGGTGAAGTGGAGAGCGTGAGCGCGAGCAACAACCAGTTCACAATGCTGACTCAGTGGGGACGCACCTTTACCGTGAACACCACCGACAGCACGACCTTCAGCGACTTCCCGTCGAGTGCGTGTTCGTCGGCGGGCATCGGCTGCGTAGCCAGCGGCCAGATCGTCCAGGTACAAGTGGCCAGCTTTGCTAAAGGCGGCGTCTTGACGGCATCGCAGGTCACCTACGTCCAGGCGGCAGGAACGCAATCCGTCGAGGGAACGATTATCAAAATTCTCCCGCTTCCCACGCCCGCGGGTGAAGAGATCGTGGAGATGTTGCTGCACCGTAACCCCGCATCCACGAGCGGCGTGCCCCTTGGGGGAGTGGCCACAGTCACGTTCTCGCCCTCGGCGACCTACTCGATTGACAACAACGGCTTCACCATCCCATCGGGGCTCAGCTTCACCGGTACCGCTGACGTAATGGTGGGGCAGAACGTCCAGGTTGTCGTCCAGCCGGGCACGCTCAGCTCCACCACCGGACCGGACTGGGGCGGATGGGGGCCTCCGCAGACCCTGTCCTTCACAACGACCACCGTTGCGCTCGAGCCGAGCCAGATCTCGGGCATGATTTCCGCGCTGGATGCGAGCACGCAGAGCTTTACGCTGGGCTCCAGCCAGGGCAGGTGGTTCGTACCCTGGCCGGTGGCAGCATCGGCGAATACCATCACCTTCGACGTTGAGACCACTTCACAGACGACGTTCCAGGGTTTCAGTCCGGAGAGCTTCGACGGACTCACGACCCAGGACTTCGTCTCCGTCAGCGGCTGGCTCTTCCCGCCGGCCGGCTCCGGAGGATCGCCACAAATAGCGGCACAGAGCGTGATGCTGCACTCAGGAGGGTGGTTCTAAAGAGAACGAGTCTGCGCTCTTGCGTAACCAGAAAAGGGACCGGAGGAAGGGCGGCGGCAGCGCCCGAAGCCGGCCCTTTCTGTTTGCAAACTCAGCGCTTCAACGCCGGCCTCTTCACGCAGCCCGGTCTGACTGCAGTTCTGACTCGATGGCGTGGCTCAGCCTGCGTTGGATCATGCCTCGGTCGATCCAGAAGGGAACGCGCACGCATTCAACCTCCAGGACTTCAGCCGCCGCGTCGTACTCCCATTGGATCCTGACGCCATCCCGGACCGCCTCTCCACGAGGCTGCAGAACCGTAATGCCGCTCCGCGCCGCTTTCCTTCGTAAACGTGCAAACACTCTGCGTGTGATTCCGCGAAACGACAGCTTCGAACTGGACAGCATGCAACGACTTCTCCCATCCATGAGAATTTCGTGGTGGACTCGACCTCAGACGACCGAGGACTGCACTTCAGTCGGCTGACCCCAGAAAATAGACGTCAAGAGAGGGAGACTGTTCACCGGCGTCTGTGAATTTTCTTATAATGCTGCTCCCCACTCTTGCATACTGAACTCCGCCCGTCCCCTTTCCATGAGCCCCGTGACATCACGCCTGCTCTTTTCCGGCAATGTCTGAAATCTGCGGTTCTCCGGAAAAAAAACAGGGCCGCCGAAGCGGCCCCCCAGAGGAGCGAACCTTCCTTCGAATCAGAAGATGATCTTCCCGCCGTACATGAAGAACCGCTGCCCCGACGTATTGCCCGGAACCGTGGTGTCCACGTTCTCCGCCGTGCTCAGGAAATCGTTGAATCCCGCTCCCGGCGGCGTGTAGACGCCCACGTCGGCGTTCCCGGTCCCGCGGAACATCTGGTTGAACACGTTGTAACCGCTGAAGTTCAGCTGCAGCTTGAGCCGCTCGGTGATGGCAAAGTTCTTAAAGACGCTCGCATCGAAATCGCTGAAGCTGTCGCCGCGCAGGATATTGCGCCCCGATCCTGGGTACGGATTGCCCACCGACATCGCGTACGCCTGGTTGTCGATGATCCAGTGATTGTTCGCCGGATTCGTCGGCGTTCCAGGCGAGTAGACGCCGGTGGTCGAGTTCACGCTGTCGCTGTTGTACTGCACCCACGCCGGAGTTCCCGTTGTCGGCGTGCCGCTGACCATCGGTCCCGTGTACGGGTTCAGGTACGCAACCGTATTCAGCGGAGCTTTCGGGTTGGACACCACCAGCCTGCAGGTGTCCAGGGTGACGTTCGGCAGCGTCGAGGAGTTGAAGTTGTAGTCGCAGAAGCTCGTGTCTCCGGTATACCCATCGAGCACCAGCGGCTGAAACGCGTTGAATGGCTGCCCGCTGTTGTAACGGTACATCGTGGTCAGCGTGAAGCCGTTGACCATTTTCGACATCAGACCGTTGGTCTTGATCACCTTCGGCATCTGCCACGTCACCTGCGCGCCCACCACGTTCGGATAGCTGTTGCCGTCCACGCCCGTCTCGCCCCGATTCGTGTCCATGGGGTTCTGCGCGAACTGGCTGGTGCTTCCCGCCGCTCCTGTGCTGAACACATCCGTGACGTTGTCGATCTCGCGGCTCCAGGTATAGGAAACCGTGCCCGTCACTCCCCGGTAGTTGCGCGTGGTCAGTTTCAGGTCCAGGCCGCTGTAGTCTGCCCAGCCGCCATTCGACACCAGCATCTGGTTGGCCCGGTTGCAGTTCGGCCGGCCGTAGCCCGGAGCCGAGCTGTCCGTGCACAGCGCCGGCAGATTGTAGCCAGGGAATGCCGAAGCGATATTCGCAAGGTACGGATTGGCGTCGATCGACTGGAAGTTATCGCTGGTGTGCGACCCAATATAACGAACCGATCCCACAGCCGAGGTTCCAATCTGGTGCTGGATTCCCAGCGACCACGTCTGCACCCGCGGCGTGCGGAAATTCGTCGGTACGTAGCTCTGATCGCGGAATTCCGGGTTCACACCGGTTGGCAGCGCGGGCAGGTTCTGCGCTCGAACCGCGGCGCCGAAGGGATTGCCGTTCGGCGGCTCGCACGTGCCCACGCAGGTCACCGTTCCCGTGTTTGCGACGGGGCTGGAGATCGCATTGATCAGGAAGATGTTGTAGAACGCGGGATTGGTATTGATGGCGTAGCCGGCGTTGATCACCAGCTTCTGATCGAATGCCGGATTCCACGCGATGCCTATGCGCGGCTCAAGGTTCTTGTAGTACTGGTTCACGTAAGGAACCGTCCGGTCGGCCAGAGGCAGGCTCATATCCCAGAAAGCCGTGCTCGGATTGGTTTCCCGCGCCACGGTTTCGTTGTGCAGTTCGTTCACGGCCTGGCTGAAGAACTCATACCGGAATCCCATATGAGCCGTGAAGCTGGGCCTCACCTTCCAGTCGTCCTGCACGTACCCCGCATAGTCCGGCTCGGTAAACGGAATCACCGGATTGCCGTTCGCCAGCTCAAGCTGGCCGGAATCCGCCATGAAGTCGTTGAAGTCGCCGTACTCATAGTTCCCGTTGTACAACGGCAGGAATACGTTGGGTGAGTTCTGGTAGTCGACCTCACCGCCGAACAGCACCGTGTGGTTCCCGCGAGTCCACGTGGCGTTGTTCTGCACCTGCGTCTCCTTCACCGTGCGGCCCTGCGGGATGTTCGTTGCAATTCCGTAGCTCAGATCGAAATTCGTTCCGGTGAAGTCCACGCTCGTGGGGCAGCTGTCCAGACTCGTCGCTGTGCAGTTGGGGAATGCGCCGCCCTCGAAGTAGACCTTCTCTTCCTGGAACGAATAACGAAGCTGGTCGAGCCAGTGTGGCGAGAACGTATGCGTCCAGTCCGCGCCGACCGAGTAGTTGTTATCCGGCACATTCACCCAGTCACCGGCAGCAACGCTGTTGGTCGCTACGCCATACGACGTCTCCTGCTGTTGGAAATAGCGAACGAAGAAGTGGTCGTTGCTGTCCGGCTGCCAGTCCAGTCGCCCCATGTTCTCTTCGTCGTCGAACGGCGTGGAGATGCTCCGCGTTACGCCACCGAACTGCACGGGAACGCTTGTCCCGTTCGGGCCGGTCACGGTTTCCGTGGTGGTGCCCACCGGCATTGGATTGCCGGTTGTCACGGCGTAAGGGCCGGCCATTTTCAACATGTTGACCGCTGGAGCGTTCGGGAAAGTGGCTTCCAGCGTGGCGAGGCCGGTCGGAGTCGGAGTGAGGAACGGTGCGCTGAACGACGGTGAAACGCCGGGGTAAAGGCGATCCCAATATGTGCTGCCGAAGAAGAACAGATGATTCTTTAGTACCGGCCCGCCAAACGTCCCGCCGAAGCGGTTCTCCACGTACCGTGGCATCACCGGCGCGGAGCAGCCAGTGGATATGCTCTGGCCCGGCGCGCAATAGCCGAACAGGGGCTGCTTGTCGCCGTTCGTCATGGAACTGAGCGCTTGTCCCTGATATAGTTCGAAGGCCGACCCGTGGAACTGGTTGGTGCCCGACTTCGTGATGTAATTCACCACC
>JASIAO010000182.1 GCA_030041955.1 Acidobacteriaceae bacterium | reverse complement strand
GCCCGGCCTCTACACCGACCACCACGAGCTGATCCTCGCCCTCGCCGGCGATCAGGCCTCGAACCTGCAACAGCTCTCGCAGATCGCCGTCAGGACCACCGCCGGCGGCGTGCCCATTCGCATCTCCGACGTCGCCCAGGTTGTTCCCGGCACGGCGCCCAACTATACGCTCGTCACCTCCAACGGGCATCCCGCGGTCCTGCTCAACATCACCCGCCAGCCCGACTCCAACACCGTCGCCGTCGTCAACCAGGTCGAAGCCGAGATGGCGCAGTTGCGCACCAACCTGCCCAAAGGCGTCACCATCGAGCCTTTCTACGACCAGTCGCACCTCGTGCGCGAAAGCATCGCCAGCGTCCGCGACGCCATCCTCATCGGGCTCGTCCTCGCGTCCATCATCCTCGTCCTCTTCCTGCGCGACTGGACATCTTCGCTCATCGCCGGCCTCGTCATTCCCGTCACCATTCTCGTCACCTTCATCGCGCTCTGGGCCATGGGGCAAAGCTTCAACCTCATGACCCTAGGAGGCCTCGCCGCCGCCGTCGGCCTCATCATCGACGACGCCATCGTGGTCGTCGAGAACATCGTTCTCCACCGCGAGAGCGGCGAGTCGCGCGTGGAAGCCGTCCGCAAAGCGCTCCACGAGATCACGCCCCCGCTCATCGGCTCCACGATCACTCCTATCGTGGTCTTTCTCCCGCTCATCTCCGTCACCGGCGTCACCGGAACCTTCTTCCGCGCCCTGGCGCTGACTATGACCGTCGCTCTGCTCACCTCGCTCGCGCTCGCGCTCACCTGGACGCCCGCCCTCAGCCTGGCGTTGCTCCGCGGCGACTTCTCCGGCGCGCACCAGCATTCCGACACCGAATCCGTGCATCATCACGGCCTCATGGCGCCGGTCCTGCGCGTCCACGAGCGGGTGCTCCGCGGCGCTCTCGCCAAACCGCTGTGGCTGGCTCTCGCCTGCGCCATTCTCATCGTCGCTACCTTCTTCGCCTACAAAGGCCTCGGCTCCGATCTGTTGCCGGAGATGGACGAAGGCGCATTCACCCTCGACTACATCATGCCGCCGGGCAGCTCACTCGAGGAGACGAACCGCGTCCTGCTGCACGTCAACCACATCCTCCACCAGATCCCCGAAGTCACCACCACCTCGCGCCGCACCGGCCTGCAACTCGGCGTCGAAGCCGTCACCGAGGCCAATACCGGCGACTTCACCGTCAAGCTCACCGACCATCGCAGCCGCGGCATCGAGGAGGTGATGGAGGACGCGCGCCAGCGCATCCGCGCCGCTGAGCCCGAGCTCGACATCGAGTTCACGCAGACCCTCCAGGACATGATCGGCGACCTCTCCAAC
Source organism: Acidobacteriaceae bacterium (assembly GCA_030041955.1). GTDB lineage: Bacteria > Acidobacteriota > Terriglobia > Terriglobales > Acidobacteriaceae > Palsa-343. The sequence goes on along the minus strand of JASIAO010000182.1, from coordinate 1,758 downwards.
GCGCCGCAGCCGATCCAGATCAATGTCTTCTCGCCCAACGCCGACCTGCTCAACCAGCTCGGTCCGCGCATCGGCGACGCCATCTCCAAAGTGCCCGGCGTTGTCGACGTCGACGACGGCATCGAGAGCACGCTCAGCGGCCCCGCCACCACTTTCCAGGTCGATCCAGGGCTAGCCGCGCGCCTCGGCTTCACCACGAACGAAGTCGCGAACGACGCCACCGCGACCCTCGACGGCATCCCCACCACGCAGCCCCTCATCGACAACGGCCGCCCCTACACCGTCCGCGTGCGCCTCGACGACTCGCACCGCGCCAGCCTCGACGCCATCGAGAACACCATCTTCGTCAGCCCCACCGGCAAGCTCGCCACCCTCGGCTCGCTCGCCCACGTCGAAGAACTGCCCCCGCAAAACGAAATCCTGCGCGACAACCTGCAGCGCCTCATCACCGTCACCGGCCGCCTCGAAGGCTCCGACCTCGGCACCGCCGTCCGCCGCGTGCAGCAGGCCGTCCGCGACCTGCACATTCCGTCGAGCGTCCGCATCGAATACGGCGGCACGTATCAGGAGCAGCAGCAGTCGTTCCATGAGCTGCTCCAGGTCCTGCTGCTCGCGCTCGTCCTCGTCTTCGGCGTCCTGCTCGCGGAATTCCGCACGCTCTCTGCGCCCGCTTCGGTCCTCGTCTCCTCGGTGCTCTCTACGGCCGGCGTCATCTTCGCGCTGCTCATCACCGGAACCACTTTCAACGTCGCGTCCTTCATGGGACTCATTATGGTGATCGGCATCGTGGCCAAAAACGGCATCCTGCTCCTCGACGCCGATCAGCGCTTCCGCGCCGCCGGCATGAACGCGCGCGACGCCATGCTGCAGGCTGCCCGCCGCCGCCTGCGCCCCATCGTCATGACCGCCCTCGCCGCCATCACCGGCATGTTGCCGCTGGCGCTGGCATTGGGCGCCGGTTCCCAGATGCTCCAGCCTCTCGCCATCGCCGTCATCGGCGGACTGCTCATCTCCATGGCGCTCTCGCTCATCGTCACTCCCGCCGTCTACTACTTCCTCGCGCGCGAGTAGCTGGGTCGCACCGTCGAGAAACACTTCCCTGGCAGCTTCCGCAACCGCCGAAAAGTTCGCAGAGGCAGACCTCACCGCGAGCTCGCCGGCTCGATAACCCGCTGACTCACCCCTCCGCCGTTCTATAGTGAAGAACGACACCACCCACAGGAGACCCACCCTGCCCTGCGACGACCTCAGAGACTGGATCAAGCTCCTCGACAAGTCCGGCGAACTGACGCGCGTCCGCGAAGCCGTCTCGCCCATCCTCGAAATGGCCGAGATCGCCGACCGCGCCGCAAAATCCGGTTTCGCCCGCGGCTCAAAATCGCAGCCCGGTGGTCCCGCGCTCCTCTTTGAGAACGTCACCGGCTATCCCGGCGCGCGCGTCCTCATGAATCAGTTCGGCAGCGAGCGCCGCATGAAGCTCGCACTCGGTGTCGAATCCCTGGACGAGATCGCCTCCCGCATCCGCGCTCTCCTCGAAATCAAATCTCCCGAAGGCCTCCTCGAAAAGCTGAAGATGCTGCCCATGCTCGCCGAAGTGGGCAAGCTCTTCCCCAAAACTATCCCCGCGAAGGACGCGCCCTGCAAGCAAGTCATCCTGCGCGAAAACTTCTCCGTCCTCGATTTTCCTGTGCTGCAAACCTGGCCGCTCGACGCCGGCCGCTTCATCACGCTGCCCTGCGTGGTCACCCGCGATCCCCG
>JASIAO010000181.1 GCA_030041955.1 Acidobacteriaceae bacterium | reverse complement strand
GGCCGGGGTCGATGACAATCCCATGCTGAAGACGCTGCTGCAGTACCGCATGCTGATGCCGTACATGACGCGGATGATGGAACCGCAGAACCACGGCGATCCGGCGCTGGGGTCGCTGACCACCGATCTGAAGCAGAGCGTAGGCGATCTGCAACTGGCGCAGCGCGATCTGCGCCTGACCGTGCAGGACCAACTGGTGCAGATGAAGCGGGTGGAAGAGGAAATGAACCGCACGCGCGAGGCGACGGAGCGCAACGCTTCCGAGGCATCCGAGCTGGTGGAAGACATGAAGTCGATGCGGTCGCTGGTGCGCAAGGCCGCCGCATTCGTGGGTACGATGCTGGCGGCTCTGGTGGTGCTGGTCATCTGGTTGCTGATCAGGACTCCGCACCCGCATTAGGCAGAATCAGGCAACAGCACGGCGCGGTCGAGCCTCTCCTTTGAATAGCGGATGAATGCAGAGGAGAAGCGCATGGCCGAGCCGTTGAAGAAATCAGAGAATGCCCCACATAATGCCCATGAGGCGCGCCACGCAGCCGAGCAGTATCGCCGCGATTCGCCGGCGGACGAGAAAAATGAGGCAGTGGACACAGAGCGGGGCGGGGCTACGCTAAGCCAGGATATCCGCGCGCACATCAACCATCCTCATAAGGGAGACGTAGGGCGGCCGGGGACCAACGAGGAAGTCTTCCAGGGATCGAAGCAGAAGGAACTGAAGGCCGGCTGAAGTAAGACCGATGCCGGCCCTGCGCCGCATTGCCGGAAGGGGAACCTTCGCGCATACGCCGCTCAGGTTGCACACGTTTTCCCCTGCGAAGAGAGCTATACTTCGCGCAGAACCCGCGAATTTTCCGCGCCGAGGAATAAGGATGTCCATGCTCAGCCTTGAGGAACCGGAAGTGCCGGTAGAAGCCGACGATTTCAGCGCGCTGGAACAGCGCATTGTGCGCGCCGTGGAGCTGGTGAAGAGCGAGCGAGCGGCCCGCGCCGAAGCCGAGCAGAGCGCGGCGCAATTCCGGCAGACGGCCGAGGAGAAATCCGCGGCGCTGGAGCAGGCGCAGGAGCAGTTGCGCGCGCTGGAGCGTGAGCGCGAGCAGGTGCGCCATCGCGTGGAACGCCTGCTGAAACAGCTGGACGAGATCGCGTCCTGACGACTATGGCCGAAGAGGAAGCTCAGGCGATTACGGTCGACATCTACGACCAGACCTACCGGCTGCGCGGGAGCGATCAGGCCTATGTGGAGAAACTGGCGGCGCTGGTAGACATGAAGATGCGCGCTGTGGCGGCGCACGGTCGCACGGCCGATTCGCTGCGCGTGGCGGTACTGGCTGCGCTGAACATTGCCGATGAGCTGATGCGGCTGCAGGAGCGATTCGACGCGGCCACGGCCTCGCCGGAGAGCGCTGCCGCGCTGCGCAATCGTGCACATACGCTGGCCGGACTGCTGGACGAGGTGCTGGGCAACGAGCGCAAAGCGGGATAGAACGCGTTCAGAGAAGGCACACGCGGCGCGAATGTGCATCGGCTTTCACAGCGCGGAGATGGGCACCACCCGGGTCATCCTGTTCCCACGGAAATGCCGGGATATCGATTGGCGATTCGCGTGCTGCTAATGCTCTAATCCGCTTAAACGGCCAGCGCCGTGAAGCCTGTATCGGCTACTTTTAACGTGACTTCTGCGAGCTTTCCGAGCAACCCGGAACGCTCCTCGACTCCTCTTTAATCCCAAGGAGCTCAGGAGTGCTCCACCGATGCTTCCCGGCCTGCTGGTCGCGACTTCTCCCCTTACCTCCCCCACTCCCACCCGCTTCGAGCTGAATCGGGATTCCTGAAGAGACATGACGTACGGCTGGCTGGCGAGCGTTGCTCTCGCTCCTGCCACCAGTGCATGCCCGCCTGGACGTTAGCGGTTCCCGGCCCTTCCCCCAAACGTTCGAGCCAGCCCTGCACGATTTCAGGAGACCAGGAGCGCTCCCAGCCATGCTTGTCCGTTGTGTACTGCCGCTCGCGCTGCTGATGGCAGCAACCGCACCCTTACCCGCCCAAACCGATCCCAGCTTCGAACTGAGCCGGGATACCAACATTGCAAACACCAACAATGTGCTGAACGCGGTGGTCACCGGCGACTTCAACAACGACGAAAAGCCGGATTACATCGTTGCCGGCGGCGCCTCGTCGCGGAACCTGGTTCTGCGCCTGGGCAACGGCGACGGAACCTTTCAGGCGCCGAAGACGATCGCAAGCTCGGAGTACGTCGAGATCACCGACATGGCCGTAGCCGACGTGAACGGCGACGGCAAGCTGGACCTCGTAGTCGTGAGCAGTAACAGCAGCAATCCCAATACCACCAACCCGACCGCCGGCTCGTTCCAGGTCTTTCTGGGCAATGGCGACGGGACGTTCCAGGCGCCGCTGACCTACACGACGAATGCTGTGCCGTATAGCGTGGCGGTCGCCGACCTGAATGGCGATGGCCGTCCCGATATCGCGATTGGCGACGACAACACTGGGAAGGTGGAGATCTGGAACAACGAGGGGGGTGGGGCATTCACATTTACGAAGGACGTCACGATCACGCCTGTCACAGCTCCGATAGAAGTGCGCGCCGGCCAGTTCGACGGCGATGGGATCAATCACCTGGCAATCGGCGCGGAGGGTGAGGGGCTGAACATCGCGTGGAATGACGGGCACGAGAACTTCACGACGGGCTGGGTGGATACGAACGCGTCGGGCACAAGCCTCTTCATCAATGTCGGCCAGGTAGCGCAGGATGGGCGGGACGACGTCGTCATGGTGTACCAGTGTCCCTATCCTGCGACCCATGCGCCGCCTGCCTGCGAGTCGGCCATCGACGTGATGTATGGGCAAGGCGACGAGAAGACAATCGTGAAGACGGTGGTCAGCAACTACGAAGGGCTGGCCAGCAGTATCCCGTGGGCCGTGGACGTAAATGGCGACGGAATCGCGGATCTGGTGGTGATGGGCGCGACGGACAAGCCCGGCGGCATCTACGTGTGGCTGGGGCAGCCGAATGGGACGTTTAACCAGACGCCCGTTCTGTATGCAGCGACCACGCAGCCGGTGGGCTCCCTGGCTCCGGCGGACTTCAACCGCGACGGCATGATGGACTTTGTCGGCGCGATGATGACCGATGAGGAGATGGAGGTTTTCCTCAACGCGGGTCCGCGGGCGGCGTGCGCCACCAGCCAGATCAGCCCGTCGGTCACAGTGTGCGCGCCGGTGAACAACACGTATCTGAACAGCCCGGTGCGCGTGCAAGCCAGCAGCTTCGACACCACGAAGGTGACGGCCATGCAGGAGTACGTGAATGGCAAGCTCGAGTACTCGCAGGACGTGAACAGCTTCAACACCACGTTCGCGGAGAACCCGGGCGCGTACCTTTTTGTGACCAAGGCCTGGGACGCGAGCGGGCGCGACTTCAGCTCCGACCGTACCATCACGGTCTACAACGGGACGCCGGGGCCGGTTTGCCCTGTAGCTGAGGGCTCGGCAGCGATTTGTCTGCCTTCGGGGGCTACGAGCAGCTCCCCAGTACAGATTCTGGCGAACGGCTGGACGCCGAATGTGCCGACGGCTGCCCAGCTCTACATCGACGGGAGTCTCGTGGTGAACGAGCAGCCGTGCAACATCGAAGGCAATTCCTGTGAGGGAACGGCGTACGTCAACACCACCCAGAGCCTCAAGAGCGGAAGCCATGATCTGGTGTTCAAGCTCTGGGACGACCAGGGGAACGTGTACACCGCGCAGAAGACGGTGACGGTGGACTAGAGAGCGATCGCGGAGCGGCGCGGGTCAACCGGCCTGCGCCACTCATTGGACCACTGCTGAAGGCTGCTGAGCCGGGCTGATGTGAGCCGCAGTCCACGGTTGAGCGCAACCGTAGCGAACGATCCAACCCTTCATCGGGAGTCAGGAGTTCTCCCAATCATGCTTCATCGAATTATGGCGGTGTTGTTCCTCGTGGCTACGACAGCCGCGCTCACAGCGCAGTCCAGCGTTAGCTTCGAGATGAATGCCGACAGCTACGAGGTTCCCAATCCGAATGCGATCGTATCAGGCGACTTTAACAACGACACCAAACCCGATCTTGTTCTCTGTTGCAACAGCACGAGCCTGATCTTCCGCGCAGGCAATGGGGATGGCTCTTTTCAGGCGCCGGCTACGGCCGCTTCCGCTCCTGACGGCGCGGCGCAGATGGTGGCAGCCGATGTCAACGGCGACGGCAAGCTGGATATCGTCGGACTGCCAGCCTACGGAAACTATCCGGCAGCGCCCAACGGCACGGGGTTGGCCGTCTGGCTGGGCAACGGCGACGGCACTTTCCAGGCGCCCGTGGTTTATGCAACCACTGATTCGACAGTCTCGGTCGCGGTCGGGAATTTCTTCGGCGATGGCCATCCGGATATCGCCGTGGGCGAAATCAATGGCAACATCGATCTCTTCCGTAACGAAGGGAACGGGACTTTCGTCCTCGACAAATCCATCAACCTGAGCGGCACCGGCTCTCCAGCCTGGGTGCAGCTGGCCGCGGGCGATCTGAACGGCAACGGTGTATCTGATCTTGCGGCCGTGGTCTATCAGGGATCGGGAGGAAACGGCCCGCTCTATGTGTTGTGGAACGATGGCAAGGGTAACTTTACGCAAAAGGAGCTCGCGACCAGTTATGTCGAGCCCTCGGTGACCATCAGCCGTCTCAACGGCGACGGCATGATGGATATCCTGGTGAGCTATACCTGCGATACAACACAGAGCGGTATGGAAAAGGGTCCGACGTATAACCCCTGCGCCGGCTTCGACGCATATTACGGACAGGGAGATAACACCCTTTACAAGAGCACACTCGTGGACGATCCTGGAACCTACGCGTTTGGCCAGCCCTTCGGCGTGGACATCAACGGAGACGGTTACGGAGATATTGTGTCGCTGGGCAGCGAGAGCTGTTACTGCTCGTTCGGCCTCTTTGTCTGGCAGGGGAATGCAAACGGGTCCTTCCAGCAGACCCCCCAGGCGTTCATCAACAACACCGGTGGGAACGGCGATATCACGATGGCCGACTTCGAGCGCAACGGAATGATGAGCTTTGCCACCAGCTCGGCCAATGACGACGCGCTGGAGCTCTTCAACAACTCCACCACTCGCGCCGCCTGCGGAACTTACACCATTAGTCCCTCGGTGACGGCTTGTCAGCCGGTGGATAACACATACTCGCCCAGCCCGGTGCGTGTCGAGGCAACCTCCTATGACACAACCAGGGTGACGCAAATGCAGGAATACGTCGATAACCAGCTGGAGTATTCCGAGCCGGTCACCAGCTTTAACACGACATTCTCGGAACCGGTGGGATCGCACTTCTTTGTGACCAAAGGGTGGGACGCCAGCGGGAGAGACTTCGTGGCGGACCGGACCATCTCGGTGTACGAGGGGACTCCGGGACCGGTGTGCGCGGCGACGACCGACTCGGCGAACATCTGCGTGCCGTCGGGAACCAGCAGCAGCTCGCCTGTGCTGATCGTGGCCAACGGCAATACCGGAACCGCTGTGCCGACGGCGGCGCAGCTTTATATCGATGGCACGCTGGTGGTCAACAACGAGGGGTACTGCTACCCGAATGGGGAGAGTTGCACCGGAGGCACCAGCTACGTGGAGACAAGTCAGGCCCTTTCGTCCGGCACCCATACTCTCGTCTTCAAGTTGTGGAGCGCAGGCGGAGGTGTCTACACAGCGACGAAGACAATCACGGTCAACTAACTGTTTGCTGAATGTTGAGCGGCGCGGGCCTGCTCTGCGCCGCTTCTTTTTTCAACAGGCCACCATCGCCGCACGTGCCGGCAATAGTCCGCGTAATCAGGTCCGAAGCTTCGCCGCAGCGTTGGCTCCTCATAGAGAACCACAAAGAGATGGAAGACCAGCAGAAACCCGGCGGCGTAGGCCAGCAGCCAGAGGGATCGGTAGAAGAGCGCTGCTCCCGCCAGCGCCAGAGCCGCGCCGATGTACATGGGATTGCGCACATAGCGATAGGGCCCGCGAATGACCAGCCGCCGCGG
>JASIAO010000180.1 GCA_030041955.1 Acidobacteriaceae bacterium | reverse complement strand
TGCGCCAGCTCTCACATCGTCGTCGCGTGCGGCTTGATCAGCTCGTCCAGATAATCAGCCTTCGAGTCGTCGCGCACCAGGTGCGGATAGCGGTCGCCGCCGTGGTAGTCAACGTTAAAGGTCTGGTAGTAGTCGTCGATGATCACCATCAGCGCAATAGGCTGCGTGCTGTCCTTTGCCGAGGCGATCGCGTCTTCCAGGTCGTCGTGCGTGTAGACGCGTCCGTTGACGCCGACCAGCTTCATCCCGGAGGTAACTCCGGCCTTGTACGCGGGGCTGCCGACGATTGAGTCGGCGATCGTGCCGTCCGGAGCGATCTGCAAGCCGATCGAGTACGCTTCTCCGAAGCCTCCGCGGCGGCCTGGCAGGCGCATGGGCTCGGCGTTCATCACGAACTTCCAGCCTCCGTTCTCAATCCCGCCCAGCGGCGGCGTCGGCGACGTGGAATCGAGACGCTGGTGGAAGAACGCAGCCCAGTCATACGGCGCGACCGAGTTCAGTGTGTCGACGAGCTGATCGAAAGTGTAGGTCTTCACCTCAGGTCCGTTGTTTGGTCCCCCATGAAACGCGTGGCAGAAGTCGTCGATGGATTTCTGGCCATTCGTGGTCTGGTGAATGATCGTCGCAACCTCCAGCCACATGAGGTCTCCCTCGTCGTAATAGTCGGTGCCGCGACGCCAGCTCATCCAGCCGCGCGCAAAGCCCAGCCCCGGCTCGCCCACGGCGGTGTCCAGCAGCGGACGCCACGTGCGCCCCGGACGTCCCGGCCCCAGCGATGCCGCAATGCTCGCCAGGAAATCGCGGTACTCCTGCGGCGTCCACAGGCCGCTGCGCGCGGCCAGCATCGGGCCAAGGTAATCCGTCAGCCCCTCGTAGCCCCACAGCAGATCCGTCTCTTCGGGCTGCTCGTAATAGGGCGTGGTCAGGTCCGCCGGCCGCCTGAATTTCCCGTTCCATGAGTGGACATACTCATGCGGCAGCAAACTGCCGACGACAAACGCTCCGTCGGGCTCGATCAGCGTACGCTCCGGCAGGCGGCTGTCGTTCGATTCGTGATGCTCCAGGCCGAAGTGCTGCACGTGATCGCTCAGCGCCAGCAGAAAGTGATAATCGCGGTAGTGGCGTGTTCCGAAAAGCCTGCCTGCTTCCGCCACCAGATTCGTCAATCCCTGTTGGATCGCCGGCGGCATCGCCAGCGCAGCCTCGCTGTCGGCGGCCAGGTCGATCTCATGATGGATCGGCTCGCCCGGCGGCGTAATATCGATGGCGCGGTAGTACTGGCCTTCGATCACCGGCGAATCGACCAGCATGTCAAAAGAGATCGGTTTGAACGTCACTTCGTTCCCGGCGCGCGACGCCACCGGCAGCGAGCTCCCGAACTGCCAACCCTCCGGCAGGATCAACCTGGCGTCGTAGGTGAGCTGCTGCGCCGGCGTGCCAGCCGGATACAGCGCAACCTCGTTCCATTCCAGAACGAGCAGCTTGTCGGTCGCCGAGCCGCCATCCGGCTCCAGATAGTCGTACGCCGCGTGCAATTCCGTCGTGCCCTCCGGAACATCGACATGGAACGTGTACACATCGAGCAGGTCGCGCCGCCACGGGATAGTCTGACCGTTCGCCTCGAACTTCAGCCCGGTGAGATTCGCAATGGGCCCCGTGGGACCGTGATTGCCCGGAATCCACTTCGGGTAGTAGAGCGTCAGCGCGCCGGCGTGTACCGGCAGCGTCTCGTGGACGTGCAAAATCTTCTGCGGCGTTTGCGTTGTATCCACTGTGAGTGAGATGGATTGCGCCCACGCAGCCGGCAGCAGCAGGACGGCCGCGGCAGCCAGAATCGCAGACAGGCGAAGAGAAGAGAATTGCATGCGCGTGCTCCTGAAAGGGGTTCAGAGGGATCGTACGCATGATACGCGGATTCGGTCTCCGCGGACATCGTGCGCCGTCGCTCGTCCATTCAATTTATGAGGCGGCGACTTTGTCCGCAGAAACTCTGGCCATGACCGAAACCGAGGAGGTGCTTGCATGGCAGCGAGACGACCCGATAACTATGGGCTCGTCCCTGGTGCTGCCTCGCGCACTGGCGTCCCCACCAGATACCGGATTGCCACGCGGCGTCCGGGGACCTCACCGATCTGCCATGCGTAGTCCGGCGCCGACAATCCCTCGGTCAGTTCGCGCAGATCGGCAAGCGAGTAGCTGCGCAGGCAGGAAAGTATCCCGTCGATCCACAGGACAGCCGGAACCACCGGGATCAGCCAGGTCAACAGAACTCTCCGCCAGCGCACCGGCCTTGCCGTAGCGGCCGCCTGCATCGCCAGCAGCGGTACGCCGATAGTCAACGCCAGTGTCGACGCATTGCGCCGCGCCCCCTCAAAGACCGCGATGCCCTCGCCACGATCGCAGGCATCCGCCAGGATGGCGCAGGCTGCAGGCGGATCGAGATGGTGAAACGACGAGAAAATGGTGCGGAACCCGCGCAGATCCGGAGGCACGCACTGCGCGTTCACCGGCTCGGGCCGAAATGTGATGCCCGGCGTCTGCGCTGCCTGCGCCAGCGCGCGCTCATTTGGATACAAATCCGTCAGGCAAACCTCGAGGTTCCTCCCCTGTGCAAGCTGCGGATACAGGCTGGGCCAGGGTCCTCCGCCGCCGGAGCACAGATCCACGATCCGAGTCGCGCCGGACCGGGTAATCGCCTCCCGCAGCAGGGGTGCGATGCAGGCATAGGTGCGGTTCGCATTCCAGACCGCCTCCAGAGCCTCGGTCATCAGGTCGCGCAAAGTGGCCGGAAACCAGGCCTGATCGTGAAGCTCGAACCAGCGCTGCCGCTGCAATTCCGCGTCTCCTCTGCAAGAACCTGCGCGTCAGGCACTTCTTCATGCCTTCCGGGGCAGGACCCCAGTGTAGTGAACCCCGTACAGCGGCCGCATCTTACCGGTCAGATGCCGGGCGGGACCGGCCGGCGCGGGCGACTTTCCTGAGCGAAAACGCGGTATCCTCCGTCAATAGAGCAGACGTGCAAGATTCCCTGCGCCGGCCCAACGACCCGGCTGGAGGATTTGCCAGGATGAGTTGTCTTGAGACTCAGCTCGCCGGCTGGGCGGCGCCTGCTCCGGTTGCCAACGCCTTGGAAACGAACGAGTCCACGAGCCAGACGATCGCCGCCCTCGTAGCCGAGTACTCAACGGCGCTCTATCGCGTGGCCTTTTCTGTCACGCGCAATGCCGCCGAGGCCGAGGACGCGGTGCAGGAAACCTTCCTGCGCGTGCTGAAACACCAGGCTCGCCTGGGCGAAATTCGCGACTATCGCGTTTGGCTGGTGCGGATTGTCTGGAACATCGTGCTGGACCGCAAACGCCGCGCGAAAACGCGTCCGGAGAACGAGGATCTGGCCGACCATGCGCGGGTATTGCCTTCCGGCGAGCCGGGCGCGGACCAAACGGCGATTTCGTCGCAGGAATATGCACGCATCCTGGCTCTGGTCGACCGCCTGCCGCGCCGCGAGCGCGAGGCGATCCTGCTCTCGGCTGTCGAGGAGTTGACCACTGCGGAGATTGCGTCCGTGCTCGCCACCACGGAGTCTTCGATCCGCTCACGCATCTTCCGCGCTCGCCGCGAGCTCTCGGCCCTGCTGGAGAAAGAAGGAATTTCGCGATGAACGCGGAACTGGAACCGTGGAAAGAGCGCATCGACGCCGCGCTGCGCAGCGCCGGCAGCGCAGACCCCGCGCCCGGGCTCGAAGGGCGCATTCTGACCCGGCTGGCCGCGGAGCGCGCCGCCATGGAGGCGCATCCCGCGCGCATGGGATGGTTCGCGCGCATGCCGCGCTACTCGGCGCCCGTGCTCGGTGTCGCTACGGCGAGCCTGGTCTGCGCGGTCATCATCGTTGGTTCCGTGGATCACTCCCGGGTCCGGCATCCGGGCCATGTAGCGCCGCCCGTGCTGGTACTGCCCGGTCATGGACTTGGCGCAGCCTCTGCTGTGCATCCGGCGGAACCGGCCACGGCCCCCGTCGCTGCGGGGCCGGCCAGCCGCGGACGTTCGGTGCGGCACTTCAGCCATCCCCGCGCGCGCATTGCGCCGAACGCAAAAAAGGCCACCGGCGTCGCGGTCCCCGCTCCCACGACGAATCCGCAGTAGTTAGCCAGGGCCTCGCACTGTTGCCAGTTCCGGCGAGATCGCAGGGCGGATCACAGCAGAGCGTCGCCTTGCGCGGTACTCTGTTGGGGTGCGAACCCTCCTCACTGCCAGCCGTCTCCTCACTCCTACAGAAGTCATCGAGCGTCCGGTCGTCACCATCGAAGACGGCATCATCGCCGCGGTTACTCCGCGTAGTCACGCGAGCCTGCCTGCGGGCCGCCACGTCGATTTGGGCGACGCGACCCTGATCCCCGCGCTTTTCGACGTGCACATCCACGGCAGCGGCGGCCACGACGCGATGGAGGCGACGGACTCCGCGCTCAATCAAATCGGCGCTTTCCTCGCGCGACGCGGCGTCGGCGCGTACCTGGCGACCACCGTCACGGCACCGCTCGACACGCTGCTGCGCTCGCTCAGCGGCCTCGCAAAACTGATGCGTGCCCCATTGGAAGGCGCCCGGCCCGTTGGGATTCACCTCGAAGGCCCTTTTCTTTCACCGCATAAGCGCGGCGCGCACGCTGAGAGCCAGTTACTCACCCCCTCCGTCGGTCTCTTCGATCGCATGTGGCAGGCCGCGGAAGGCAACATCCGGCTGATGACCATCGCGCCCGAGCTCCCCGGCGCGGAAGAGACCATAGCGCACGCAACGCAGCTCGGCGTGCGCATCAGCCTGGGCCACAGCAACGCCGAGGCGGATGCGGCCAAGCGCGGCGTACGCGCCGGAGCCGTCAGCGCCACGCACACCTACAACGCCATGCGGAGCTTCGATCACCGCAATCCCGGCCTATTGGGCGAAGTGCTTACGAATGATCGCCTCTTTGCCGAGATCATCTGCGACGGCCTGCACGTCGATCCAGCCGCGGTGCGTCTCTACTGGAAGGCGAAAGGCCCCGAACGCGCCATTCTCGTCACCGACGCGATGGCCGGCACCGGCATGCCCGATGGCAATTACATGCTTGGCGAGCTGGAAGTCCGGGTGAAGAACGGCCGCTGCGTTGTCGGCGACGACACCCTCGCCGGGAGCACGCTCACCCTCGACCAGGGTGTGCGCAACTTCGCGGAGTTCACCGGAGCAAGCCTCGCTGAGACCGTCGCGCTGGCCACGCGCAATCCGGCGCGAATGACCGGTTTCGATGGAGAGATTGGCGAAATCGCCGTCGGTCGTTCTGCGGATCTCGCCGTACTCTCGCCGCAAAATGAAGTTATCGAGACATTCCTGCGCGGAGTGCCCTGCGGGATGGCGGCCGCGCCGGCGGGGTTCAACGGTTAAGTTAAGAGTTACGATGGTTTTGCGTCTCCAGAAATACCTGATTACGCAAGCAAAAGAGCGGTATATCATGCAGTTGTCCAGCGTCCCGGTTCGTCGCGGGGGATAAGATGTTGAAGAATAAGCCTGCTCGCAAGCCCGGCCAAGATCTGCGAACCGTTCCGACCTTCACGATCCCTGAAGCCGCCCGAATGCTGGCAATCCCGCAGCGAACATTGTTCTTTTGGTACGAAGGCGATGACCCGATCCTCTGCGCCTCGGACCATATCGGCTCGGTCCATTTGCTTTCGTACAAGGATTTGGAAGAGGCCTATCGGGTGTTCCTTCTGCGGGAGCGCTCCCATTTTCCGCTACAGTTCCTCAGAAGATCGATGTCGAACGCCCGACGAATGTTCCATTCGCGGCATCCGCTCCGCCATGCCGACGCTGTGAAGGAGTGCCTCAGGGACCTGGTTTATGACAAGCCGGCCCGACGGGGCCAACCTCGCACGGTGACTTCGCTCGGGCGGAGACCGGGACAGCAGCTCGTCAGCGAAGTTGTCGACTTGTTTGGGTCCAGAATTGAACCCGGGAAGTTTATTTTCCCCTGGAGATATGCTGCCACGGATGCACAGAGCCGCCCTGTATCCATGAATCCTGAAATCATGTCGGGACGGCTGGTCGTTACGGGCACGCGTATTCCTGTTGCTGCCTTAACGGAGGAACGACTGTCCGGAAGCAGCGCAGAGGAGATCGCACGGGATTATAGTTTGGAGCCGGAAATCGTCAGGAAAGCGCTGATACACGTTGGGCTACGTCAGAAAGCGGCATGAGGAGTGCGTGTTGTTTCTTGACGAGGGCTTCTCGGCCCCTTCGGTAGCCGAGCGCCTGACAACAGCCGGATTCACCGTTCAGAGATTTCCTGAGTGGTTCAGAGACGAGGGCGGTCAACCGCTTCGCAATGTTCCCGATACAGAGGTGATTCGATTCTGCAGCAAGCATGGGTGGCTTCTCGTAACGCGAGATCATGAAATGAAGAACCTGCACAGGGAGGAAATCCGCAAGGCAGAGGTTGCCATCCTTGCCACGGCTCACAACAGCGCTAAGGATCAAGGTGAATGGGTAGCCGCGATCATTAATTTAAAGACCAGAATTCTGCGCGAATTCCGTAAGCGCGAGCGTCCTTGGTTTGCAGTGTTCAGCCGTCAGTCCAACATCACATCGATCCAGACCATTAAGTAACGGATGGGCAGACCTTGTTGCGATCATTGCGCCGCGTCCGGCGTCAGTACACCGCGCAGCACGTTCAGGCTGCCGTCGACCGGCGGGCTCTTTAGTCCGAGGATCTTCACGATCAGCGGATACACATTCACGTTCTCGAAGGGCTTCAGCGTCACGCCCGCGCGAATGTCCGGACCTTCCGCGTAGAAAATTGCCTTCATTTCCGGCATCAGGAAGGGATCGAAACCGTGATTGCCCACCTGCGGCGGCCGGTCCTGGTGTCCCGCCACCGGCCCCTCGGCGCGGATCGCATACGGTCCCTGCGCCACAATGATCGGGTCGCCCTCGCGGGGATTGCTGTTGAAGTGCAATTCCGCGGGAACATTCGCGCGTCGATAAACCATGAAGCGCGCGTCAGCGGCCTTCAGCTTCTGATACGCCGTGTTGGTGGCCGCGTCGCTCGGCGCATAGAGGTACGAGCCGACGGTCACGAAATCCGTGAGCGGCGCGTACTGGTCCAGATCGATCCAGCCGCCGTCGATCTTCGCCATGCCGTGATCGGACACGATGATCAGGTCCACAGGCAGATGCAGCCCGGCCAGATCGTGCTCCAGCGTGCCCATCAGCGCGTCCACATGGTGAACGGCTTCGGCGGTCTGCGGACTGTCGGGGCCGTATTCGTGCCCGGCGTGGTCCACGTTGGCGTAGTAGAGCGTGATGAAGTGCGGCCGCTGCGCCGCCGGCAGCTTCAGCCACGCGATGACCTGGTCGATGCGCTTCTCGTCGGGGAATTTTCCGTCGTAGTGCAGGTAGTACGTTGGCCGCTCGCCCGCAATTTCCGCCTCGGATGCGGGCCAGAAAAAGCACGCGCTCCGCATCCCCTCCTTTTCCGCGAGCGACCAGAGCGGCACGCCGCCATACCACGAGCCATCGGTGCTGGTTTTCTCGTCGGTAAAGCTGTACCGCTGTTTGCGCGCAGGGTCATAGAACGAATTTCCGACGATACCGTGATGTTCCGGATACAGCCCGGTCACGATGGTGTAGTGATTCGGAAATGTCAGGGACGGATACGCGGGGATCATCCCGTCGGGCACGCTGGCGCCATGCGCGGCAATCGCCAGCAGGTGATTCGCGTCATACTCCTTCGCGTAGTCGTAACGGAAGCCGTCGAGCGAGACCAGCACAACGTAGTGCTTGCTGATTTGATCCGGAGCATTCGGCCCGTGCGGGACGGTGATGACTGGGGTGGTCTGCCCACACGCTGCGCACAGCAAACAAAAGGCAAAAAGTGGAACCCACCACGAGCGTCGCGTCATCCTGTGAACCCTGTCCCCTAAAACCTACACCCTACTGCTAAGCGTACGCCGCGCTCATGGGCTGAAATTCCTCGCCGATCCACGCGGTAAACGCATCACTGGACTGGCTGCGGCCGAGGAACTGCTGGACGATCTCGCGCCCCGGCATCGATCCGCCCGGCTCCAGCACAGTCCGCCGGTAGCGCATGGCAACGGGCGAATCCAGCAGCGCCGCGCGTGGAAACTGGCTGAAGAAATCCAGCGCAATCACCTTGTCGAAGAGGTAGGTGTAGTAGTTCGACGAATAGCCGACCAGGTGCGTGAAGCTCGCGTACATGCGATTGCCGTCGATCCATGCCCAGGGCAGGAAGCGCGCATACAGGCTCTCGAGCAGCGCATCCGGATCGAGTGTGGCCGGGGCGAACCGGTGTGTCTCCAATGAGTACGTCGTATAGAAAAGCTGCGTCCGCACCCAATCCGCGCGTCCGAACGCTCCGGCGCGATTCATGCGCAACACCAGCTCGGCCGGGATGGGCTCACCCGTCTCGTAGTGTTGCGCAAAGCTGGCCAGCAGCCGCGGATCGCGGAAGAATTCTTCCAGCATCTGCGACGGGACCTCGACAAAATCGCCTTCTGTGGAAATGCCACTGACTCCCGCCCACGCCTGGCGACCGCTCAGCAGCGCATGCATCAGATGTCCGAACTCGTGGAAGAACGTCACCACGTCGGAATACTGCATCAGTCCGGGATTCCCCTCCTTCGGCTCGGGAAAATTGCAGATCAGCGCTGCCTCGGGCAACTGCCGCCCGCGCACGCCCGGAATGAGCGGATGCGCGGAGAACCACTTGTCCTTGCCCTCGCGCGGATGCATATCGAGATAGAACCGCCCCGCCAGCTCCGTCCCATCCCACACTTCCCACGCGCTCACCGCCGGATTCCAGACGTCGGGATTCTCGATCCGCCGGAACTTGACCTGGAACAGCTGCTCGGCCGTCGCCAGCACGCCCGCTTCCGCGCTCGCGTACGGGAA
>JASIAO010000179.1 GCA_030041955.1 Acidobacteriaceae bacterium | reverse complement strand
CGCGCGGGAATGAGCCAGCGTACGCTGTGGTCGTCGAGGAGGAGAAAGCCGAGGACGAGGACGAGATAGTTGAGAAAGGCGTAGTTTGCGGTGAGGATGACGCCGATTTCCCAGGGCGTGACGATGAAGAAGCAGATGAGGCGGAGACGGCGGGGGAGGAAGAGCATCCAGACGACGGCCAGCTCCATGACGAGGGTGCCGCCGGCGGAGGCGACCTGGAACCAGTGCGGGAAGTGCTGGACGTAATAGCCGATCCAGGTAGGGAGGGGACCGTTCTGGTAGTAGTGGTCCATGGCCGTGAGGTGGCGCCATTCGGGATCGCCGGAGAGGAGCTTGACGATGCCGGATTCGAAGTAGATGCGGAACCACTCGTATTGCAGGAGGAAAAGCGCGGCGCGTGGAGGCGGGGAATCGATGCCGAGGCCGGGCCAGAGGCCGCGCGGGACGAAGAAGAGCGCGATGAAGCCGGCTTCGAGGAGCATGCCGTCGGACTGATAGTTCGCGAAGTCGCTGCCGCAGGCGACGAAGCTGATGAAGCAGAGGAAGCAGAGGAAGAAGCTGAGGCGCGGCCAGAGATTGAAGAAGGCGGCGAGGGAGGCGGCGAGGCCGATCCAGGTGACGGTCATCATCCAGCCGGAGCCGGTGGAGATCCAGAAGAGCGAGGGGGCGTACCAGAAGCGCAGGAGGCCGGGGAAGGAGCGTGCTACGAGCCCGAGATAATGCTGCGCGGGGAGAATGCCTTCGGGGCCGATGAGGCCGCGGATCTGCCAGACGAGGGCGAGGAAGGCGGAGAAGTAGATGGCGGCGAGGGCACGCAGGACGAACCAGCGCGGGACGAAGCGGTTGCGCGGGCCGGAGTCCGAGTAAAAAAGCCAGCGGACGAGATTGCGCGGGGTGGCGGGCATCGCAGCGTGCGCGAGGTTGGCGCGTATTGAGCGATGATACGGCGTTTGTGCCGGTTGGGTGCGGGTCAGGCGCGGCGGGGACGACGCGCGAAGAGCCAGCCGATGGAGAGCAGTGTGATCAGGGCGATGAGGCACTGGGAGATGACGCAGTAGAGGCACCAGACCTGGAGAACGTGGGCTTCGATGTTGGTGAGGTAGAGGGCCAGGGCGAATCCGGCGAGCGCGAAGAGCAGGGTGAGCCCACGGCGGCGGAAGAGCGAGAAGAGGGCGATGACGGCGTAGCCGATGATGCCGATGGTGGCGACGGGGAATCCCCTGCGGGGCGCGGGGCCGGTGGCTGTGCCGGGGTGACGGGCGGCGCGGAGGTGCCAGAGCAGGCCGCTCACGGTGGCGTAGGAGCTGCGATTGACGGTGCCGCAATCCCAGTGGGAGTTGATGTCGCAGGGCTCGATCTTATTGGAGTAGTGAACCTGGAGGGCGAGCGAAGAGACGGCGACTCCGGCAAGGGCGAGAAGAAAGATGAGGTAGCGCATCACTTTCGAGCGTACAGCGTGCAGCGTGCAGCGTACAACGATCAGGGTACGGCGTTCAGCGTTTCGTTGTCAGTGATCAGTAGATGCACGGTACGAGCAAGGCGCCGGAATCCCCGAAGCGAGCTGCGGGATACTCGCTGTTACTGGAAGCAGACGAGGAGGGTGAAGAGGAAGATCCAGAAGAGGCTCATGGCGTGCCAGTACCAGGTGGTGCAATCGAGGGCGATCTGGCGCATCTCGACGCGTTTGAACTGGAACATGGCGATGAAGGCGAAGATGAGCGCGCCAATGCCGAGGAGCAGGTGGAAGCCGTGGGCTCCGGTGACGAGATAGAAGAAGTGGCTGTTGGGGTTTGTGGAAAAGAACAACCCCTGGGAGGCGAGCTGCTGCCAGGCGATCCACTGACCGGTGAGGAAGAGTCCGCCAAGGAGGATGGTGGTGAGCAGCCAGGGTGCGGCGCGTTTGACGGCGGGACGACCGAGGCCGAGCCATTCTTCCATGACGTCGATTTCGTGGAAGAGCTGGCGGCGGGCGATCTCGATGGTGACGGTGGAGAGCAGGAGGATGGCGGTGTTGATCCAGAGGATTGGGGGAATGGCGAAGGGATGCCAGTCGGAGATGAAGCTGGCGCTGGCATCGATGTGACCGGAAGTGGGGCGGACGAAGAAAGCGCTGACGAGGACAGCGAAGAAGACGAAATCGCCGGCGAGCGCGGAGAGCACGGCGAGGCGGTAGCGGATGAGGAGCTCGCGCGGGCCGCGGCGTCCGGAGGAACGGGAATCCCAGTTGTCGTCGCCGCCCCCGCCGCCGGTAGGACGGCGATCGACGGGCGGCTTGCCGCCGTAGCCGGTGTCCCGGTGCTCGACTTCGACCTGATGGCGGGTGAAGGTGGCGGGCATGACAACTCCCCCTGGGGTGGTAATCAGCTTACTCCCGATTTGCCGGGGGTGGATACCGGCGAATCGGGAATTGATGCGCGCGACTGCCACTGAGGAAGGAAGTCGTCGGGTGGGGCGAATTCCGAACCGTAGGCGCAGGGCGAACACCAGGTAGTGGGATGCAAAATTGGAGCCCATTCGAGGGTGGTGGCGCGCCAGGGATTATCCGGGGCGGGCGCACCATGGCGGGCACTGCGGAAAACGTTGAAGAGAAATATGAATTGCGCGGCGACGAGCATGAAGGCCGCGAAGGAAATGCCGCGCTCGACGGGAATGAGGTTAGCAAAGGACTGGATGGGGCCGGCGAGTTGCGCGTAATGGCGCGGCTCACCGGCGAGTCCGGCGAGGTGCATGGGGAAAAAGGTCCCATACGCGCCGATGAGGGAGATCCAGAAATGGAGATGGCCGAGGGTTTCGTTCATGAGCCGCCCCGTGAGCAGCGGGTACCAGTAGTAGATGCCGGCGAAGATGGAGAAGACGCCAGCCATTGCCATAACAAGATGAAAATGCGCGACGACGAAAAAGGTGTTGTGGAGGTAGGCGTCGAGCGCGGGTTGGGCGAGGATGGGTCCGGTGAGGCCGCCGGAAATGAAGAACGACAGAAAGCCAAGGGTGAAGAGCGCGGGGGTTTTGAGCTGGATTCGTCCGCGGAAGAGCATGAGCAGCCAGATGAGGACTTCGGCGGAGCTGGGGATTGCAATAGCCATGGTGGTGAGGCCGAAGGCGGTTCCGGCGTAGGGGTTCATGCCGGAGACGAAGAGGTGGTGGCCCCAGACGCCGAGTCCGAGAACGCCGATGAGGAGCAGGGCGGCGAGCATGAAGCGCGGAGCGGGGACGGGGCGGCGGGTGAAGTTGGCCAGCAGCAGGGAGGTGAGGCCCATGCCAGGAAGGATGGAGATGTAGACCTCAGGATGGCCGAAGAACCAGAAGAGATGGAGCCAGAGCATGGGCGAGCCGGAGGCACCTCCGGTGAGGGCAAACCCATTAATGACCTCGCCTGAGGGGACAAAGAAGCTGGTGCCGAGGTGGCGGTCGGCGAGGAGCATGGCGGCGGCGGCGAGCAGCGCGCTGAAGGCGATGACGGTGAGCGCGGAGCTGGCGAGCCAGGACCAGACGGTGAGGGGCAGGCGGCTCCACGACATGCCGGGGCCGCGGCGCAGAGCGATGGTGATGAGAAAATTGATGGACGCGGCGATAGCGGCGAGGCAAAAGAGGGCGATGGCGGCGAGCCAGCAGTCCATACCGGCGCCCTGGCCGGGACCGGCAGCGGCGATGGCGCTGAGGGGCGGGTAACTGGTCCATCCGGAGATGGGAGCGCCCTGCGGGACGAAGAATGCAGCGAGAAGGACGAGCAGCGAGGCGAGGGCGACCCAGAAAGCGGCGGCGTTGAGACGCGGGAAGGCCATGCCGGGGGCGCCGATTTGGCGCGCGAGCACGAGATTGGGGAAGGCAAACTGGGGCACGACGGTGAGGACGAAGAAAATCATCAGCGTGCCGTGCATAGTGACGACGGCGAGGTACTGCTCGGGAGTGGGGACCCCGGCGAATGGAAATGCGAAGGCAGGCCAGGTGCGATGGATGCGGATGATGAGGGAGAGGAGGGTTCCGGCGACGACGGCGGCGAGCCCGAGGAAGAGATAGAGACGGGCGAGCGCGAGGGAGTCGGTGGTGAAGAAGCGGCGCGATGGGTTCACGGTGGTCTTAGCCTCGGCGTTCAAGCTGGCGCTCCCGGCGTCGCGGATTTGCGAGCGATGATCGGCTCGGAGAGCGACTTTGGAGGTGGAAGGAACCGTCCTTCAGCGGCTAAAGCCAGCTCCCTTCGGGATTCTGTATGGCACAGCTGAAGCTGTGCCCCTTCAAAACCTCGTCTATGCCTGACGGCGTTCGGGAAGATCATTGGGCTGCCTCGCGGATTTGCTCGCGAGAAGCGAGCCAGTGCTGGTAGTCGGCGGGCGAGACGACGCGGAGCAGCGCCTGCATGCGGGCGTGGCCGAGTCCGCAGACCTGCGAGCAGAGGATGGGGTAGTTGCCGGGGATGGCGGGCGTGAACCGGAGATGGCCGATCATGCCGGGGATGGCGTCCTGCTTGAGGCGCATACCGGGGATGAAGAAGCCGTGGATCACGTCCTGGGAGCGCAGGGTGAGGTCGACGGGCTGGCCGGCTGGAAGAACCAGGACCGGCGAGACGATGTCGTCGCGGCTGTGCGGGTCCCGTGGGTCGAGGCCGAGAGGGTTGCCGGCGGGTGCGTTGACGAGACGCGGGAGGGTGGCGCCGTAGACGCCGTCGTTGCCGGGATAGCGGAAGTACCACTGGAACTGGACGCCGGTGACTTCGACTTTGAGGGCGTTCGGCGCAGAGGCTTGCTCGCGGCGCGCAGCCCAGAGGGCGTGGCTCGAGACCATCATCCAGATGTAGAGCGCGGTGATGGCGAGGAGCGGAAGCAGCTCAGCGAAGACGAAGATCGCGGTTGAGCTGGATTTATGCGGG
>JASIAO010000178.1 GCA_030041955.1 Acidobacteriaceae bacterium | reverse complement strand
CGGAATCGCGGCCGACGGCTTCGCTTTAGTGGGTGCAGGCGTCGAGTCCGGAGGCGACAGAACTTCGGTCGCCTGAATCGTCGAGTCCGGCGGCGGCTGCGACACGCCCGTTGTCTGATCCTGACTCTGACTCTGACTCTGACCCTGACCCTGGTTCTGCTGGTTCTGTTGATTTTGCGAGGGTTGTGCGGATTGCGCGATCGCCGCACCCGTCAGCGCCAGGCTGACCAACACCGCCATCATCCCCATTCGACCGGTTCCGTTCATACGCCAAACCCTCCTCGAAGCAAAACCAAGACGACCGTATCCTGACCAGCCTCTATCAGGGTCAACGCTCCCTGGTAGTCGCGTCGACTCAAGGGCCCCCGCCTCGGATTCATCAGCCCTGGTTTTGCCATAGCCCGATCGCGCCCAATGCGCCTGAAACTCTATTAACCCGGTAAGCGCGCTCAAGTCGCGGCGAAAAACCTCCGCACCGGGCGTAATGCGCCATGATTTAAGCGTAGACCGATTCCCCAGCCTGCGCGGACCATCGCCGCCGCCATGTACCTTGGCGATTACCTGGGCGGACTACCTACCCAGATGCACCGAACCCGGCAAGGAGAGCAGGGAAGTTTGAGCAAAAAGAGCAGGCAAGTCCCGCGCGACGCTATTTCCGGAGGAAATACATCAGCCAGCTCGCGGCGATCACCGATCCCACGAACAGCACCCAGCAAAACGCGCCATACCGGACCATCCCCCGCGGCGTCGATCGCTGCGTGATCGCGAAGACCACCGAGGCAAACGTGGCGAACAACAGCACCGAGGTGAAGTGGGAGAAAGCCATCATCTAGACTTTCCTCCCGATGCGCAGATTGTGCGCATCCACCGCCGAGATGAAATTCAGCAGCCCCGCGACCACCACAAACTTCGTTCCGTAGTCTGCGGTCACCAGCTGCACCGTCGGCTGCCCCAGCGAAAAGATGCGCGCGATAAAGTAGAGCGCGCCTGTCCCCAGGTCGCCCGCAAAACCCAGCATGTCCAGTGGATCACCTGTGTTTGCTGTGTACACCTTGGCCTGCATCGCAAGGCCCAGTGCGAACATCGCCGTGATCGCCAGGAACAGCAGCAGCGCGCGTATCCAGTGGCGCGTAATCAGGTGTCCCGCGCCGGGAATCAGCCAGCCCAGCAAGAGCGCCGAATAGACGAATCCCTGGTTTGTGGGGGGTGTTGGGGGCTGCGCTTTCGAGGCCATCTCCAAATGATGATACAGGGTGCGGCGGATAGGGTGTAGTCAGATTCGCAGGAGTTCTTCCTGGATCCTCCCCGTCACTCTAGCCTCATGCTCTCTCGTGATCATGTTCACTTCGCTGCGAACGCCGAACTCCGGCAGATAAATCCCCGGCTCCACGGAAAAACACGTGAAGGGCAGGATGCGCCGCTCGTCATGCGTCTCCAGATTGTCGAGGTGGGCTCCGCTGCCGTGCAATTCGGTCCCGATGTTGTGCCCGGTGCGATGCGTAAAGTACTGTCCGTAGCCGGCACGGGTGATGACGCTGCGCGCCGCATCGTCCGCCTCGAACCCCGCAATCGGCCTGCCGTTCGCGAACGCGTCCTTCACCGCATCGATGGCCGCGTTGCGCGCGTCGCGCACGACGGCAAAGATCAGCCGCTCGCGATCGGTGGGCTCGCGCCCCACCACTCCGGTCCAGGTAATGTCGTACCAGCACGATCCGGGGCGGTCTTTGCGCGCCCAGATGTCGATCAGCAGAAAATCTCCGCTGCGGATCTGCCGGCTGGAATTGGGCCTGGGTTCATAGTGCGAGTCCGAGCTGTTCTCATTCACTGAAACGTTCGGCCCGTGATCCCAAACGAGTCCGGCGCGCCGCATCGCATCCTGGAACCACACCATCATCTCGTGCTCGGTCGTCGGCCACCCTGAGCGCGCGCGATTCCCGATCATCAGGAAGCCTTCTTCCACAATTTCATCCAGCGCCTTCTGGGCTTCGTAGTGGCTGGCAATCTGCTCCTCCGTGAGCACCGCCTGGAAGCGGCTCACCAGGTCCGCGGAGCTCACAATCGTCTTGCCCATCGCGCGCAGCAGCTCCACCGTCCCCGCGTCCACCATCGAGACGTACATGATTGCGTTGCGCGGCGAGTACTGCATCGCAATGCGCCCCCATGGGGCCAGCATCGCGTCCAGCCTCTGCTCCAGCTCCTGCCACGACGAGTAGACGCCCTTCGATCCGGGCAGTGAATCCAGCTTGCCCGACTCGATGCGGTGCACCAGCTTGCGGGGCTCGCCCTCGGCTGGAATCACGTAATACCACCGCCGGCTCACCAGGCCCGTTTCCGGCAGCCCGAGAATGGCCCCCGCCAGAGCATCCCGATGATGATGGTCGTAGAACAGCCAGGCGTCGAGTTTTGCCTCGCGCAGAGCGGACTGAATTGCCTCGATTTCCATACCCCACCAGCCTATAGGGTTTAGGTTATACGTGTGGAAAAACAAGAGAGAGCCGGAATCTCCAGAATCAGCATGTTCCTCGGCTGGCTGGAACTGCTTGGGAAGGTCGTCATCGTGGCCGCCATCGTGCTGTGGCTCGCCGACTGGACCGCCTTCCGCATTCGCATCGCGCGCGGCTCGGCCTTCGACACCGTCCAGGTGCAGGAATACCTCTCCACCTCGCTCAAGGGCAACAAGGAAGAGTACGACTTCGTCGGCACCGAGCAGATCTCCTGCGTCCGCGCCCTTTTCCCTCATGCCGGCGCTCAGCCATGCTGGTGGTTGCGGCGGCATACCGTGCTGTGGGAGTGAGGAAAAACAGGGTTTACGGGTTACGGATTAGTAGGATGCACAGCAGCGAGAGGCATGATGAAAGGCCTTCTGATTCTGACGCTCATCGCGGTCTGGCCCATGGCGGCGCCTGCGCAGGCGGACCCTAACCAGGTAATCTGGAACGAATTCACCGCTCAGCTGGTGGCAGGGCGCATCACGGCTGAGCGGATCCGGCCTTATGAGCCAGGGCAGCGCGAACCGCTGATGCGTGTGCTCGATCAAATCCGGCGCACTGCGCGCCCTGAAGATTGGAAGGAGAGGCCGGAGTTGCACCGCGTGGGAAACCAGATCTATGGCATCCTTGCGCTGACCGGCGCGGGCGGAACGAAGACGCCATTCTGCTTCACCCTGCTTGTGGAGGGCTCGCAGTGGTATTTCCAGCATGTGGAGGCCATCTTCATTCGCCTGGATCAGATCGGTCCTTTGCCCACGTCAAGCTTCCCGGACGTGAGCGAGGAGCAAAAGGCCTGGATGCGGGATGAATGGCGCGTGACGGAGCAGATCAGAGTGTTCAATCTGCTCAGGGAAGAAAAGGGCCGCGACTTTGCACTCGATTTTTTCAAGGACGGTGAAGGATACGCGCTGCAGGCAAGGACCTGGGTTCCGATGGTCTCGCTGCAAGAGGCTTTCGTCTTGTTTCTCTGCTGGGAACAGGCGCATCTTTTTGTTCGTCCGGTCACGCTTCAGACTCTGAACGACCACGCAGCCATCGTTCAGTTGCGGCCGCGCTGGTTTGAACTGTACCAACGCACGACCCACCTGCGGCAGATGATCGCTGCTGATGACTATCGAAAGATTTTCGAGACGACGTGGCAGGACCGCGCCCGCGCGGCGGGCTGGAATCTTCAGATTGACTACTTAGAGGACCATGTTGTGTTCCGATTGACGCGCTGATCCGCGTTTCATCCCCGGGGTGAACATTCTGCCTTGGGTAACATAACCCGTATCCCCTACTTTTTCTCCTCGTGATACTCCTGCTCGGTATTGATCTGCCACAGCGCCGCCTTGTCGATCTTCCCCGCCGCAATCTGATCCACCGCCGTCATCGCGGTCAGCATGGAGTGGTCCTGGTTGTTGTACTTGTGCATGCCGTTGCGGCCCACCAGGAACAAATTCTCGTATCGGTCCATGTAGCGCACGATCTCGTCGAAGCGGTCATAAGTCCCGAAGTACGCCGGATAGGTCTTCGGCACGTGCACCACCTTCCAGTCCCGCACATCTGCCGCGCGCAGAATCCCGATCTTCTCCACTTCGGCGATCGCGAACCGCGCCATCTCCTCATGCGGCATCTTCCACAGCTCGTCCGTGTCGTAGCAGAAGTATTCGAGGCCAATCCACACCCGCGTTGGATCGGCCACCATGAACGGGCTCCAGTTATTGAAGATCTGCAGCCGCCCTACCTGCACATCCGGTTCCTGGATGTAAATCCACGTATCCTTCAGCGGGCTGCCATCCGGCTCCGTTACCGCCAGCTTGTCCACCAGCAGTCCCACTGTGATGAAGTCCCGGTACATCAGCCCGTCCGCCACTGCGCGCACTTCCGCCGGAACCTCCACGTCGAGGCTGTGCACCAACTCCCGCACCGGCATGGTCGAAAACACATAATCGGCAGGGACAATATGCGTTGCGCCCTGCGCGTCCGTCGCCTCCACTGAAACGACCCGATTGCCTTCGATGTGCAGCTTGCGCGCCCGCCAGCCCATCCGCACTTCGCCGCCTTTTTCCTTCACCAAATCCGCGACGTGCTCCCAAAGCTGCCCCGGCCCGAACTTCGGATACAGAAACCGCTCGATCAGCGAGGTTTCCGTCCCTTTTTGCGCGATTCCGTCGGATTTTTTCTTTGAGAAGGTCTTCCTGAGGAAGTGCGCGATGGCCGTCCGCAGCGAAAGGCCCTTGATCCGCTGCGCGCCCCACTCAGCGCTGATCTGGTCGCACGGCACCCCCCACACTTTCTCCGTGTATGACTTGAAAAACGTGCGGTACAGCTCCGTCCCAAACCGGTTGATCAGGAAATCTTCCAGCGTCTTCTCGTTCTTGCGCGGGAACATCTTCGCCCGGAGGTAGCCGATGCCGATCTTTGTCATCCGCCACGGCCCCAGTTGCCGCAGCGTCTGCCCATTCAATGCCAGCGGATAATCGAAAAAGCTGCGCAGGAAATAGATCCGGCTTTTGCGCGGCCGCACCAGCATCACCAGGTCCGCGTCCTCGTGAGCGCCGTCGCCCGCTGCAACCATTCGCTGCTTGTTCTGGTAGTGGATCGCATGCATCCCGGCGCTGGATTCGCCGGAGGCGACCGGCATCAGCTCTGTCCACCAGTCCATCACCCGGTCGCTCTTGGAAAAGAACCGGTGCCCGCCTATGTCCATGCGGTTGCCGTTATGCCGGATCGTGCAGGAAATCCCCCCGATGCGCTCGCTCGCCTCCAGCACAATTGGGCGCACGTCGCTGCGCCGCAGCAACTCGAGAGCCGCCGTCAGCCCAGCGGGCCCGGCGCCAATAATTAGAGCTGTCTTCATGCGCGAATCCGCCCGGGACGGGCTCCGGCACGCGCTCCGGCGGGCAGGGATTG